>CAZRVA010000005.1:0-30117 GCA_964603255.1 uncultured Chitinophaga sp.
GTATGCCAGCATGGTACACAATAAACGCGAAGTTGCAATACCATATTTTTAAGAGAGGAATAGCCATCAATTTACAAACCGGAGTAGAGAATATTTTGGACACCCATTACCGCCTTTTTGCTAGTGGAATAAGTGCCATGGGCCGAAATTTTTACTTAGCAGTTCGTTTAGGTTTTTAGTAATAAAAAAAACTTACTCAAATCATACTCAAATATCAACTATTCTAGTATATTTGATATTGTAACAAAACCTGATTGAAATGCTTACAACCATTCAGCAATTTATTAATTACTTAAATTACGAAAAGCATTTCTCCGCTCATACCATCCGTGGGTATCAAAAAGACCTCGACCAATTCAGTTTATTCGTCCAACAACAATTTGAAATAGATTCGCCAAACTTGATCAGCCACCAACACATTAGAACTTGGTTGGTTGATTTAATGAATAACAACAACGAACCACGAAGTGTGGCCCGTAAGTTATCTGCACTGCGCAGTTACTTTAAGTATTTGTTGAAAGAAGAAATGGTAACTAATAACCCGGTAGCAAAAGTACAAGCACCTAAAGTTGCCAAAAAGCTACCCACTTTTGTTGAAGAACAAAATATCAATAAGTTGTTTGATTACGAGTTTAACAACAGCGAAAATGAAATGTTGTTTAGACAGGATTTTGAAGGACAACGCAACAAACTTATACTACTTTTATTTTACACCTGCGGAGTTCGTTTGTCAGAGTTGATTGAGTTAAAAACTTCTGATTTTGACAGCTACCGTCAAACCATTAAAGTATTAGGAAAACGAAACAAAGAAAGAATAATACCCATAACCAAAGAACTCAATCAAGAGATTCAAAAATATTTAAATCTTAAGGTTCAGGAAGGTTTGAATAACGAGCAGTTATTCGCATTAACCTCCAACAATAAAATGTACCCTAAATCAGTTTACAATATCGTTAACCGTTTTTTAAGTATGGTAACCACAATTGATAAAAAGAGTCCACACGTGTTAAGGCACACCTTTGCAACCCACTTGCTTAATAAAGGCGCAGATTTAAATGCAATCAAAGAACTATTGGGTCATGCAAGCTTAGCTGCAACACAAGTATATACTCATAACAGTATCGAGCGGTTAAAAAACATACACAAAACACGGCACCCCAGAGCATAAAACATTCCTGCCACACACGTAATAACCGAACTAATAGCTGAGCAGGCAGCAAAAAAGTTCAATTAAACAAAAAACATATGAAAGTAGACATTCAATCCATCCACTTTACAGCCGATTACAGGTTGTTAGACTTTATCACTAAAAAAATGGAAAAAGTGCAAACCTTTTATGATGGAATAAAAAGCACAGATGTATACCTGAGAGTAGAAAAAGACAGTGAAAAGGAAAATAAAACTGTAGAGGTTAAGATAAACATAAACGGCAATCCTATATTTGCCAAAGAACAAGCGAGCACATTTGAGGCCGCCACCGATATGGTATTGGATAAATTAGTGGCTCAGGTTAAAAAATATAAAGAAAAAGTAGTTGCCAAATAGTGTAATTACTGCTGTAAAGAAGGCCCGTTATGTTACATAACGGGCTTTTTTGTAAATATTTTGCTTGATAATCAGCACAGATAAAAAAAAAGTTTGCATATTATTTCTCAAACCAACACTTTTGCACCCGCTGTTACACAACACAACGCCTCTATAAAAGCGTTAATTTGAAATTTTGCTTCCAAAAATTTGCATACATCTTGTAAATTACTACATTTGCAGTCCTTTTTTAGGAAAGTAAGGTAAACAAGATAGTTCTTTAAATATTGAAAATACTGAACAAGGCTAGCAATAGCCCAACTCAACAAGCCACTTTAGCTCAGCTGGTAGAGCAACTGATTTGTAATCAGTAGGTCGCTGGTTCGATTCCGGCAAGTGGCTCACCTTGATAGGTATGGGGAGATTCCAGAGCGGTCAAATGGGACGGACTGTAAATCCGTTGCTTCGGCTTCGAAGGTTCGAATCCTTCTCTCCCCACCACCATCATTAGGTTAAAAGATGAGTGAACAAAGATCAGTGAAGAGGCGTGTAATCTTTTAAAATTTATTAAACCTGCGGGAGTAGCTCATTTGGTAGAGCGACAGCCTTCCAAGCTGTAGGTAGCGGGTTCGAGCCTCGTCTCCCGCTCGAAATTTAAGTTGAGGTGGTTAATTTAAACCTAATCACCTCAATACTTAAACAAGCTGTTGTAGCTCAGGGGTAGAGCACTTCCTTGGTAAGGAAGAGGTCGTGAGTTCAATTCTCATCAACAGCTCTAAATAAAGAGTTAGTGAAGTAGATGGTTTTAGTTGTGTTTCCCTGAATAAATACAACATAGGCTGAGTGCATTATTGCGCGCGGCTTTTGGCATTTTAAAAACTTAAATTAAAAAAATAAAACAACACAACTATGGCAAAAGAAAAATTTGACCGCAGTAAAGCACACGTTAATATTGGTACTATCGGTCACGTAGATCATGGTAAAACCACTTTAACAGCTGCTATCACTAAAGTTTTAGCTGATGCTGGTTTATCTGAAGCTCGTTCATTCGATTCAATTGACTCAGCTCCTGAAGAAAAAGAACGTGGTATTACTATTAATACAGCTCACGTTGAGTACTCAACTGCTAACCGTCACTACGCTCACGTTGACTGCCCAGGTCACGCGGATTACGTAAAGAACATGGTTACTGGTGCTGCTCAAATGGATGGTGCTATTCTAGTAGTAGCTTCAACAGATGGTCCAATGCCACAAACTCGTGAGCATATTCTATTAGCTCGTCAGGTAGGTGTACCTCGTATCGTTGTATTCATGAACAAAGTGGATATGGTTGATGACCAAGAGTTATTAGAAATCGTTGAAATGGAAATCCGTGATTTATTAAACAAATACGAATTCCCTGGTGATGAAATTCCGGTTATCCGTGGTTCAGCATTAGGTGGTTTGAATGGTGATGCTAAATGGGTTGAGAAAATTATGGAATTAATGAATGCAGTAGATACTTACATTCCAGTTCCTCCTCGCGCTACTGAATTACCTTTCTTGATGCCAGTTGAAGACGTATTCTCGATCACAGGTCGTGGTACTGTTGCTACAGGTCGTATCGAGCGTGGTGTTATCAACTCAAACGATCCAGTAGAAATCATCGGTTTAGATGCAGAAAACTTAACTTCAGTAGTAACTGGTGTTGAGATGTTCCGTAAGATCTTAGATCGTGGTGAAGCTGGTGATAACGTAGGTTTATTGTTACGTGGTATCGACAAAACATCAATCCGTAGAGGTATGGTAATTTGCAAACCAGGTTCAGTAAAGCCACACACTAAATTCAAAGCTGAGATTTACGTATTATCAAAAGACGAAGGTGGACGTCACACTCCATTCTTTAACAAATATCGTCCTCAGTTCTATTTCCGTACAACTGACGTAACAGGTGAAACTCACTTGCCAGAAGGTATGGAAATGGTTATGCCTGGTGATAACGTAACTATCAACGTAACTTTAATCGCTCCAATTGCGATGGAAAAAGGTTTACGTTTCGCTATCCGTGAGGGTGGTAGAACAGTAGGTGCTGGTCAGGTAACTGAAATCATCGAGTAATTAAATAAATTAGATACTGAATGTTGGTTGGGGAACCAGCCAACATTTAGTGTCTAAATACACGGACATAGTTCAATGGTAGAATAGAGGTCTCCAAAACCTTTGATCAGGGTTCGAATCCTTGTGTCCGTGCCAAATATATTTTTTTGATCAAGACAAATAATATGAGCAAACTAACCGAATACTTTAAAGCATCTTATGATGAGCTTGTAAATAAAGTTACATGGCCAACATGGGGCGAATTACAAGAAAGTACCATCATTGTAATGATTGC
The DNA here is from genome assembly GCA_964603255.1 of uncultured Chitinophaga sp. Classification (GTDB taxonomy): domain Bacteria; phylum Bacteroidota; class Bacteroidia; order UKL13-3; family UKL13-3; genus UBA6183. Next base: position 3,896 of record CAZRVA010000005.1, read on the forward strand.
ATCACTAATTATTGCTTTGATCATATATGTAGTTGATATAGCCGGCAGCGGTGCCTTAGGCTTTTTCTATCAGCTATTTCAATAAATATAAAAAAAGAGATGAACGTAATGTCACAGGATCAGTATAAATGGTATGTAGTTAGAGCAGTTACCGGTCAGGAAAAGAAGGTAAAGGCACAACTTGAGTCGGAATTAGAAAGAGCCGGCTTGTTAAAGCACGTACCTCAGATACTGATTCCAACCGAAAAAGTTTATCAAATTAAAAACGGTAAGAAAACGGTTAAGGAAAAAAGCTACCTACCAGGTTACATTTTAATTCAAGCAGAGCTAATAGGAGAAACTGCTCATATTATTGATTCAGTAAATGGAGTTGTAGGTTTCTTAGGCGGTAAAGCCACTCCTACACCATTACGAAACTCAGAGGTTAATCGAATTTTAGGTAATGTTGATGAGGTTGCTGAACAAGGTGAAACCATCATCGAACCGTACTTGGTCAACGAAACTGTTAAGGTAATCGATGGTCCATTCAGCGGATTTAGTGGTGTGATTGAAGAGGTAATGGAAGACAGAAAGAAACTTAAGGTTATGGTTAAAATCTTCGGTAGAAGTACACCACTTGAGTTGAATTACGTGCAAGTAGAGAAAGAAAATTAATTAAGTATATACAAGGTGCGTAAGCACTATAATAGTAAAGCGTTATGGCTAAAGAATTAACAGGGTTTATTAAATTACAGGTAAAAGGCGGAGCAGCTAATCCTGCACCTCCAATCGGTCCTGCCTTAGGTTCTAAGGGTGTTAACATCATGGATTTTTGCAAGCAATTCAATGCAAGAACTCAAGATAAAGCAGGAAAAATATTGCCAGTTGTAATTTCAGTTTACAGTGATAAATCATTCGATTTTATCATTAAAACCCCACCGGTTACTGCTCAACTAATGGAAGCATCGAAAGTCACAGTAGGTTCTGCTGAATCAAATCGTAAAAAAGTAGGCTCAGTAACTTGGGATCAAGTTCGTGCAATAGCAGCAGACAAGATGCAAGACATGAACTGTTTTAAATTAGAGTCTGCCATGAAAATGGTTGCAGGATCAGCCCGTTCAATGGGTATCACAGTTACAGGTGAAATGCCTGCTGAATTAAATTAAGAAAGAAAAAAGAACAATATAATGGCGAGGATTAGCAAAAAAAGAAAAGCAGCGTTAGCTAAAATCGAGCCTAATAAGCAGTACGCTTTATCAGAAGCATCTAAATTGGTTAAAGAGATTACCTCAACCAAATTTGATTCTTCAGTTGATATTGACATTCGCTTAGGGGTAGATCCGAAAAAAGCTAACCAAATGGTTCGTGGTGTAGTTACACTACCACACGGTACAGGTAAAACTGTTAGAGTTTTAGCCTTGGTTACACCTGATAAAGAAGCTGAAGCTAAAGAAGCTGGTGCTGATTATGTAGGTTTAGATGAGTTTATCCAAAAAATTGAGCAAGGTTGGGTTGATATCGATATTATCGTTACACAACCAAACGTAATGGCTAAATTGGGTAAATTAGGTAAAGTGTTAGGTCCTCGTAACTTAATGCCTAATCCTAAATCTGGTACAGTTACTACCGAAATTGGTAAAACAGTTAGAGAAGTAAAAGCCGGTAAAATCGACTTTAAAGTAGATAAAGAAGGTAATATCCATACATCAATTGGAAAAGCTTCATTTGCTCCTGAGAAATTAGCTGAAAATGCAGTTGAGTTAATTCAAACCATTGCTAAGTTAAAACCATCTGCAGCAAAAGGTACGTATTTCCGCGGTGTTAGTATTTCATCAACAATGAGCCCAGGTTTACCTGTTGATACTAAATCTATTCCGGGCATTTAATAAATCAGTTAGTTATGAATAGAGAACAGAAAGCAGAAATCATCGAAACACTTACTCAGAAGCTGAACGAGTGTAACTTCATTTACTTAACTGATGTTAGTTCATTAGACGCACAAAAAACAAGTGATTTGCGCAGGGCATTTTTTAAAGAAGGTGTAGTTATGGAAGTAGCTAAAAACACTTTAATTGAAAAAGCTATTGAAAAGTCGGATAAAAACTTTGGTGAATTAACCAACGTTTTAAAAGGTAACACAGCATTGTTATTTTCAAACGACAGTAAAGTACCTGCCAAAATCATTAAAGATTTTAGAAAAAAAGATACCAAACCAGCATTGAAAGGTGCTTACATTGATTCTGATATCTTTATTGGTGATGATCAATTAGAAGCATTAACCAAACTAAAATCAAGAAACGAACTTATTGGAGAGGTTATCGGATTATTACAATCTCCTGCACAAAATGTTATCTCAGCTTTACAATCAAGCGGAGGCAAATTGGCAGGTATTGTTAAAACATTATCTGAGCGCCCAGAATAATTTCGACTTAAGTAAAAACAAAATATCAATAATTAATAACAAATTAAATTTTAGAAACAATGGCAGATTTAAAAGCGTTTGCTGAACAGTTAGTTAACTTGTCAGTAAAAGAAGTAAACGAGTTAGCAACAATTCTTAAAGACGAATACGGTATTGAGCCTGCAGCTGCTGCAGTTGCTGTTGCCGCTCCGGCTGCTGCTGGTGCAGGTGAAGCTGCTGCTGAAAAATCAACTTTTGATGTGATTTTGAAAAACGCAGGTCAAGCTAAATTAAACGTAGTAAAAGTTGTTAAAGACTTAACAGGTTTAGGCTTGAAAGAAGCTAAAGAATTAGTTGACGGTGCTCCAAAGGCAGTGAAAGAAGGCGTTGACAAAGCTGAAGCTGAAGGCTTAAAAGCTAAGCTTGAAGAAGCTGGTGCTGAAGTAGAATTGAAGTAATTCTACCCTCGCACTTATAGGAACTTGACCCCGGCTCTGCCGAGGGTCAATTTCTTGTTTATAAACATTGCTATTTTTTGTCAAAGTTTTGTCAAATTTTAACCCAAAAATCAATTGACTAATAAAATGATGCAAACAGGAGAAAGAATTAATTTCTCAACTGTTAAAAAGGTAATCGATTATCCGGATTTCTTGGATGTTCAATTAGAATCATTCAAGGAGTTCTTCCAACTCGATACCACATCGGAAAGCAGAGCTAACGAAGGCCTGTACAAGGTGTTTCAGGAAAATTTTCCAATCACAGACACCAGAAATATTTTCGTTTTAGAATTTCTAGATTATTTTGTTGATCCTCCTCGCTACTCAATTGACGAGTGCATTGAGCGTGGTTTAACTTACAATGTTCCGTTAAAGGCTAAGTTACGTTTATCATGTAACGATCCTGAACACGAAGATTTCCAAACCATTGTGCAAGATGTGTACTTAGGTACTATTCCTTACATGACTCCAGGCGGAACCTTCGTGATTAATGGTGCTGAGCGCGTAATTGTATCACAATTACACCGCTCTCCGGGTGTGTTCTTCGGACAAACCTACCACACCAACGGTACTAAGTTATACTCTGCTCGTGTTATTCCGTTTAAAGGCAGCTGGATTGAGTTTGCAACAGACGTAAACAACGTGATGTATGCTTACATCGATCGTAAGAAAAAATTCCCGGTTACTACCCTACTTCGTGCAATTGGTTACGAAACTGATAAAGATATTTTAAACTTATTTGACTTAGCTGAAGAAATTAAGGTAAGCAAAGCAGGTTTGAAAAAAGTTGTTGGTCGTAAATTGGCTGCAAGGGTTTTAAAAACTTGGGTTGAAGATTTCGTTGATGAGGATACCGGTGAGGTAGTTTCTATTGAGCGTAATGAGGTAATTATTGAGCGTGATACCGTTTTGGAAGATGAACACATCGACCTAATTGTTGAAGCAGAAGTAAAAACCATCTTATTGCACAAAAACGAATCGAACCACAACGATTTCGCAATCATCTTAAATACTTTACAAAAAGATACAGCTAACAGTGGTAAAGAAGCTCACGAGCATATTTACCGCCAATTACGTAACGCAGATCCACCTGATGAGGAAACTGCCCGTGGCGTAATTGACAAGTTGTTCTTCTCTGATAAACGTTACGATTTAGGAGAAGTTGGTCGCTACCGTATCAACCGTAAGTTAAACCGCAATACTTCATCAGAAGTTCGCGTGTTAACCAAAGATGATATTGTAAGCATCATGAAGTACTTAATTGAATTATCAAACTCACGTGCAGACGTAGATGATATTGACCACTTAAGTAATAGACGTGTGCGTACAGTTGGTGAGCAACTTTACTCTCAATTTGGTGTTGGTTTAGCGCGTATGGCTCGTACCATCCGTGAACGTATGAACATCAGAGATAACGAGGTATTTACTCCTGCCGATTTGATCAATGCTAAAACATTATCATCGGTAATTAACTCGTTTTTTGGAACCAACCAGCTTTCGCAGTTCATGGATCAAACCAACCCATTGGCAGAGATTACCCACAAACGTAGGTTATCAGCCTTAGGTCCGGGTGGTCTTTCTCGCGATAGAGCAGGTTTCGAGGTTCGTGACGTTCACTACACGCACTACGGTCGTTTGTGTACTATCGAAACTCCTGAGGGTCCAAACATCGGTTTGATTTCTTCATTATGTGTGCATGCAAAAATCAACGGTATGGGTTTCATCGAAACACCTTACTTAAAAGTTGAAGACGGTAAAGTTCGCATAGACCAACCAGTAACTTACTTAAGTGCTGAGGACGAAGAGGGCAAAACCATTGCACAGTGTAATGCAGTTTATGATGAGCAAGGAAACTTTGCTACTCCTAAAGTAAAAGCACGTTACGAAGGTGACTTCCCAATGGTAGAAGCCGAGAAGTTGGAGTTTATGGATATTGCTCCTAACCAAATCGTATCTATCGCGGCATCAATGATTCCTTTCTTGGAGCATAATGATGCGAACCGTGCATTGATGGGATCTAACATGCAACGTCAAGCAGTACCTTTATTAAAACCACAAGCTCCGGTTGTAGGAACAGGATTAGAAGGCAAAATTGCCCGCGATTCTCGTACCATGATTGTTGCAGAAGGTAAAGGTGTTATTGATTATGTAGATGCCAATAAAATTGTTGTTCGTTATGAGCAATCGGAATTAGATAAATTAGTAAGCTTTGGTACTGATACTAAAACTTACGATTTAATTAAATTCCGCAGAACCAACCAAAACACTTGTATCAACTTAAAACCAATTGTTAAAAAAGGTGATAAAGTTGAAAAAGGTATGGTGTTATGTGATGGTTACGCTACCGAAAATGGTGAACTTGCATTAGGCCGTAACTTAAAAGTTGCGTTCATGCCTTGGCAAGGTTTCAACTTCGAGGATGCGATTGTAATTTCTGAGCGCGTTGTTAAAGAAGATATATTTACATCTATTCACGTTACCGAGTACGAACTTGAAGTACGTGATACCAAACGCGGTGAAGAAGAATTAACAAACGATATTCCGAACGTAAGTGAAGATGCAACACGTAACTTGGATGAAAACGGTTTAATCCGTGTGGGTTGCGAAGTTTCTGAAGGTGATATTTTAATTGGTAAAATTACTCCTAAAGGAGAAACTGAACCATCACCGGAAGAGAAATTATTACGTGCCATCTTTGGTGACAAAGCTGGTGACGTGAAAGACGCTTCGCTTAAGGCACCCCCATCAACTTCGGGTGTTGTTATCGAGAAAAAATTATTTGCCCGTACCAAAAAAGATAAAACTGCAAAAGGCGATGACAAGGCTAAAATAGCTAAAATACAAGATGAGCATGAGAAAAACGTTAAAGCTATTCAGCAAACGTTAATCGAAAAATTATTTGCGGTATTACAAGGCAAAACTTCACAAGGTTTATTTAATGTATACGGTGAAGAGTTAATTGCTAAAGGAACTAAGTTTACCAACAAAAACCTTAGCGATATTGATTACACCCACATTAATGCAAACAACTGGACAACCGATGCGGATAAAAATGAGCAAGTACGTTTGATTTTATCAAACTACAAAAATCGCTTAAACCAAGAGATTGCTGATTTTAGACGTAAAGAGTTTGCAGTACTTGTAGGAGATGAATTACCAACCGGTATTTTAAAACTTGCTAAAGTTTACATTGCTAACAAGCGTAAACTAAAAGTAGGTGATAAAATGGCTGGTCGCCACGGTAACAAAGGTATAGTTGCACGTATTGTGCGTGATGAAGACTTACCGTTTATGGAAGATGGAACTCCGGTAGATATCGTATTGAATCCACTAGGTGTACCTTCTCGTATGAACTTGGGTCAGATTTATGAAACAGTATTAGGCTGGGCCGGTAAAGAATTAGGGTTGAAGTTTGCAACTCCAATTTTTGATGGTGCTACCGAAGAGCAAGTGCTTGAATATTGCCACAAAGCCGGTATTCCTGAGTTTGGCTTAACACAATTGTATGATGGTTTAAGTGGTGAGAAATTCCACCAACCGGTTACAGTTGGTATCATCTACATGTTAAAATTAGGTCACATGGTTGATGATAAGATGCACGCTCGTTCTATCGGTCCATACTCATTAATTACACAACAACCATTGGGCGGTAAAGCTCAATTTGGTGGTCAGCGTTTTGGTGAGATGGAGGTATGGGCACTTGAAGCATTTGGTGCAGCCAACATATTACAAGAGATCTTAACGATTAAGTCGGATGATATTATTGGACGTGCTAAAACTTACGAAGCAATTGTTAAGGGAGATAACCTTCCTCAACCGGGTCTTCCTGAGTCGTTCAATGTATTGATGCATGAGTTAAGAGGCCTAGGTCTTGATGTTACACTTGAATAATTACAGACAGCAACTATATGTCAAAAAAAGATATAAAAATCAAAAGTAATTTCACCAAGATTCGTATTGGCTTAGCTTCGCCTGAGTCTATACTTACCAAATCACACGGTGAGGTAACAAAACCCGAAACAATTAACTATCGTAGCTTTAAGCCAGAAATGGGCGGATTGTTTTGCGAGCGTATTTTCGGGCCAATTAAAGATTACGAATGCCATTGCGGTAAATACAAACGTATTCGCTACAAAGGCATCGTGTGCGATCGTTGCGGTGTAGAGGTTACTGAGAAAAAAGTAAGACGCGAACGCATTGGCCACATTAACTTAGTGGTTCCGGTTGCACATATCTGGTACTTCCGCTCGTTACCAAATAAAATTGGTTACTTGTTAGGAATACCAACAAAAAAATTAGACATGGTGGTATACTACGAACGTTACGTAGTATGCCAGCCAGGTGTAAAAGGCAACGATGGTGTAATGATGCACGATTTGTTAACCGAAGAGGAATATTTAGATATTCTTGATACGTTACCAAAAGATAATCAACACCTAGATGATGAAGACCCTAATAAATTCATTGCCAAAATGGGTGGTGATGCATTGTGGTTCTTATTATCGCGCATTAACTTAGACAACCTAAGTTTTGACTTACGTAACAAGGCAAGTAACGAAACATCACAACAACGTAAACAAGAAGCTTTAAAGCGCTTGAAAGTTGTTGAAGGTTTCCGCTCTGCTCAAGAAAACGGTGAAAACCGCCCCGAGTGGATGGTGGTAAAAATATTACCAGTTATTCCACCAGAGTTACGTCCTTTAGTTCCGCTAGAAGGTGGTCGTTTTGCTACTTCAGATTTAAATGATTTATACCGCAGGGTAATTATTCGTAACAATCGTTTGAAGCGCTTAATGGAGATTAAAGCTCCTGAGGTGATTTTACGTAACGAGAAACGTATGTTACAAGAAGCTGTTGACTCCTTGTTTGATAATACAAGACGTGTTAGCGCTGTTAAAACTGAAGGTAACCGTCCTTTAAAATCTTTAAGCGATATGCTAAAAGGTAAACAAGGTCGTTTCCGTCAAAACTTATTAGGTAAGCGTGTTGACTACTCTGGTCGTTCGGTTATTGTGGTAGGTCCAAACTTAAAATTACATGAGTGCGGTATTCCTAAAAACATGGCGGCTGAGTTGTTCAAACCATTTATCATCCGTAAGTTATTAGAGCGTGGTATTGTAAAAACAGTAAAATCTGCTAAGAAATTAGTTGATAGAAAAGAAGCAGTAATCTGGGATATTTTAGAAAACATTTTAAAAGGACATCCTGTATTACTAAACCGTGCTCCTACCCTACACAGATTGGGTATCCAATCATTCCAACCTAAATTGGTTGAGGGTAAAGCAATTCAACTTCACCCATTGGTATGTACAGGTTTTAACGCGGATTTTGACGGTGACCAAATGGCTGTTCACGTTCCACTAGGAAACGCAGCAATTTTGGAAGCCCAAGTGTTAATGCTTGCATCACACAACATCTTAAACCCTGCCAACGGTGCGCCAATTGCAGTACCTTCTCAGGATATGGTGTTGGGTCTTTACTACATTACTAAAGGCCGCAAATCAATTCCTGAAAATCCGGTTAAAGGTGAAGGTTTAGCATTTTACAGTGCTGAAGAAGCCATGATTGCATTTAACGAAAAACGTGTTGATTTACACGCCAACGTAAAATGCCGTGTTATGGTAAAAGAAAACGGTGAGTTAAAATACAAACTTACCGAAACAACCATGGGCCGTATCTTATTTAACAACGTAGTACCATCAAACTATGGCTACATTAACGAGTTGTTAACTAAGAAAAACTTACGCGATATTATTGGTAGTGTAATTAAAGAGTGCGGTATGGATGTGGCTGCTAAATTCTTAGATGATATTAAAGAATTAGGTTACCACTACGCATTTAAAGGCGGTCTTTCATTTAACTTGAAATACGTAATGATTCCTAAAGAGAAGGAAGAATTTGTAAAACAAGCAATGGAAGAGGTTGATGAAATTTGGAACAACTACAACAACGGTTTCATTACAAACAATGAGCGCTACAACCAGGTAATTGATATCTGGACACGTATTAACTCACGTTTGGCTGATACCGTATTGAAACAGTTGAAAGAAGACCGTCAAGGATTCAACCCAATTTATATGATGTTGGATTCTGGAGCGCGTGGTAGTAAAGAGCAAATTCGTCAGTTAGGTGGTATGAGGGGATTGATGGCGAAACCACAGAAAAACTTAAGTGGTGGTACTGGTGAGATTATCGAGAACCCGATTTTATCTAACTTTAAAGAAGGTTTATCCGTAATCGAATATTTTATCTCTACCCACGGTGCGCGTAAAGGTTTGGCCGATACTGCGTTAAAAACTGCGGATGCGGGTTACTTAACACGTAGGTTACATGACGTTGCTCAAGACGTGGTTGTAAACGAACCTGATTGCGGTACCTTACGTGGTATTGTAATGAGTGCGCTTAAAGATAACGAAGAGGTTGTAGAAACTTTATACGAACGTATCTTAGGTCGTACCAGTTTACACGATGTAATTGATCCGTTAACCAACGAATTATATTGCAACAGCGGTGATGAAATTACCGAAGAAATTGCTGCAAAAATTGAAGCATCTCCAGTTGAACAAGTTGAAATTCGCTCGGTATTAACATGCCAATCTAAATATGGCGTTTGTGCTAAATGCTATGGCCGTAACTTGGCTACAGCACGTATGGCACAACGTGGTGATTCGGTTGGTGTTATTGCAGCGCAATCAATTGGTGAGCCTGGTACACAGTTAACCTTACGTACTTTCCACGTGGGTGGTACGGCATCAAACATTGCTACAGAAAGCGAAATGAATGCTAAATTTGGTGGTATATTGGAGTTCGAAGAAATTAGAACTACACCAATGGAAACCGAAGAAGGCCCTGCTGAAGTAGTAATTGGTCGCCAAGGTGAAATTCGTATTTTAGACGAAAAAACACGCGTTACCATCATTACGGTTAACATCCCTTATGGTGCACACTTGTTCGCTAAAAATGGTCAGAAGGTAGAAAAAGGCGCTCGTCTTTACACTTGGGATCCATACAATGCGGTTATTATCACCGAATCTGCCGGTAAGGTTAAGTTCGAGAACATTATCGAAAACGTAACCTTTAAGGAAGAAAGTGATGAGCAAACAGGTCACAAAGAGAAGGTAATTATCGAGTCGAAAGACAAAACCAAAATACCATCAATTATCGTTAGCGATAAAAAAGGTGAAAACTCTAAAGAATACAACATTCCGGTGGGCGCTCACATTGTGGTAGAAGAAGGTACAGCGGTAACTGCCGGACAGATATTAGTAAAAATTCCTCGTGTGGTTGGTAAAACACGCGATATTACAGGAGGTTTACCACGTGTTACCGAGTTATTCGAGGCACGTAACCCATCTAACCCGGCTGTAGTAACCGAAATTGATGGTGTGGTAAGCTTTGGTGGTATTAAACGTGGTAACCGTGAGGTGATGATTACATCAAAAGATGGCGAACAAAAGAAATACATGGTTTCATTATCTAAACACATTTTGGTGCAAGAAAATGATTTCGTGAAAGCAGGTTCTCCTTTATCTGATGGTGCTATCAGCCCGCAAGATATTTTACGTATCGAAGGTCCTTTAGCTGTACAACGTTATATCTTAAATGGTATCCAAGAGGTTTACCGTTTACAAGGTGTAAAAATCAACGATAAACACATTGAAACCATTGTGCGTCAGATGATGCAAAAAGTGGAAGTAATTGATGCCGGTGATACTTTATTCCTTGAAGGAGAAAACGTAGACCGTTGGACATTTAAAGAAACTAATGATTGGATTTTCGACAAAAAAGTTGTGGTTGATGCAGGTGATTCATCATCGCTAAAACCTGGGCAAATTGTAAGCGTACGTAAATTACGTGACGAAAACTCGATGTTAAAACGTAAAGCTTTAAGAACAGTTGAAGCCCGCGATGCACAACCTGCAACCGGTGCCCAAATTATCCAAGGTATTACACGTGCATCGTTAGGTACACATAGTTTCTTAAGTGCTGCATCGTTCCAGGAAACAACCAAAGTATTAAACGAAGCTGCTATCTCGGGTAAGGTAGATCACATGTTGGGCTTGAAAGAGAACATTATTGTGGGTCACTTGATTCCTGCAGGTACAGGTTTACGTGAGTACGAAAAATTAATTGTAGGTTCTAAAGAAGAATACGAAATGTTAATGGCATCAAAAGGCTAATTACATAAGTAGATATTATTTAAAGGCAGTGATGAATTTCTCACTGCCTTTTTTATTTTTGGACAAATCATTTAACAACAATAAACATGGACAACAAAAACAACGAAAACCAATTAAATATAGAATTAAGCGAAGAAATGGCCGAAGGTACATACAGTAACTTAGCCATTATAACACACAGCAATGCCGAGTTTGTGGTTGATTTTATTCGTGTAATGCCGGGCGTACCTAAAGCAAAAGTTAAATCGCGTATTGTACTTACACCTCAGCATGCCAAAAGATTATTAATGGCTTTGGGTGATAATATTTTAAAATACGAAGAACAAAACGGCACCATTGATTTGCACGACTCTCCCCCATTTCCGATGAATTTTGGCGGACCAACTGCGCAAGCATAACGCAAAACAAAACAGCCGTATCAATAAGAGATGCGGCTGTTTTTGTTTATATGTTTAATTGATTTTATTTTCAAGTTTCTGTTACTCTTGATAAAGTATAACGTCAATCAAACCAATTTTACTAAATCCAACATCAGCAGTAAGTAGTGGTATTTCGGTAAATAACGAGGTAGCAGCAATAATAGCATCGGGTAGTTTAGTTTGATGCTTCTGTTTTATGGCTATTGTATTCTTCTTGATATCATCATTAATATCGATGATAGTACAGTCGTTTAAAAATAATTTGATTTTTTGTTGTTCTTTAGCTGTAATGCCTTTGTAGCCTAATAATTCTAGCTCGGTTACAACTGATACATAAATTTGAGCGCCATCAATTGTATCGGCAATTGTACTGTTACCCGATAACAAATAAAGTACAACATTGGTATCAAGCAAAAAACTAGCTCCACTCATCTCTTAATATCTTTTGTATTAATATTGGATGTTGCTTTAATTTAATAACTCCGCAATACTTATAGGCATCAATTCCTTTTTTTACCTGTATCTTTTGCAATAGCTGTTTAATGGATGATTTGCTTGCCCCTTTTTTTATTATGGTTACCATTTTAGTATTGATTGTTGCTTAACAAATGTATGAAATTACTTTTATTAATTATCTTATTAACGTGGCCCTTTGCATGTGTTTTTAAATGGCTTAACCAATTTTGTGCAACACAGGATGCAATTACCCAACAGCGATGGTGCTTAGTAGGTTAAAATTATTAAATTTAGGTACTAGGCATTTTTAGTATTTACTGTATTGTTTGTTTTACGAAACAAGGGTAACACGCCCGCGTGAACGAGTCTATTATCAACTATTCCACCCCAAGAAATAGGCATGGAAACGGTGATTCAAACCAATAAAAAAGCATTTACAAATTTACTGGCGGAAGCCTTTTGGGTTCAATAAAGAATTACTCTTTAATAAGTTTGCCAATTTGTATTGCTTGGGATTTATCCATAATTCGATAAAAATAAATACCGCGCTCCAACTCAGAAATCTGAAATGCTGTTTGATTCTGTTCTACTTTATTCCGGTAAACAATTTCACCCAACCCATTTAACAATTCAACTTGAAGGTCGTTTACCAAAACATCAGGTGGAATGCTAATGTGAAGTTTATCAATTACAGGATTCGGATATATACGAATTGCTTCAGCCCAATTTATCTTTTTAACACTGGTTGGAGTTCCATATTTAACTTGGGCAAATCGAGTATTGACACAAGCAAGTTCGGATACAGACGGAGGAACGTAACCAGCAACTAAACTATCTGTAAGGGTATTATAGGATATCATTTTTCTTGTAAAGTTGTCATCAACGCCAATAATCATAAATGTGCTTGTAGTTTGGTCGAAACAAGAAGAGGACGCCACAAAATATGGAAATTGTTTGATAGCCGTTTTAAGACTAATGGTACCATTTACACTATTTATTTCAACAATATCGCTACCTAAGTAAGTTGAACCACCATCAAAATTTGCTCTAGTGCAGTAAATTTTATTGTTTACGTTATCGAATTGAAGTGCTGAAAGGTTATTATTTTCTTGGCCTATAATAGGCGTTTTGGTGTATGTAAAGCTGGTATCTCTTACATACATTGCATACAAATCTTTGCTGTTATTGGAGTTCATACCAATATGATAAATAATACCCTTATTCGCATCAAAACAAATGGCATCTGCTAATAAACCTATTAAATTAGGTTCTGTAAAAGTACCTATTAAACTATCTTGATTGGTACTGATTGAATTTGCTATCACCGAAACCGTATTGTTTTCGTCTATCGATAATTTGTACATCATTCCGGTACTCATATCAAATTCTGTGATATTGCTTGACAAACTTCCTACTGTAAAGCTAGAAGTGTTTGTAAACGTATTAAAACTTAATCGGCCCATACCCGCGGCACTCATACCGGATATATGGTAATTTCCGGTATAATCACTAAAACCGGATGTAGCAAATGCATATGAAGTTAAATCTGTTTGATGATAAGCGGCTGAAGACGAATCAAACATATTCCAGGTAACAAGCTCAATTTTGTCGGGGTTGTTGGTGTTCTTGACTCCAATCAATCTAATTTGAGCTTGAGTGCGAAGAGTTAATAAAATTAAAAAGAGCGTATAAAGTATTATTTTTTTCATAGTTGTATTTATATGATTCGGCTAACAACAAATTTATCATAATGGTTTCAAATTTATAAGCAGAAATTCACGCTTAAGACCGTCCGTGTGTCATTAATTTCTGTAACATGCTTAAACTTATCATTGGCTTATCGTAAACACATCCAAAATAACTTTTATTCTAAATCAAAACAAACACCTAACTAAAACCCCGGCACGTTTTGTCTTTACTGCACACGGACCAAAGGTGTGCGCGAACGTAATCGGTAGAATTAATAATGCACTACCCTAAAATAATGTTTATTAAACTAAACATAATTAGTACATTTGTTTATCATATCAAACATTATGAAAGGCTCCATAGTTATTATGCCCAAGGGTACGAAAATTTTGTTAAGGGTTGGCGAGCAAATTAAGCTGGCCCGTTTAAGAAGAAAACTGAGCACAGCACAAGTTGCTGAACGTGCCGGAATCAGCAGGGCTACCTTATGGCAAATAGAAAAAGGAACACCAACGGTGGCTATGGGTGCTTATTTTCAAGTATTATTTGCTTTGGGGCTGGAACAAGATTTTTTAAAACTTGCCGATGACGACCAATTGGGCAGAAAACTGCAGGATGCCGGATTAATGCCCAAAGCTCGCGCACCTAAAAAGAAATCAAGCAAAACCATTGATAAGCCTACCCAATAACAGATAAATAACCATGAGTAATGTAATTTATGTTTATGCCAATTGGCTTGGGCTAAAACATCCAACCTTAATGGGCCAACTCACCGCTACTCATATTCGCGGGAAAGAAGTGTTTTCGTTTGAGTATATAGCCGACTGGATTAAATCAAACCAAACCCAATTGTTAGACCCCAACCTTAGGTTTTATACCGGACCACAATACAACAAAGAAGACAAGCCTAATTTTGGTATTTTTTTAGACTCATCGCCCGACAGATGGGGACGTGTGTTGATGAAACGAAGAGAAGCCATAATGGCCAGAAAAGAAGATAGAAAACCAAAAACTTTTTATGAGTCTGATTTTCTTTTAGGGGTGTATGATGAACACCGTATGGGTGGATTACGTTTTAAAACCAATCCAGATGGTGAATTTCTGAGTAGTGAAAAATCGTTGGCTGCCCCTCCTTTTACTGCCTTAAGAGAATTGGAACACGCAAGTTTAGCATTGGAAAATGAAGATATTGACGACAACGAAACATTAAAGTGGTTAAACATGCTTATTGCTCCGGGCTCATCATTGGGCGGAGCCAGACCTAAGGCCAGTGTAATAGACCCAAATGGAGGTTTATGGATTGCCAAGTTTCCGAGTGGGAAAGACGAACATGATGTGGGTGCGTGGGAAATGATTGTGTTAAAAATTGCTGCCGATGCCGGGATAAAAGTGAATGCCACTACAACCCGCAAGTTTTCGGGTAAATACCACACTTTTTTAAGCAAACGATTTGACAGAACTGATAACGGTGATAGAATTCACTTTGCTTCGGCCATGACATTATTAGGTTATAATGATGGTGCAGACCATTATGATGGAGTAAGCTATTTAGAACTTGCCGAATTTATTACCCAATATGGAAGCAAGGTAAACGAAGACCTAAAAGAATTATGGAAGCGTATTGTGCTTAATATATGCGTTAAAAATACCGATGATCACCTTCGTAATCATGGCTTTTTGTTAACAGAAAATGGTTGGGAGCTATCACCTTTGTATGATGTGAACCCTTTTGCGGAAGGAACGGGTTTAACGTTAAATATTTCGGAAGATGATAACTCATTAGACCTTAACCTTGCTTTATCTGTAATAAGTTATTTTAGACTAAACCATCAAGAAGCACAAAAAATTATAGAGCAGATTAAACAATCGGTAAGTAATTGGCGAAAGCATGCAAACCAACTGAAAATATCAAGAGCAGAGCAAGACCTAATGGCAAAAGCGTTTATTAATACAAATGCGTAATTTTTGTTTTTACTACTTAGGTTGTTTTACGACACACGGACCACAGGTCCGCGTGAACGGAATACACAACCAAATTATGAATGGCACACTACCATTTTTTTTGAAAATATTGATACTTATATACTTCCAAGATATCGTTAAATCTAACAGTATCCGATTTTAGTTCTTTATTTTTTTCATATTGTTCGTATATATAAACTAAATAGTCGTAAGCATTTTTGGGCCTCTTTTGCACACAAGTTTCGTTTGCATTGACTATAACGCATATTTTTATTCCAGTCATTTCCTTTTCATAGTTGATTGAGTCATCTGTCAAAATTAAAGTTCTACTAATAATAATGTTCAATATACTATCAGGTAAATAAAAATTATACACGTTCGGTTTAGTGCTTGTTAGAGACGAGTCATTAGTAAAGTTCAGTTCGTAAAAATGTGACATACTTGCTAGTGGCTCATACTTTTGAATTTTTACGAGCATACTTCTTTTAGAAACATTTGTCTGACCTGTTTTGGTAGATTGACCATCTTTGTTAAGAGTTATATCATGACATCCGAAAAAAATTAGTAATATAAATAAACGGTACATATTATTTGCCAATTAAGTTTAAGTGCCCTATTGTTGGATTAACAATTTTAATCTGAAATGTTTTCTGAATAGGTGGTAACGAGAATTTTTTTGAGTTTATTTCATCTCGAATACTAAACCCGTTCACGGACGTTCCGTCCGTGTGTCGTTAATTTTTGTAACATGCTTAAACTTATCATTGGCTTATCGTAAACACATCCAAAATAACTTTAATTTTAAACCTAAACAAACGTATAACTAAAACCCGGCAAGTTTTGCCTTGGCTTGATTACATAAATTTAGATTTTACTGTGTAGGTTGTTTTACTACACACGGGCAAGACCTAATGGCAAAAGCGTTTATTAATACAAGTGCGTAGTTTTAGATTTTACTGCTTTGGTTGTTTTACGACACACGGACCACAGGTCCGCGTGAAGGGGTTTTGTTTTACTTAAACGCCACTAAATTAATGTATTGTGTTTTACCACCGGCAAAAGTGATAAATGGTGCACTACCCACGCCCGCGTGAACTGGGAAAAAACAAAACACCACTAACGTTCAACTAAGAAGGAGGGCCATAGTGATCCTTTCCTACAAAAAAGAACCAATTACTGTCCAATCGTTCTTTTAAAATAACGTTTTTTTTGCGATTATTAAAACTTGGTGCTAATCTGCATTTCTCTGGGTTTCTGTCTGTGTATCCATATGAACCTAGCTCTGGAGAATGATAGACTAATGATTGAAACTTATACCAAATAAGTAAATAATTACTTCTAAAGTAAAAACTAACACATGTTGTATCTCTAACAAATATTTCTTTTAGGTTTTTTGATTTAAAAAAAAATTTGAGAACCTCTCTTTCCCTTAAGTCAGGTATTTTATCTATTATCTCATCATAATCTTCAGGTTCACTATAAATAAAATCAAAACCTATTGACTCAAATTCACATCTGTTCATATTACCTTGAAGAATTGTATAATTTTTAAATAAAATAGATTTTATTTCATTACACTTTGTCAAATTAATTGGTGGATTTAGAAGATTCTTTGATACTTTACACGATAGTATAAAGATAACCGAGAAGGAAATCCCGATAAAGTATTTGAGATTAAATTTATTCATCGTTAGTTCTATTTATTGTAACAGTTGTCTTTATTTTACCCCAAAAATTCTTTTTACTTTCGATACTGTAGGTGAATTTCATCTCCGAGGCTCTTGATATTAAATAGTCTCCAACATTTCCAATCTGGTCGTTAGCAATTTCGTAAGAGTTACTTCCGGTCTGCAGATTGTACTCAGATTTCAAAATTTCTACATTTGCTTTTGTATCCAAGCGCGCTTTAGCAATATAATTAAACACGGTCATATCAATTTGGCTGCCAGCCCCACCTAATGCTTCAGTTAAACTATTCACAGATTCTAAATATTTTTCAGGATTGTTTTTTATCCAATCTGCACCATGTCCTCCATCCCCTGAAAACAAATGACCCAATATTGGTGGATACATTCTTTTATTTTTATCATTTGTATGCGCATAACTGTCACTCAATCGATGTCCAAATAGTCCCTTGAGAGTTCCACCAGGCAAAAGTTTCACGAGCAATGAGGAAATACCCCTTTCGTTTTCTGAATTACCGCCTGTAAGTGCGTGGAATATTATTTGGAAGGGAGGAAGTAACCATGTCATTGTTGGAAATAATATCTTCCCATTTTTTGACATAATATGATCAGGTGCTTCAGCCCAAAAAGCAATTTCTTTAGCATTCGTTTTCTTTAGTAATGTTGCCACCATCAATACTGTCCAATAATGTCCATCTTCTTCATAGTTCCCGTCTTTATCAATTACTCTAATTGGATTATTGAAACCAAACCTATATGGTGTCCAGTGTGGAGCCATTTTCTCAAATTTATCAGCGGAAAAGAAGCGACCCAACCTACTATCATAAATCCTCGCCCCAAAATCATAACTGTTACCTTCGCCATAAACTTCATTATCCTGTTCTTTCCCGTTAAAACCAAACGCATACTCCTTCCCATCAGCTTCCCAAGTTTGCATGGTGCTACCAAATGGGTAATAATGTTGTGCGCTTACCACATCGGCAATTGGGTAACTGGTTAATGTTGGTGTGCTTTGTTCTACTTTTACATGGTCTATATAAAAGTATTTTTCAACAGAACCGGCTTTTTCTACTAATAACTGGGTTGTACTGGTGCTGGCTGTAAAGTTTACGGTGTAGGTTCCGCTACTTGTTACATATACTTGGGCAAGGTTGGTACCTGTGTATATATTACCTCCGTTGGTGGTGCGGGGCATTATGTATAAGCCTTCGGCTGTGCCCATATCTATATTTAAAGTTAGGCTATAGGCTGTGCCTATATTGGTGGTAATTACTTTTCTTACTCCTCCCATAGAAACTGTTGCCGTACCTTTTAGTCGGTTGTTATCTAAACTAACCGTACTTGGTGGTGTGGCATTGTACAAGGTTCCTGCTTCGCTCCATCCGGCTGTCCATCCATCTAATGTGCCTGTAAAATTTGTTTGGTAGGCCAATACTTTATCGCTACTCATGGTTTTACGGTCTAGCACGGTGGCCAACACATTACCCAAATGGTTGGTTAACTCGTACTGTTTGGTGGCTAATGCATGTTGGTAGTGTGCAGTATCTATTTGTAGTTGCACAGAGTCTAACACTTCATTTACCAATACATTGCCTAAGGTATCAAAACCATTTATGGTTATTTGGCGCATATACAAGGTGGTATAGGTATATTTTATACCTAGGCGGGTGTTTCCGTATATGTGGTGCGTGGCAAGTTGCATTTGTTGGGTAAATATAAGGTTTTGCATTAAATTATTGTGTGCTTCTTGCCCAAATTGCTGTTTTACCTTGTTGGCATACTGGGGTATGGTAAAGTTGTTAAGTTGATGTACTAGGTAGTTTTAGTTTTTACTGTGTAGTTTGTTTTACTGCATACAGGCGGTGCATCCGCGTTTACAAATAGGTTCGGCTATTTTTGTCTGTTGCTATTAAACGCATTTTTCAAATTAAATTAGCCATTTTTATTACTTTAATTATCTTTGCCAAAATCTAAACAACCTTGAATAAATCCATCAATAAATTCCCAGCTGTTTTAGTTTTAGCAGACGGCACCGTATTCAAAGGCACCTCAATTGGTAAAATAGGTACCACCACCGGAGAAATTTGTTTTAACACCGGAATGACCGGTTATCAGGAAGTATTCACAGATCCATCTTACTACGGACAAATTTTGTTGCAAACCAATGTACATATTGGTAACTACGGAATTCATGCCGAGGAGGTAGAATCTGACGATATTAAAATTGCCGGCTTGGTGTGTAAGCAATTTAATGTTCCTTATTCGCGCAAAACTGCGGGCATGAGTGTGCAAGATTACTTTACCCAAAACAACATTGTAGGTATTACCGACATTGATACCCGTGAGGTGGTAAGGCATGTGCGCAACAAAGGTGCAATGAATGCCATCATATCTGCCGAAAATAAAACGGTTGAAGAATTGCTGCACGAGCTAAACAATGTTCCTTCTATGGAAGGATTAGAGCTTTCATCAAAAGTATCAACCCAACAAACCTATTACATGGGTAACCCCGAAGCCTCAAAACGCGTAGCCGTTTTAGACTTTGGTGTAAAGAAAAACATATTGCGTTGCTTGGCAGATAGAGATTGTTACTTAGCTGTATTTAACGGCAAAACAAGCTTTGATGAATTGATGAAATTTAAACCGGATGGCATTATGCTAAGCAATGGCCCGGGTGATCCGGCCACTATGACTTACGCGGTTGATACCGTTAAAACAATTTTGGCCAATAACATTCCAACTTTTGGTATTTGTTTAGGTCATCAAATTTTAGCCGAAGCCAATGGCATTTCTACCTTTAAAATGCACAATGGCCATAGGGGAATGAATCACCCGGTTAAAACTTAATTACCGGTTTGTGCGAAGTTACGTCTCAAAACCACGGTTTTAGTGTAAGGGCTGAAGATGTAGAAAAAACACCAAACGTAGAAATTACCCACATCAATCTAAACGATAACACGGTTGAAGGCATACGTTTAAAAGATAAAAAAGCATTTTCGGTTCAGTACCATCCGGAGGCTGCTCCTGGTCCGCACGATAGCAGGTATTTGTTTGATGATTTTATTAAACTAATGCAATAAAATAAACCCTAATAATTACAACAACTAACCAAATATTAAACATATGAGTTCAATAATTGACATTCATGCCAGACAAATTTTAGACTCCAGAGGTAACCCAACTGTAGAGGTTGAAGTAATAACCGAAGAAGGTGCAATGGGCCGCGCTGCTGTGCCAAGTGGTGCCAGTACAGGTGCTCACGAAGCGGTAGAATTACGCGATGGTGATAAGAAAGTATTTATGGGCAAAGGTGTTTTAAAAGCCGTGAGCAACGTAAATAAAACCATTGCCGATAAGTTAATGGGCGTTGATGTATTTGAGCAAAACGAAATAGATCGTTTAATGCTTAAATTAGATGGTACAGATAACAAAGCAGAGTTAGGTGCAAACGCTATTTTGGCTGTTTCTTTGGCTTGTGCAAAAGCTGCTGCCATAGAAGCCAACATGCCTTTATACCGTTATGTAGGTGGTGTTAATGCAAACACATTACCTATTCCGTTAATGAACATTTTAAACGGTGGTTCGCATGCTGATAACTCAATCGATTTCCAAGAGTTTATGATTATGCCTGTTAAAGCGGATAGCTTTAGCGAAGCATTACGCATGGGTACAGAGGTTTTTCATCACCTTAAAAATGTATTGAAGAAAAAAGGTTACAGCACAAACGTGGGCGATGAAGGTGGATTTGCTCCAAACATTCCATCAAACGAAGAAGCTATTGAAACCGTTTTAAAAGCAATTGAAGAAGCTGGTTACAAACCGGGTAAAGATATTTACATTGCTATGGATGCTGCTACAACCGAGTTTTACGATGAGAAAACAGGTTTATATACCTTTAAAAAATCGGACAAACGCGAAATGGATTCTTCTGCAATGGTGGCTTATTGGAAAGAATGGACCAACAAATACCCTATCATTTCTATTGAAGATGGTATGGCAGAAGACGACTGGAAAGGTTGGGCTGAATTAACCAAAACCATTGGCGATAAAGTACAATTGGTAGGTGATGATTTGTTTGTAACCAACAGCAAACGTTTACAAAAAGGTATTGATAAAGGTGTAGCCAACTCTATTTTAGTTAAAGTAAACCAAATTGGTAGTTTAAGCGAAACCATTGATGCGGTTAACTTGGCAACTCGCCATGCATACACCAACATCATGAGCCATAGAAGTGGTGAAACAGAAGATACCACCATTGCCGATTTAGCGGTAGCATTAAACAGCGGTCAGATTAAAACCGGTTCGGCTAGCCGTACCGATAGGATTGCTAAATACAACCAATTGCTTCGTATTGAGGAAGAGTTAGGTAAAAATGCTTATTACCCGGGTAAAGACTTTAAGTTTATAAAATAATAAGTCTATTTAAAATATAAACGCCCCGTAATTCAAATATTGCGGGGCGTTTCTTTTTTGGTTTGATGTAAATTATGTTAGTCACATTTAAGTTTAATGTTTACATCATTTAAAACATCAACCCTGATAATTATTTACTTTTGAATTTATGAAGTTAAGCTGGGCCAAGTTAATTACCAACAAATACATAATTGCCACACTGGCGTTTGTGGCATTGCTGTTTTTTTCGGACAGGAACAATATTATAGACCAGTTTAAACTGCGCAAACAATACAACAAGGTAAAAGCAGAACACAAGTTTTATCAGCAGCAAATTGAAGATGCCAAACAACAGCGTGATGAACTTTTTACCAGCGATAAAAATCTGGAAAAATTTGCGCGTGAAAAATACTTGATGAAAAAAGATGATGAAGACGTTTTTGTATTTGTAAAAAAAGACTCCATCAAATAACACTTATTGTTTCTCTTCGAACGTGTGCTTTTTTCTGCGTTGCATTTCTTGTACCTTCTCTGCCGAATGCGAACTTGTGCTTGGTTTAAAACCCATAACAGCTAAATAAGCCCAGCCAACAACAAAACTAACACCGCCAATTGGTGCTATTACTCCAAACCAGCCAATGCGCTCTTTAGCCCAAATCATGCTGGTTGATAAAAGGTATAAACTACCACTAAAAAATATAATACCCAACACAAACAACGTGAAGGCAACCTTAGCTACATTTTCTTTAATTCTGCGCATACCAACACCAATTGCAAATAGCGCTATAGCGTGGTAAAACTGGTATTCTACTGCGGTTTGATAAATATCGTAATTAACCGAATCTAATTTTTCTTTAATGGCATGTGAACCGAATGCACCGGCAATAACTGCTAATGCAGCAAAGGCTGCTCCGCTTTGAATAAGTTGCTTTTGAAGTGTAGAGTTTGTCATATGTTTAACAATTAACCTGTGTAAAAGCCAGTACTAACAAGCGTTTAAACCTATTAAATTTGATAAACGACACTACTCAAAAAATGAATAGATCATTACTGATAGGTATTATAGCAACGTTAGCGCTGTTTTCAGGCATCGCAATATATTTTTATTTAAACAATATTAAAATAAAAAATAGACCTGCCATTGAAGCTGTGCCTGCTGATGCTTTCATCATATTGCAATCAAAAGACATCAATACATCGTGGGGATTACTAGGTAAATCAACCCTTTGGGCTGATTTAAAAGCCAACCCAAAAGTGGCCAACTTGCACCAACAACTTGAAAAAACTTTTAAAATAATAGCCGATAACGAAACCTTAAAAGAAGTATTAGAAGACAATACCACAGCCATTTCATTACACAACTCAGGTAACAATTTAGGTTTATTGGCAGTTGCAGAAACAGGTGAACAAATTGAATTAACCGATGTAGTAAATTATTTAACCAAAGCATTAAACGCAAAAGCCACTCCACGTAGTTTCGAAAAAACACCTGTTTACGATTTTACAGATGCAATGGGAAATGTATTGTTTACTATTTCTTACCGAGATCAACTATTACTTTGTGCAGCAGATGGAGCATTGGTTGAAGAAAGCTTACGCAAACTAAAATACAATTTACCCAACAACACAAAAGGTTTAACACAAGCACACTTAATGGCCGAAACCAGTGCTGATGTTAACTTATTTATCAATTACCAAAAACTGCCTTTGTTGGCCAACTTATTTACCAAGCCGGAATATTACAACATACTTGGTTACCTTAAAGGTTTTGCAAATTGGAGTATGTTAGATGTAGAGTTGCAAAACGAACAGTTTAAATTATCGGGGGTTACGTTTACTGATGATTCTGTTTTTCAGTTTTTGGATTTATTTAAAAATCAAACCCCAAAACCATTACAGTTACAAAAGTACATGCCTAAAAATACAGCATTAGCTTTTCAAATGGGTTTTAGCGATTACCTTAAATTTAACTCAGAGTTAAACGAATATTTGCAAGTTCATAAAAAAGGAGATGTTTACAACAGTTTTGCAGATAGTTTGGAAAACAGATACGATATTGACTTAACGCAAAACATCATAAACTTTATTGATGGAGAAGCATCTTTAGTAATGACTGAGCCTGCCGGTAGCGATTTTAGCAATAACCTAGCGGCTTTTATTCGTTTTAAAGACCCTGCAGGAATGTCGGCTGCGCTTAAAAATATCATCCAATCTATGAACCGCAAAGGCGAAACAGATTCGGTAAGTTATTACCACCAGGGATTAGAAATTGAGCGTATAAAATTGGGCAACTTTTTAAAGCTTTTTTATGGTGAGATTATGGAAAATATTTACTCTCCATACTACATTCAGTTAGATGATGTTTTTGTATTTGCCAACGATGTAAACACCTTAAAGTATATTATTGATCAATACAAATTGGGAAGTACATTAGCTAATGATGAAAAGTTTAAAGCTTACGAAAAAGACTTTGCAGTAAATAATAACGTAAGTATTTTCATAAGCCCAACACGTAACTTTCTATTACCAACCAATTTTGTAACCGATTCTTTCTTTAGTACCTTAAATACCTACCAATACGATTTTAAGAAGTTTGAGTTCTTTTCTATTCAATACTCAAACACCAACAATAAAGCATTTTATACACAGGTATCATACAAGTTTAATAACGTAAACACCAACGAAACACAACTGCTTTGGGCCAGTAAATTAGATACTATTTTTGATGTTGCTCCACAAGTAGTATACAACAGTGATGTAAAGCAAAATGTAATATTTGTTCAAGACATTAACAATACGTTATACTGCCTGAGCACCACAGGAAACCTTATTTGGAGAAGCAAATTAAACGGCAAACTAATTGGTAATTTTGAGGTAATTGATGCACAGAAAAACGGATCAACCTGTTATTTATTTAGCACCGATAAACAAGCCAATTTAATTGATGCCAAAGGTGTAAGTTTATACAACTACCCTATTCGTTACCCAGGTAAAGCAATTTTACCATTTACCCTTGCCGATTTTTATGATGATAGCACCATGCAGTTTTTTGTTCCGCTTGAAAATAACCGCATTGTTGGATACGCGTTAAACGGAAAACCACTACAAGGCTGGATGCCAAAAGTATTGGAACAAAAAGTAAATGCTCCAATTGGCTTGATAAAACAAGGAACTAAACGATTGGTATACACTACCGATGTAAAAGGAAAATTATGTTTGTTTGATAACAAAGGTAAAAACATCAAAATCACCACAGCGTTTAATGCTTTGTTATTTGAGTACATCACACAAACCGACAGCACTACATTAAACTTTAATGCATTTGATACATCAGGACAGGTTTATAGTATTAAGTTTGACTCTGTTTACCATCAAATAGGAGAACCAACAGCAGTACACAAATTTGAAGTATTTAATACCATTACAACCAAGACTGATTTGGTAACAGGTAATCGTTTTTATTTGGCTCAAACAAGCAACTCATGGGCATTGTATGGCGCAAACTTTAAAAAAGTTACAGGAAAAACCTATACCGACAGCATACCGCAGTTTAACTATTTTACTACCGATGCAGTTGGAAAAGTAATGTTGGCTAATTTCCAAAAACAGCAGTCGGAGTATTATTGGTACAACATGAGTGGCGGACTATACATTGATTTCCCGATAAAAGGTTGGGCTCCGTTTAATACCGCCAATTTAATGCTCGACAGGGGAAATTATTTAATAGGTGGCGATCAAACCAATAATATTTTTGTATACAAGCTGAAGTAATTAAATATTTTGTACCTTCGGACAACATAAGTGTTACCCGATTACGATATGAAAAAACTTGCACTTGGAATATTTTCCGCAATTGTTCTACTTAGTACATCTTGCATTAAAGAATTTGAAGATACTATTGACGAGTTATCTTCCATAAAGGGAGTTACCACCAACCCAACGATGGCCGCTCCACTCATCAATGCATCGGTTACATTAAGTGATTTACTGGATGATTTATCGGGTGATTTAGATGTTACCACTGGACCTGATGGAAAAATTATACTCAAATTTTCTGGTGCAGATAGTGTAGACCAAAGACAGTATGTTAACATACCAGGGGTTAACTTTTCATTGGATGCAATAATGCCTCCTTCTGAAATTCCTAACTTTGAAGCTACAGGTAAATATAACCAAAGTATTGCCAATGATGTAAATATAAATGTAAGTGGAAATCAACGTATAGAGCGTGCTTTAATAAAACAAGGTGTATTAAGTTTAAATGTTGGCTCAAGTTTTAAACACAATACGGTTGTTCACATATCTTACCCAGGTATTAC
Source organism: uncultured Chitinophaga sp. (assembly GCA_964603255.1). Classification (GTDB taxonomy): domain Bacteria; phylum Bacteroidota; class Bacteroidia; order UKL13-3; family UKL13-3; genus UBA6183. The sequence continues at coordinate 29,875 of CAZRVA010000005.1, forward strand.
CAAAAATGGTATACCATTTATTGATAGTTTTGTTTTTGTTTACAATGGTTCGAACCCACCGAATATTAATAGAAATATTGACTTAACAGGCTACGAAATTGATTTTACAAAAAACGGTAGCACATACAATGTGTTCGCTTATGAACTTGGTGTTGATATAACCCGAAATCCTGCCAATGGAATTGATTTAACCGACAAAATAAGTTTCAGTCAAGGTTTAACAATTAATCAATACAGACGACT
>CAZRVA010000005.1:30127-53435 GCA_964603255.1 uncultured Chitinophaga sp.
ATTTGATATCGCGCAATTGAGACAAACTAGTGAGCTTGGATTGTTTGATAACAAGTTAGATGGAAACGTTTTTGTTGAAAATCCTTCCATTAAATTGAAAATCACCAACTCCTTTGGACTACCCATTACAGCTAAAATTACCGAAATTTATGTGCTTTCAGGTACAGGAGTTAAAACACCAATACTTATTGATTTATTTAGAGATACTTTTAACATAGAATACACTTCTAATATCGATCAAAATAAAATTACAGAGTACGTTATAGATAAAACAAACTCCAATATTGATGATGTTTTAAATACAGCGCCTCAAACCATTATTTACGATGTATTATTCACGGCCAACTCGGCTGATGTTCCAATCGCAAATGTATTGTACGACAATACAACCATCAAACAAGAAACAATATTAGATTTACCTGTTGACGTAAAGATTTTAAATTACGCAATTGAGTCGGAAGGTGACTTTGGGTTAGGTGGGACGCTATCGGATTTAGACTCGAATGGTGTAACTATAAATTGGGCAGAGGTAGTATCAGAATTAATAAACGAAATTCCTTTAAATGCAAGTGTACAGGTTTACGTTGATGACTCTACAACCAACACATTAGTTGATAGTATTTTTAAACCTGCTTATTTAATGGCAGCTGCAACGGTTAATCCACAAGGTGAAGTTATACAACCAACAAAAGTAAACACAACCAATACCATTAATAAATCACAGTACGAGAACCTAAAAAGAGGTAATAGATATAGACTACAAGTAAAGTTAACAACACCAGAAAGCAGTCCGGGTAATTTGCCTTATGTTGGGGTTTACGATTTCCAGAAAATAAAAGTAAAAATCGGTGCAAGAACCAATATAACCTATCGAAGTAAATAAGTTAACCTAACCCGACTTTATTATGAAAAATGTTTTTAAAATTCTTGTGCTAGTTGCATTTCCATTTGGTTTGTTTGCTCAAATTGAAACAACTCTCCCAGCCTTAAAATATACACATCAGGCCACATACATCAATCCAGCTATTTTACCATCATATTCTACCACGGTTGGAACACCTGTTTTATCAAACTTTGGCGTAAACTTCCTAATGAATGGATTTAATGCCAGAACCGTTATTAATAGCATCGTAGAGGACAGCATGCTTAGCATTCCAAAATTTTACGATAACATGAAAGGCAATAAAATGGAATTTGATGTTGCGGTTAACTATGAAATTTTTCATGTTCGATTCAAGGGTAAAAAATGGTATTATGGTATCAACTTAAATACAAGAAGCATTACCAATGTAAGGCTATCAAATGAATTTATTGGCTTGGCTGCATATGGAAACGACCATTATGCAGGAAGTTCGTGGGATGTTTCTTCTACTGCAGTAACCAATATTTCTTTTAACGAACTAGGTTTTAGTATGACTAGAAACTATGATAGATTTAATGTTGGAGGAAGGGTAAAATTATACCAAGGAATTGGCGTTGCACAAACCAAAGATTTTAAATTAAAGCTAAATCAACCTAAAACACCCACCGAAGAAATAGGTGTTATTGCAGGAGGTGTCATCAATACTTCTAGTTTGATGTTGTTGACGGATAGCATTAATGGAAGAAAAGCTACTGATGATGAGCAGTCGATAGATATTAAAAACCTATACTCTTTAGGCAATTTAGGTGCAGGTATTGATTTAGGTTTAACTTACGATGTTAATAATCGCCTATCAGTTGGTGCATCAATTGTTGATTTCGGTTTTATTAACTGGACAAACAATGTTTATAATTACAGCATTAATGATGTAGATGTAAGAACCAATGGATTAAACAAAGAGCAACTTGAGAATGGACAAAAACAAGATGAATATTTTGATAGTTTGTTTAATCAACTAAAGCCATCTGTTACCAATAAAAGTTTTACCACTTTTATGCCTTGGCGTTTTTATTTAACCGCAAATTACAACCTAAATAAACGTAATACCATTGGAGCAATCATTCAGGGAAGGTATTTATTAGGCACCATCTTACCAGCATACACATTAAGTTATGCGCGCAAATTTGGCGATGGCTTTCACTTAACGGCAAACTACAGCATAATTGGCAACAGTTATGCAAATGTAGGTTTAGGTTGGTCATTAAAAATGGGACCAGTGCAATGGTATTTAGTTCAAGACAATGTGCTTGCTTATTTTAAACCAGATCAGTTCCAAGTATTGAGTTTCCGGATGGGCTTTAATTTGGTATTTAACGAAATAAAACGTCCGCTAAAAGTTTATTAATAACCAACAATGACGCATATATTTGCGTTAGATTTTTACTTTACTCCAAAATTAAATTCATGAAAAAAATACTTGTTGCCAACCGTGGCGAAATTGCCTTACGCGTTATGCGCACCGCAAAAGAATTAGGAATAAAAACGGTTGCCGTATATAGTGAAGCTGATAGAAATGCACTACATGTGCGCTATGCTGATGAGGCTGTTTGTATTGGCCCAGCTGCTTCTTCTCAATCATACTTAAAAATGGATACTATACTTGAAGTTTGTAAAAACTTAGGCGTAGATGCCATACACCCGGGTTACGGATTTTTAAGTGAGAATGCTGTATTTGCGGATAAAGTAGCAGCTGAAGGAATTACTTTCATTGGTCCTACTGGTGATGCGATGCGCACCATGGGAAGTAAAATTGGGGCCAAACAAGCTGTATCAAAATTTAATGTACCAATGGTTCCCGGAACACAAGAAGCACTGCGTGATATTGAAGAAGGTAAACGTATTGCAGCATCAATTGGCTATCCTGTTTTAATAAAAGCATCGGCCGGTGGTGGGGGTAAAGGTATGCGTGTGGTTGAAAATGAAGAAGAGTTTGAAGAACAGATAAAAATGGCGCAAGGCGAGGCGCGCTCCGCGTTTGGTGATGACGCAGTGTTTATTGAAAAATTTGTTGGCTCTCCAAAACATATTGAAATTCAAATTTTAGGTGACAACTACGGTAACATTGTTTACTTGTTTGAGCGCGAATGCAGCATACAACGTAGACATCAGAAGTTGGTTGAAGAAGCACCATCAAGTTGCCTAACACCAGAAATTAGAAAAGCCATGGGCGAAGCAGCTGTAAACGTAGCACGCGCATGTAATTATACTGGAGCGGGTACTGTAGAATTTTTAGTTGACGAACAATTAAACTTCTACTTCCTAGAAATGAATACCCGTTTACAAGTTGAACATCCGGTAACCGAACAAATTGTTGGATTAGATTTAGTAAAAGAACAAATACGTGTTGCAAAAGGTGAACCTCTTGGATACACTCAAGATGATTTAAAAATTCATGGTCATGCCATAGAACTACGCGTTTGTGCCGAAGATCCACTCAATAACTTTTTACCTGATATCGGAAAACTAAACACCTATAAAACGCCACAAGGTTATGGTGTAAGGGTTGATGATAGTTTTGAAGAAGGCATGGAAATTCCTATTCATTACGACCCAATGATTGCCAAGTTAATTACATTTGGCGCTACACGCGAAGAAGCCATTAGCAGAATGATTCGTGCTATTGACGATTACCATATTACAGGCATTGAAACTACCTTAAATTTCGGCAAATATGTAATGCAACATCCTGCATTTGTTGGTGGTAATTTTGATACCAAGTTTATAGAAAAACATTACAATCCTGAACAACTTAAACCAACATACGAACATGAAGATGTTGCGGCATTGGCTGCTAGTACATTGTTTGCAAACAGCAAAAAACAACAAGCAGGTAATACCACTACTGAGATTGTAAAAGAAAGCAATTGGTTAAAAAACAGAAAAGGTTACTAAGGAATAAACTAAACAATAATCCAAAAATAAAAGCGGGCTACTCAAATTGAGTAGCCCGCTTTTTTATAAAGCATAGCGTAAATTACTTCACCTCTTCAAAATCTACGTCTTGAACGTTTTCTGAACCTGCTGTTGCACCTTCTGCACCTGCATCAGCAGCTCCATTGTTTTCGGCACCTTGTGTTGCTTTGTACATATCTTCACTGGCAGCAGCCCAAGCAGCATTTAATGCTTCCATGTGCGTATCAATACCAGCTAAATCTTTAGCTTCATGTGCTTTTTTCAATTCGGCAACTGCTTTTTCAATCGCTTCCTTTTTCTCAGCCGGAATCTTGTCTCCATATTCTTTCAACTGTTTTTCAGTTTGGAATACTAAGCTATCTGCTGCATTCACTTTTTCAGCTTCTTCTTTTGCTTTTTTATCGGCTTCAGCATTGGCCTCTGCCTCACGCTTCATTTTTTCAATCTCTTCTTTGCTTAAGCCGCTGTTGCTTTCAATGCGAATTTTTTGCTCTTTGCCAGTACCCTTATCTTTGGCGCTTACTTGAATAATACCATTGGCATCAATATCAAATGTTACTTCAATTTGAGGAACACCGCGTGGTGCTGGTGGAATACCATCTAAGTTAAACATACCAATGGTGCGGTTATCTTTAGCCATTGGGCGCTCGCCTTGTAATACATGTAATTGCACACTTGGTTGATTATCGCTTGCAGTGCTAAAAGTTTCGCTACGTTTGGTAGGAATAGTTGTGTTTGCTTCAATCAATTTAGTGAACACACCACCCATGGTTTCAATACCTAAACTAAGTGGAGTAACATCTAACAACAACACATCTTTCACTTCACCTGTTAATACACCACCTTGAATAGCTGCACCTAAAGCAACCACTTCATCAGGATTAACACCTTTTGATGGAGCTTTACCAAAGAAACTCTCTACCGCAGCTTGGATAGCAGGGATACGAGTTGATCCACCTACTAGGATGATTTCATCAATATCACTTGCGCTCATACCTGCATTTTGTAGAGCAGTTTTGCAAGGCTCGATGGTACGTTTAATTAAGCTATCCGCTAATTGCTCAAACTTAGCACGCGTTAATGTTTTAACTAAGTGTTTTGGTCCGCTGACAGTTGCGGTAATGTATGGTAAGTTGATCTCGGTTTGTGCTGAGCTTGATAATTCAATTTTTGCTTTTTCAGCAGCTTCTTTTAAACGTTGTAATGCCATTGCATCACTACGTAAATCCATACCCTCTTCTGCTTTAAACTCATCAGCTAACCAATCAATAATTACTTGGTCAAAATCATCACCTCCTAAGTGCGTATCACCATCAGTTGATTTTACTTCAAAAGTTCCGGTTCCGTCTACATCATACATTTCTAGAACAGAAACGTCATGTGTTCCTCCACCGCAATCAAACACCACTACTTTTAAATCTTTTTTACCTGTTTTATCTAAACCGTATGCTAAGGCAGCAGCGGTAGGTTCGTTGATGATACGTCTTACGTTTAGGCCGGCAATTTCACCTGCTTCTTTAGTAGCTTGACGTTGCGCATCGTTGAAGTAGGCAGGAACGGTAATAACTGCTTCTTTCACTTCTGTGCCTAAATAATCTTCAGCTGTTTTCTTCATTTTTTGAAGAATCATTGCTGAAATTTCTTGAGGAGTATATAAACGACCATCAATGTTTACACGTGGTGTATTGTTTTCACCTTTTTCTACTGCATAAGGAACACGAGATGTTTCTTTCTTTGTTTCATCAAAGTTACTTCCCATGAAACGTTTAATAGAATAGATGGTATTTTTAGGATTGGTTACTGCCTGACGTTTTGCGGGATCACCAATTTTACGCTCACCATCTTTTAAAAAAGCCACAATTGAAGGGGTTGTTCTGCGTCCTTCACTGTTGGCAATAACCACAGGCTCGTTACCTTCCATAACGGCTACACAAGAGTTTGTGGTTCCTAAGTCTATACCTATTACTTTGCTCATATTTAAAGTTGTTTGTCACAACTCATCAATTGTAGTGCCACTTGGTTTTTGGCAGTAATCAGGTAATAAAATGTCAGTTTTTAAGTTTAAAAGAATTTTATCAGATAAAATTTGTCAGCAAATCTGACGAATTTATGGTCTGTTCAGTACTTGTGTATTGATTATACCAACACTTGCTGATGAAATTGGCTGAGCTTGTTTTGAGGTTGTGCGTGAAGCAAAAACTCCAATGCCGTTGGTAATATTGCTGTAATCAGTTACTTTAGGAATAATACTACCACTCGGTTTATTGGTTTGAATCATATCGTAGTAATCACTGTTTGAAGCAATCGTTAAGAACTCAATAGATCTAAAACTTCTGCTCACATTAGGATTAACCAATATATTCGTTTTGTAGAAATCTAACATTCCTTTTTTAGAAACACTTGTTGAAAATCGGCCTTGAGTAGTTGATGCCAACAAGTCTCTTCTAATATAATAATCTACATAGCGTAATGTAGAATCGTTGGTGGTTTTATCAACTTCCAAATAATTTAAACGGATAATAGCATCCAAAACAAAAGCATTAACACCTAGACCGTTTGATGAATTTCCGGCCCCAACTGAATAATTAAAATTTGCAGGATTTTCTATTTCAAACTTTAACTCATTTCCAAGTCTAACATCAGCCAAACCAACAGCCGTAGTTGTTGCTATGTATTCGTTACCGGTTTCATTACTTTTTATACGTAAAGTGTAACGCGCACCGCCTGTAAAAAATCCGGTTGTATTTTGTCCCCAATAGCTAGAGTCGCGGTTACTAAAAAATCCGCTATCTTTTCTAGGCGCAACCCTTACAAAATCTCTGAATAAATTGGGGTTATTGGCACTGGTTACCTTTACGGTTATGTTTTTCATGTACAACGAATCGGCCATTTGTGCAACTTCTTCGGTTGTTTTACTAATATCGTTTTGATACGTTTTTTGAATACGGAATATCTGGCTATCCTGACCCAAATCGAGTACTGCATAAACCACAGGTGTTTCGCGGTAAGGGGCGTTTATATCAAGTGTATTATCGCAGGCGGCCAAAAACAAAACGCCAGTAAAAAGTGCTAATATCCAAATCTTCATAGAGGTGCGAATATAATTTTTATTGCCAAATATTAAAGTGTTACCTTACCAAGTATCTATTTTTAAGAATTAGGTTGCTTATTGCCTTTGTCGATATCAATTATTAATACCTACCTTTGGCATCCATTTACTTATTTATGAGTACCTACAAAGAGATAAAAAAAGTAACCACACACGTGTTACAGGAAATGAAACACCGTGGCGAAAAAATATCAATGCTTACCGCATACGATTACAGCATGGCACGAATTTTTGACGATGCCAAGATTGATGTGCTTTTGGTGGGCGATTCGGCAAGTAATGTAATGCACGGACACGAAACCACCTTGCCCATCACTCTGGATGAAATGATTTCTCACGCGGCATCTGTAATTAGGGCAGTAAACAGAAGTTTGGTTGTGGTTGATTTACCTTTTGGCTCATACCAAGGTAACTCAAAAGAAGCGTTAAATTCTGCCATAAGAATAATGAAAGAGGCCGAGGCGCATGCTGTGAAACTTGAAGGTGGCGAAGATGTGGTTGATTCGGTTAAACGAATTTTAACAGCAGGTATTCCAGTTATGGGGCACTTAGGCTTAACTCCGCAAAGTATTTATAAATTTGGCACTTACGAGGTTAGGGCAAAAGAAGAGGCAGAAGCAAACAAGTTAATTGCAGACGCCAAACTATTGGAAGAAGCTGGTTGCTTTGCCATTGTTTTAGAAAAAATTCCAAGCAAATTGGCTAAACAAGTTGCCGAAACTGTTAAGGTTCCTATAATTGGTATTGGTGCCGGACCACATGTTGATGGCCAAGTGTTGGTTTGCCACGATATGTTGGGTATTAACAAAGATTTTTCTCCTAAATTTTTACGTAGGTATTTAAACTTGTATGATGAAATTAAAGGTGCGGTTGAACAATATGTGCAAGACGTAAAAAGTGTTGATTTTCCGAACGAAAAAGAACAATACTAATCACGCTTTTGCTTTTTACATCATCAACCCAAAACATGACTTTACAAGTTTTATTTGAAGACAACCACTTAATAGCAGTGGTAAAACAACCCGGACAAACAGTTCAACCCGAACCCGGAAAACCAACTAGTTTAGAAGAAGAGGTTAAAGCCTACATAAAAGAAAAATACAACAAACCCGGGGATGTTTTTTTAGGAGTAATACATCGTTTGGATATGCCTGTAAGCGGAATAGTTTTGTTTGCCAGAACTAGCAAAGCATTAGCCCGCATGAACGACTTATTTAAAAACAGGAAAATAGAAAAGATTTACGAAGCAAAAGTAGAAGGTAAACCTTTGCACCAAACAGACACACTTACTCATTTTTTGGTGAGAGACGAAAAGAAAAACTTCACACGTGCTCACATTAAACCTGTACCTAACGCAGAAAAAGCAATGTTGAGTTTTGATGTAAAATACCAAAATAACAACAACAGCATTCTGCGTCTTAAATTACTTACGGGAAGAAAACACCAAATACGTGCCCAATTAGGTGCTATTAATTGCCCAATTGTGGGTGATGTAAAATATGGTGCAAGCAAAGCAAATGATGATACCAGTATTGCACTTACCGCAGTTGAATTATCGTTTGAACACCCAGTAACAAAAGTACCTGTAAAAATTACGTATCAAGCGAAATAGAGGATGGAGGTTTGAAGTTAGATGCCAGAAGTTGGAGAGGTATGGCTAATGATAAATTTCGAATATTGAAACGAAGTTCAGCGGAGCTAATAATGAATTTCCAAGTTTTGATCACGGCAAAAATTAGTTGCACTTTAACTTGAAAAGCAACAACGGAAACTAGCATTTGGAAATCAATCCTTAGAGTGACGAAAATCGAGCGTCTTTTTTTTAAGGAAGATAAGAGATGGATGTTTGATGGAACTACAAACCAGAAACCTCAAACTAACAAACACAAACGCTGCGGTCTATACCTGAGGCCTATCAACAAGTCAACCAATAACAAATACCCAAAAACAAAAATCCCTCAACCGAGATTCGATTGAGGGATTTTTTATAATTTACATGGTTAAAAATTATCCTTGAGCTTCTTGTTGAAGGTGTAATTTATAAGCTGCTCTAATGCGTTTAAAACGATTTTTAACGCAAGGCTTGGTAAATTCTTTGCGCTCGCGCATTTCCTTTACAACACCAGTCTTTTCGAATTTCTTTTTGAACTTCTTAAGTGCTCTATCTAATGATTCGTTTTCTTTAACGTTTACAAATATCATATACTAAATTACCTCCTTTCCTTTCAATCTCTTTTATTACTAAAAGGACTGCAAAAGTAACGCGATTTATTTAATTGCCAAATAAATAATTAGGCTTTTAAAATATTACGTGCAATTACCAACTTTTGAATTTCGCTTGTTCCTTCGCCAATGGTACATAATTTAGAGTCGCGGTAAAATTTCTCAACCGGAAAATCTTTGGTATAGCCATAACCTCCAAAAATTTGTACCGCTTCTGTTGCTGCCCAAACGCAAACTTCAGATGCATAGTATTTAGCCATTGCACTTTCGGTTGTCATTGGCTTATGTTTCATTTTTAAATCTGCGGCTTGATAAGTTAATAATTCAGCTGCTTCAATACGAGTAGCCATATCAGCTAATTTAAACGATATAGCCTGAAAATTTGCAATTGGCTGACCAAATTGTTGACGCTCTTTAGAATATTGTAAAGCAGCTTCGTAACTTCCTTTAGCAATACCTAGACTTAAGGCAGCAATAGAAATTCTGCCACCATCCAATACTTTCATGGCTTGTTTAAAACCCTCTCCTACCTTACCTAAAACGTTTGCTTTAGGCACACGGCAATCTTCAAAAATTAACTCGGCTGTTTCGCTTGCACGCATACCAAGTTTATTTTCTTTTTTTCCTCCTCTAAACCCAGGTGTTCCGCGCTCTACCACAATCGCTGTAATTCCATTACTATCTAGCAACTCTCCGGTTCTTACCAATACAACAGCCACATCACCTGTAATACCGTGAGTAATCCAATTTTTTGTTCCATTTATAATGTAATGATCACCGTCTTCTTTTGCTACACACTGCATGCGCATGGCATCGCTACCTGTATTTGCTTCAGTCAATCCCCAAGCACCAATCCACTCCCCTGTTGCCAATTTAGGTAACCATTTTTTCTTTTGTTCTTCGCTACCAAATTGTAAAATATGGCCGGTACATAAAGAGTTATGAGCTGCCATTGATAAACCAACTGAACTACACACTTTGGCAATTTCCTGGATAGCAGTAATGTATTCAAAATAACCTAATCCCGCTCCACCGTATTCTTCAGGCACCAACACACCCAACAAACCCAATTTACCCATTTCTTGCATGGTTGCTTTCGGGAAAAATTGTGCTTCGTCCCACTCCATTACGTGTGGTCTAATATGTTTTTCTGCAAAATCTTTTGCCATTTGAGCCACCATTTTTTGATTTTCAGTGTGCTCAAAGCCCATTCCGGTCATACCTTCATTAGTCATATTGTATTTTTTAAATATTTGCAAATATATAAAAAACACAACGCGGCAATCACCTTAAATGTTTTTATTAATATACAATAGCCGTTTTACCACTATATTCGCGGCATGAGCGCTGTTTTAAGTTTACATTACCTGCCCAATATTTTATGGATGAGGCACCTTTTAACCAACAATTGTGTGATTGATGTACACGAACATTTTGTTAAACAAACCTACCGAAATCGTACTGTAATTTTATCGGCAAACGGACCTATGCCGCTTACCATCCCCGTTTTAAAAACAGCTCATAAAATGCCGGTAAATACATTGGTTACCGACAATACTGTGTATTGGCAACGTCAACATTGGGAGAGCTTAAAATCGGCATACGGTTCTGCGCCCTACTTTATACATTATGCCAATGCGTTTGAAAAATTATATCAATCGCAAGTAACTAGTCTTGCTGCTTTTGAAATTGATCTTTTAAAATTATGCATAAAATTAATGAAGGTTGATGTAACATTAAACTTCAGCGAGTCGTATGTGGTTTGTGGTGATGAGGATTTGGATCTACGTAATCAAATCACCCCAAAAATAAAACCCGAGGCTACGTTTAAGCCTTATTTACAAGTGTTTACCGAGAAGTTTCCGTTTGAAGCCAACTTGAGTATAGTGGATGTATTGTTTAACCACGGCCCAAGAAGCATTGACTATATTTTGTAGTTTAGGCTTATTTCTTTTTTTGATAAGCCCCGTTTTTCCAGGCATTAAAAAACTGTCCCCAAGCAAACGGATCAAAAATTCTGTTAGGTGGTAATTGTCCATTGTAGTAATACCTGTATGCTTGTTGTTGTGCCGTGTATCTTTGGTTTGCAGCACCATCCATGCTCATGTTTTGTGCTAAAGTTTCTAAAGTTTTCTTTCTTAAGTTTCTGGTTGATGCTTCGTAATAAGCATCGGGTATAGTGGCTTTTACAAAGTAATAATCAAATTCATCAGGTGTAGGATAAGAACGAATAACTGCTGTATTTAAAAACACGGTATCTTCTGCCATAGGCTGAATAATGCTGTATTTAATACCTTTTAAATTGGCTGGTAAAATGTACTCAACCGTTTTGTAACCAATAAAGCTGAACATTATTGTATCTGTTTTTTTTACTACAAATGAGAAGAAACCACCTTCATCGGTAAAAGTTCCTTTATTGGTATTTTTTATCCTGATAGATACCAATGGCAATCCTTGTAAACTATCTACAGAAACTACTAAACCCGATAGTTGTATAAGCTCAACTGGTTGAACAGGCTTAGGTTGTGATTGTTGGGCCAACACGCTATCAGAGCATAATAAGGCTGAAACCAGCACAATTAAAACAAGTATTTTCTTCATCATGGCATTAAAAAATAAATCCGGCAGCAATTGCCAGTAATACTAACACAGGACTAGGTAATTTGGTTGTCAATAATAAGAATAAAGTACCTAAAAGCACTAACATATTAGGTTCATTTACCTCTACCGGTTTAAATAATAAATAAGCGGAAGCAATTACCAATCCTGCGGAAGTTGCATTTATGCCTTCAATAGCATTTTTAATGGGTGAGTAACTTTTTACTTGAGTCCAAATGGGGTAAACAAAAAAGATGAGTAAAATACCCGGTAAAAATATAGCAACTGTGCCTACCACACCACCCAATATTTGTCCCATCGTACCCCAATCTTTAAGGGCCATTGCACCCGCATATGTGCTAAAGCTAAAAACCGGACCAGGAATAGCTTGTAAAATACCTACTCCTGCCAGAAAAGTGTTGGGTTCCATGTAGTGTTTAAACTCTACAAACTGATTGTACATCATGGGAATTAATACATGGCCACCACCAAAAACAATGCTACCAAAACGGTAAGTATTTTCAAACAATAAAAACGCTTTATTTTTGGTTAATGCACCTAACAATGCTGAGAGTAAAAAAATCCCCAAAAACAATAAAAAGTTTTTCCAAAGTATATCTTTAATAGGTTTTACATCACTATTGTTAGCTTTATTTATTTGGGTTGATACAAACCCACCAATCAAAAGAAGTATCGGAAATACAAGAGGTGTTTCGGTAACTATCGCCAAACAGGCAGCTAAAATCATCAACACCCAATGATGGATTCGCTTTACAAATAAGTTTTTAATTTGGTAGGCAGCATAAATAATGAAGCCAACCGCCATTGGTTGCAAGTACTTTAAAAAATCTAATTTAGGATTGGCAATATCCAATAAGGATATTAACAAAGCGAAACTTAACATAAGTATACTTGCAGGTAGAACCCAAACGGCCAAAGTAACGAATGCCAGACTTGGACCTCCAATTTTATAACCTATAGCCGTAATAGTTTGTGTAGATGTTGGCCCGGGCAACATACTACAAAGTGAATTCAACTCTTTTAGTTCATCTTCTGTTACATAATTTCTCTTGAGCACCAAAACTTTATAAAACTGTGTAAAGTGCATTTGCGGACCTCCAAAACCGGTAATTGCCAGTTTTAAAATGTCTGTTAGGTAGAGCAGAAGTTTTATTTGCCTGAGTTTTTGCAATGTATTTGTTATAGAAATTAGGCTACTTTTAGTTTAACCACACCAAAAGTACAGAAATAATAGAATTTTAAAATACAAGCCTAAACAAAAAATCACCTTAAAAAATGATAATCAATTAAATACAACTTACAATAATTAGACACAAAACCCTGCTTTTAACACCTGCACCTTATTTTAATTATCCACCTTTAATACAACTTATTGAATATTTATTGCTATAAAATGTAGATTTAGTTTTATTTGCATAGATATTATAATCCCTAAAACGAGAGTTACAATGATTAAACTTCGCCTCGCTATTTTAAGTTTTTTTTGCATTTGTGTCAATGTATTAAAAGCCCAAGACAATTACAGAACAATAGCATCTGGAAATTGGAGTTCAACCTCGATTTGGGAAAAAGATATAAATGGTAACGGCATTTTTACGCCAACTGCGCTCTCTCCGTCTTCATCTGTTGCGACTATAACCATACGTAATGGACACACTGTTACAATAAACGCATCTATAAGTGTTGACCAAACAGTTTTGGAGAGTGGAGCAACAGTTAATATTAGGAATGGTGCAAATTTAACGGTACTAAATGGAGCAGGTGATGACTTTACGGTTAACGGTAACTTAAATGATAGTGGCTCGTTAATCATCTCGAACTCACCTTCTTTGGCACTGGTTAATATTAATGGAACATTAAATAATTCAGGAACAATAACCAACGCTAGTTCTACAAGTTTAATATTTGGCGCAAACAGCGTTTACAACCACCAATATACAACAACTCCTGGAATTATTCCAATTGCAAATTGGCACATTTCATCTACCTGTAAAATAACAGGTTATACAACAAATACCACCCCTCCAATTGGCCTAAATCAAGCATTTGGCAACTTTGAGTGGAATACGCCTAATTTAAATATTTCGAATTACTTTTACCTTGATGGTGAGCCTGCTCTTGTATTGGGAGATTTCAGAATAAAAGATGCGGGATCTTTATCGGCTAATAGTGGTATTATGTTTAATTCGCTCAACCTAACTAAAACCTTTAATATTGGTGACACTTTTGAAATTACGAATAATGCTTATGTTAGTTTGAATGAGTCCGGAACTGGTACTTGCATAGTTAATACGAAGCACTTTTCACTTTCAGGGGTAAATACCTATTTAGATCTGGCAGATATGGGTGCTGGAAAACTCAATATTTCTGGAAATTATAGCGTGAACAACGGAAATATTCAACTTTCCTCAAACAACTTTTCCGCTGGAGTATATTTTAAACCCCAAGTTCCTTTCAGTACACAACTTTTTATATGTAACTCTATTCCTGCAACACCTGTAAATTACACAGTTGACAGTAGTGCGAATTTATTTATCCCGAATGGAAGTTTTATAGGAGGAGGAGGGGCTATAAATGTGTTATCTGGCGGAATTGTAACACTGGGTTCATTGGAGCCATTAGGTGCAATACAAAGTGGCACTAACGGAGGAAATATAAGATTACCAACTAGGAATTTTTCTCCAGGCAGTATGTTAGTTTATAACGGAACTAGCCAACAATATTTAGGCAGTGGGTTCCCACTCAATGCCAAGCTCGTTATTAGAAACAACAACGGAGTATTTTTACAATCAAACGCTTTAATTTTAAGTACACTTCGTTTAGACTCGGGAAGTTTAAACTTAAATGGATTTAACCTAACTATAGGTAATAATCAAACCGTATTAGGACAAATTGAAGCCAATAAAGGTTACATTAAAGGAAGTGGAATACTAACCCGCTGGTTTGACACAAGCAATGTTACCATTGGAAATAATGCGGGATTATTTCCGTTTGCCTCACATAGTGATACCACTAGATACTTGTGGATATCAGGAAAACCTAGTTCGGGTGGCACTATATCTGCTTCGTACAATAACGGTTATGGTACAACAATTATAAATCCAGCCTTTAATGATAACGGCCCGATGATTAATATTAGAAATAACTTTAATTGGACCTTAAGTACAGGAAGTGGCATAACTGGCAACTTTGGACTGAAACTTAGAGCAAGCAAAAACGGGGGGGTAAACAATCTGTCTGACTTAAGGATTTCATTAATTAACAGTATTGCTCCAGGGGCAGCGGTAAACGGTTCGGGTACTTTTGATCAACCAGAAGTATCAAGAACAGGTATACCTTCAACCAGTTTAAATAATACATATTATATAGCAACAAACTCGACCCAAAACCCTTTACCAGTAAAGATATTAAAGTTTAAAGCCGAATTATCACAAAAAAAACTCTCCTTAAATTGGGTTGTTGCACAAGAAAAAAACATAACATCATATAAAGTGATGCTATCAACAGATTTTAAAAATTGGGAATTAATTGATTTAGTAACTGATGTGAAAAACAATACAGGCAACACCACTTACACAAAAGAAATTATTACTAATCATACACATTTATATATTCAAATAATAGCAGTGGATAGAAATGGGCTCCACACTTACAGTGAACTTATAAATATTGGTGGCGAAAACCATACAACTAACATCAATATATATCCAAACCCTATTAAAAAAGGGGAGATTATTAATTTAGAGTGTGAATTGGGTATTAGAAAAATTACATTACTTTCGCTCCAAGGAAGCGAACTGTTCACTAAAGAAATTAAAGATGAGCCTAACAATTATCAATTAAATTTAGATAACTATCCATCTGGTGCTTATCTCATAAAAATTGTTACAAATCAAGACATTATCATTAAACGAATACAAATAAAATAGAACTTTATGCATACAATGATTAAAACTGGAATATCGCTGATATTATTACTTTTTATATGTAATAATACTTTTGCCCAAAGTGCTGGAGACTATCGAAGTAATGCAGTAACTATGGACTGGAATACAGCCTCTGACTGGGAGACATTTAGTGGTGGAACATGGGTAACCGCTGGAGTATCACCTACGTCCTCTAATGGTGCTATTGAGATTAGAAGTGGACATTCGGTTACGATAACAGCGACTGTCACAGTAGACCAAGTAACCGTTAACGGTACTCTAAATTTAAACGCTGCAACATCTCTTAATTTCCCCGGTAATACTGCAACAAAACTTGTTATAGGAAGTACTGGCGTATTTAATGTATCTGGCACAGTAAACCAATCAGGTATAGGTGGTAACAACAAAATAATAACAGTAAATGGTGTTGAAAACTTACTAGACAATGGCTCTCACTTGGGGAGTGCATCAACAAAAAACATATTTACTAATGGGTCTGTATTTAATTACGATTGCACAACAACAACGGGCTCAATACCATCAGCAGATTGGCAAACAGGCTCTAATTGTGTAATAAGAGGAATTACTACAGGCGGGGTTCCTGGCAACCTAGCCCAAACCTTCTACAATTTCACATGGGATCTTGCTAACTTAAACTTGGGTGATTATTTGTATTTAGCTGGCGAACCTAGTACCATTAATGGAAACTACAGTATACTAAACACAAACACATCAGTTACTTCATCTGGATTGTCACTAATGTCGGCAACAGGAACAAAGACAATTAGTGTAGGTGGCAACTTTGAAGTGGCAGGTGATACCTATTTAGCTTTAGCCACAGATGCTAGTGATAATTACACGTTAAACATAACTGGTAATTTCATTTTAAACGATGTCAACACAGCAATTGATTTAGCACAAGATGGAGTTGGGACTATTAACCTTGATGGCAATTTGACCCTAACTAGCGGAACAATAAGCAACAGCGTCAATAGTGCTTGTCAATTAAATTTCACAGGTACTGCAGACCAAACAATTACCCATTCTGGAGGAATTGTAGGTAATATTTGGAATACAAGCGTTAAAACTGATGCCATGGTTAATGTCCCTAACGGAAATTTTTTAGGTGGAACTGGATGGGGGGGAGTATTTGTGGCAGAGGATAACGCAACAATTAAAACAGGAAGTGTAAATACATTGGGAGCTGTAGTTGCTTCTTCGACTAGTGCGGGAGCAATTAGATTCAGCACACAAACTTACAGCACCACATCAACAATTGAATATAATGGAGTTGCACCACAATTTATGGCCAGTGGAAATCCTACAAACCTCAATTATACTATAAATAACGCAAGTGGAGTTACACTTAATAACAACTGGACATTAAGTTCTGGAAGAACTTTAACCTTTATTACCGGTAAATTATCCATAGGTAACAGGACATTCACACTTAATGGTTCAGTATCTGGAATGAGTGCTTCAAATAGTATTACAGGTGGTAGTACAAGCGTTATAACAATTGGTGGAAGTGGTAGTACTGGTACTTTATTTTTCGATCAAACATCCGATGGAACAACCAATGTTATCAGAAATTTCACGTTAAATCGTAGTGGTGGTTCAACTACTCTTGGAAATAAGTTAGTAATAACTGAATTATTAACAGTTACAAGTGGAACATTTAACACTGGTGGCTTTTTAACTTTGAGATCGATAGCGTCTCAAACTGCTCAAGTCGCTAATGTTACTGGTACTATTTCTGGCCAGGCAAACATAGAAAGATACATCCCATCAATTGGAAGACGTTGGAGATTTTTAGCAGCACCAGTTACAAGCGGGGCAACCATAGCCAATAGCTGGAGAAATGGAATGTTTATTACAGGAGGTACCGGAGGCACTGGTCCAGTTGGCTTAGCAAATTTTAATACTAGCGGGTTTGATTACACAGCATCAAACAGTCCGAGTATTTATACTTACAATGAAAATCAGCCGATTAACTTTAATAGCCGTTGGGCTGAGGTATCATCCGCTAATACCGTGTTAAACAGAGGTGTCGGTTACAGAGTCTTTGTGAGAGGAGATAGAAGTAATGCAGGCAGATTAGATGGTTCTGTATCAACACAAAATGAAGTAACAATCACATCTATTGGAGATATCCCTCAAGGGACAATCAATGTTCCAATTACTTGTTCAAACGGTTGTGGTACTGATGATGGATGGAATTTAGTGGGAAACCCTTACCCAGCTACATTAGACTGGAATGCAGTACAATCTGCAAATAGTACAAGGATATCGGGATCATACACTGTATTAAACCCATCTACAAATACTTACGAATCATGGAACGGCTCAACAGGTGATGCCACCAGATACATTTCTTCTGGACAATCGTTTTGGGTTAAAAGTATCACATCATCATCTAATTTAAGTTTTGCAGAGTCTCATAAGGATGTCACCCAAGGTGGAGGAAGTAAATTTAAAACTAGCGAATTAACAAATCACTTGAAAATTACATTAAGTGGTACAGGTTTTAGTAATAGAGCATTTATTCACCAAAACACAACAGGTTCTTACGGTGCTGATAATTATGACGCACTTAAGTTTGGTTATGGCAGTTTCCAAATTGCAACTTTCGAACCGGGTACAAATAGAAAACTTGACATCAATAACTTACCTGTTTATGGAGCTAAAACTACCGATACTGTTGAGGTGGATGTTAACGTTCCGGCTACAGCAGCTAACTATCAATTAAGTTTTGCTGATGTAAATACATTTAACAGCAACCTTAAAGTTTACTTGCAAGATAAGATGTTAAACACCTTGCAAGATTTAAGTTCTGCTAACACCTACTCTTTTGCAACAAATGGAACCGCAGGTTCTACAGGTAACCGTTTCCGTGTGTTAATTACTAATCAAAGCAACCCACTACCTGTTGTATTTACTGCTTTAGAAGCTAACTTAAACAAAAACAATACTACAGATTTAAAATGGAGTACCTTAAGCGAAAAGAACAATGCTAAGTTTATTGTTGAACGCAGCACAGACATGGTTAACTTTACCGAAATTGGTTTAGTAAAAGCAGTAGGTAACTCAAATGTAAAAAACACCTACACGTTTAATGATGTTAAACCAGAAGCATATACCACCAACTACTACCGCATTAAACAAGTAGATTTTGATGGTAAATTTGCGTACTCAAACATCGCATCAATTACTACTGATGTTAAAGGAAATGGTGTTAGTAATGCTGATGAAGCAACAACTACAGCTAAAGTATTCCCAGTTCCGACCAAAGATGTTTTAAACATTGAACAATTGGAAGGTACAACTTTAAGCTACAGCATTGTTGATGTGTTTGGAAGCGAAGTATTAAATGGTACAACCGAAATAACAGAGAACGGCAGCAGTATTCAAGTTGCTACACTAGCAAATGGAATTTATTTCTTAGTTGCTAAAACTGATAATGGTCAAGCCACCAAAACAAGATTTATTGTTGAGTAATACAACAAACTAATTATACCAAAAAAGGCTTCAATCTTGCGATTGAAGCCTTTTTTATTAGGTGATATTTTTAGGTTTATTTTTTAAAACCTTGCAGTTTAATTTGGGTTAGTCTGCGTTTGGTGTCTTCAGCAAAATCTCCATTCATCATCCAATCGTAGTAACCAAAATCGGTTTTAAACACTTCTTGTACTGGTTTGCCTTTGTGTTTACCAAAGTTAAATACAGGCACTCCATCATTGTTATAAACCATACGTCCGGCTAAATCCACGTTTTTATCTTGCTTGGTAAAGTTGTGCAAAAAGTCTACATCATTTTCTAGGTTCTCGTACCTTTCTATTTGTGCTTTTAACACTTCAAGTGTAGCAATGGTATCGGCTTCGGCACTGTGTGCATTAACCAACTCTTTGTTGCAATAAAACTTGTAAGCTGCGGTTAACGTACGTTGTTCCATCATATGGAAAATACGTTGTGCATCTACAAACTTTCTGTTTTCTACATCAAACTCAACTCCTGCACGTAAAAACTCTTCAACCAATAATGGGAAATCAAACTTATTAGAGTTAAAGCCCGCAAAATCGCAGCCTTTAAATTCTTCGGCCAACTCTTTGGCTTTTTGTTTAAACAATGGTGCATCTTTAACATCTTCATCGTAAATGCCATGTATTAAACTTACTTCGTGCGGAATTGGAATTCCGGGATTAAACCTCAAAGTTTTGATGTTTTCAGTTCCATCAGGCATAACCTTAATGTAACTAAACTCCACAATTCTATCTTGGTTTACACTCATGCCTGTGGTTTCTAAATCAAATACCACAAGCGGTCTTTTTAAATGTAGTTTCATTGTTATGTATAATTTTAATAGAAACTACTAGTAAACTCCCGTGTAGTTATGCGGTGTAATTTTTTTCAATTCGGTTTTTATTTTGGCATTCACCTTAAGCTTTTCAATAAAAGCATGTAAACTTTTTTGGTTGATTTTAGCGTTAGTACGCGTTAAATCTTTTAATGCTTCGTATGGTTTTGGATAACCTTCACGCCTTAAAATAGTTTGAATAGCCTCGGCACAAACAGCCCAATTTTCTTCTAAATGTTCGTTAAGTGCTTTTTCGTTTAACAACAACTTACCCAAACCTTTTAATATACTGTTGTATGCAATTAAAGTATGCGCTAAAGGCACACCAACATTACGCAATACTGTAGAGTCTGTTAAATCTCGTTGCAAACGCGAAACAGGAAGCTTAGCAGATAAATGCTCGAATAAAGCATTAGCAATGCCTAAATTACCTTCCGCATTTTCAAAATCAATTGGGTTTACTTTATGCGGCATAGCCGATGAGCCCACCTCTCCTTTTTTAAGTTGTTGCTTAAAATATTCCATTGAAATGTACTGCCAGAAATCACGGCTCATATCCATTAAAATGGTGTTGATGCGTTTGTATGCATCAAACATTGCAGCCAGGTTATCGTAATGTTCAATTTGCGTTGTGTATTGACTACGCGTTAAACCCAATCCATCCAAAAATTTATTACTGAATTCAACCCAATTAATTTTACCGTATGCCACATGGTGGGCATTAAAGTTACCGGTAGCACCACCAAACTTAGCGCTATACGGAATACTTTTTAGTTGCTCCAATTGTTTTTCGATACGCTCTACAAACACCAAAATTTCTTTACCCAACTTGGTAGGAGAAGCAGGTTGTCCGTGCGTATGCGCCAACATCGGAATGTTTTTCCAATCTTTAGCCAAAGCCTTTAGTTTTTTAACCAACTCCATTAAAGTTGGCAACATGGTTTGTACATTGGCATCCATTAAACTTAACGGAATAGCCGTATTGTTGATGTCTTGAGAGGTTAATCCAAAATGAATAAACTCACTGATATCATCCAAACCCAAGGCTTGCATTTTTTCTTTAATCAAATACTCAACCGCCTTAACATCGTGGTTGGTGGTTTTCTCAATTTCCTTTACACGCAAAGCATCTTGCTCGGTAAAATTGGTATACACCTCGCGCAAAGCTTGTTTATCGGCCACACTGATTTTTCCTTTTATTTGAGGCAAAGGCAATTCGGCCAGAGCAATAAAATATTCTATTTCAATTAAAACACGATATTGTATCAGTGCAAACTCGCTAAAATATAAACCTAACTGTTCGGTTTGCTTGCGGTATCTGCCATCTATAGGAGAAATGGCGGTAAGTGTAGAAAATTCCATGAGGCGAAAATAAGCTAACTTGAATTAATATGGCGCTTTAGTTTTTAACACGCTACCACCAAATTAATTAGACCACCCCAACCATTTAACCAAATTTAAAGCCTATTAATGTAAAGCGCCACTATCTTATCAAAAAACATGCTTACTTTGTATGCTTTAAATCATCTTCGTAAAATCAAATTCTCATACATACATGAAACAATTTTTTAAGTTTATGTTAGCCTCTGTTTTCGGGGTAATCATCTCTGTTTTTTTGCTGTTTTTTTTGATGGCTGCCATCATAGGCGGCATGGTATCATCAACACAAGATGATGAAAAGAAAACCATTGAAGCCAACAGTATTTTAATGCTTAAGTTAGATTATATGATTGCCGAACGTACCAGTAAAAATCCATTCGAGCAGTTTAATTTTAATACTTTCGAAAGCAACAAAACAACCGGACTAAACGATATTTTAAAGGCCATAAAAGGTGCTAAAGAAAACGAAAACATTAAAGGGATTTATTTAAACTTGAGTGTTTCGCCTAACGATTACGCCACATTAGAAGCTATAAGAAATGCGTTGATTGATTTTAAAACCAGCAAAAAATTTATAGTTGCTTATGGTGAATTGTTAGAAGAGCACTCTTATTACTTAGCCAGTGTGGCTGATGATATTTATTTGAATCCATCGGGTGAACTATTGATGGATGGATTTAGCAGCAGTACCCCTTATTTAAAAGGCTTGTTTAATAAACTTGGGGTTGAACCACAACTTATACGTCATGGTAAATTTAAATCGGCCGGAGAACCTTTAATTGCTGATAAAATGAGCGAAGCCAACCGCGAGCAAATAGAGGCTTACTTGGGCAGCATGTATAATAATTTTGTAAACGACATTGCAAAATCGCGCAAAAAAACGCCAGATGAAATCAAACAAATGATCAACGATTTGTCTATTCAAAGTCCGGAAGATGCCAAACGTTTAGGCATGATTACCGATGTATTGTTTGAAGACCAAGTGCATGATTTATTAATTAAAAAAGTTGGGGTTGATAAGTTTGATGACATTGAAATGTTATCGGCTGCTGAGGTTGCTAAAACCGTAAAAGGAACTCCATACAGTGTTAAAGAAAAAATTGCCGTGATTTATTGTGTAGGAGATATTGTGAGTGGCAAAGGCGATGGACAAACCATGGGCTCAACAACTATTGTAGAGAGTTTACGCAAAGCCAAAAGCGATAGCAACATTAAAGCAGTTGTGTTACGCATTAACTCACCGGGTGGAAGTGCCATGGCCAGTGATGTAATGTGGCGCGAGGTGGTATTAACTAAAAAAGTAAAACCGGTAATTGTATCGATGGGTGCTACTGCAGCGAGCGGAGGATATTACATTGCAGCTCCTGCGGATGTTATTGTGGCACAACAAAACACCATAACCGGTAGCATTGGTGTATTTGCATTGTTGGTTAATGCACAAAAATTAATCAAAGAAAAATTAGGTGTAAACATGGAAACGGTGAAGTTTGGACAATACGCTGATATGGGAACCGCAAACAGACCTTTAACCCCAGCAGAGCAAACCATTTTACAGAAATATATTGATAGAATTTATACCGATTTTATTACCAAAGTTGCTGAAGGCAGAAAGTTAACACCAGAGCAAGTAGATAGCATTGCACAAGGTAGGGTTTGGAGCGGAACCGATGCTAAAAAAATTGGCTTGGTTGATGAGTTTGGTGGATTAGACAAAGCTATCGAGATTGCCGCTAAAAAGGCAAACTTAACAGAGTACAGGTTATCTCAATTCCCTGAACAAAAAGAACCATTTGAACAATTTATGAGCAGCCTGAGCGATGAAGCATCAACCTACATGGCAAAACAAAAATTTGGCGAACATT
>CAZRVA010000006.1:0-1096 GCA_964603255.1 uncultured Chitinophaga sp.
AAACCATACAAGAAGCAGTTAGCATCATTGTATTTGTATTGGTAAATATCTTTGTATTTAAGGACGGAAACCTACAATGGAACCACATTTTAGGCTTTGCACTGATTGTGCTTGCCGTTTTTGTAATATTTAAAAAGTGGTGATAACATCCGGAATACTCAGCCACAGATTTCACGGATTACTAATAACAGTAGCACAGAGATATAGATTTGCAACTGATAATTTCTGCGCAATCTGTGGCAAAAAAACAACTGCCACAGACTTCAAAAATCATCCATGACTTATAAGTATGAGTGAAATTTACAGACAGAACCAATCTGAGTAATCTGTGGCTTTTACCGCCTACTACAAATTGGTTTTAAAAAGCTTAACCGCAATAGCCAACAGCACAATTCCAAAAAACTTACGTACCAATATTAATCCCGATTTGCCCAATACACGCTCAATGTGTTTGGTTGATTTAAGTACGATGTAAACAATAATTAGGTTAGCTACTATACCCA
Source organism: uncultured Chitinophaga sp. (assembly GCA_964603255.1). GTDB lineage: Bacteria > Bacteroidota > Bacteroidia > UKL13-3 > UKL13-3 > UBA6183. Next base: position 504 of record CAZRVA010000006.1, read on the forward strand.
CTACAATGTTTTGCATTTGGTAAACTGCTTTTAATGAGATGATGGTGGTTAATGTACCACTACCCGCAATAATTGGAAACGCAATAGGAATAATACTTCCCGATTTTTCATCAGGATCTGTTCTAAAAATATCTATACCCAAAATCATTTCTATGGCTATGATAAAAATTACAATAGAACCAGCCAATGCAAATGAAGAAACGTCAATACCAAAAAGATTTAACAAGCGCTCACCCACCAATAAAAACAATACCATTAAACCACCGGCTGCAATAGTAGCTTTACCGGAATCGATATGGGCAACTTTTTGGCGCATAGATAAAATAATGGGAATGGCTCCCAAAATATCAATCATGGCAAAAAGCGTAAGGGTAATTGTTAAAATTTCTTGAGCAGAGAAAAAATCCATGCGGCAAATCTAATACTTATATTTTAATGGATAGAATAAGCACTAATAATAATCCCAGATTATGTATTTGTTTTCAAAATACATAATCGATGTAAGAAAATCAAACATTTGGGCCTACGTTACACTTCACCCATAGGTTGATTTTCTAAATCGGGGTTTACCCAACTAATGCAGATAGTTCGGC
>CAZRVA010000006.1:1106-44041 GCA_964603255.1 uncultured Chitinophaga sp.
GAATAAGTACAGATAATAATGTTATGAAGCCATATGGAACATCTTCTTTGCTGTAAACCAATCTTTTTTTAAAGATTATTTGCGTAAAACCCCGATACAGTATAGTTTTACCAAAGTTTAAAATAAATAATCATGACATTATTAGCAGGAAAAACCGCATTAGTAACCGGTGCTACACGTGGTATTGGTAAAGGTATCGCTTTAAAATTAGCTCAACAAGGAGCCAACGTGGCTTTTACATTTGTTAGCTCGGTTGAAAAAGCTAAAATATTTGAAGCAGAACTTGCTGCACTTGGTGTTAAAGCCAAAGGTTACCAAAGTAATGCTGCACAATTTGCCGAAGCCGAAATATTGGTAAATGAAATTGTAAAAGAGTTTGGTAGCTTAGATATTTTAGTGAACAATGCAGGTATTACCCGCGATAACTTGTTAATGCGCATGACAGAAGAAATGTGGGATGAAGTAATGGACACCAACTTAAAATCGGCATTTGCATTAATTAAGGCAGTACAACGCCCAATGATGAAAAACCGTTTTGGTTCAATCATCAACATCACTTCAGTAGTTGGTATTACGGGTAATGCAGGTCAGGCTAATTATGCTGCATCAAAAGCCGGTATGATTGGTTTAACAAAATCTGTTGCCAAAGAATTAGGTTCACGTAACATTCGTTGTAACGCTATTGCTCCGGGTTTTATTGAAACAGAAATGACCGAAGCTTTAAGCGAAGACGTAAGAGCTGAATGGGTTAAAGGTATTCCTTTAAAACGTGGCGGATCGCCTGAAGATGTTGCCAACACGGTGTTGTACTTGGCATCAGATTTATCTGCTTACGTGAGCGGACAAACTATTTGTGTTGATGGTGGAATGGTAATGCAATAGTATTTTTCATAAAACGTTTTTTAATCGGGCAGCTTTATTTTGTTGCCCGTTTTAATTTTACATCAAACAACTTAATAAAACATGTTAACTGAATACCCGTGGTGGTTAGGTATAATTGGCGCTTTGATTGCATTTGCTGCAACTTGGTTTTTATACCGCAATAATCCTATTGGCGTTGAAGGCAAAAGAGCTAAACAACTTTTGTGGTTACTGCATGCGCTTAGGTTTTCGGTTTTATTTGTGTTGATGATGTTGTTATTGGGACCTTTAGTAAAATTAATTACTACTCAAACCCAAAAACCTGTTGTGATTTTTGCGGTAGATAATTCGCAATCTGTTACTTTGGGCAATGATAGTACTCAACTTAAACAGGCATTAAACAAACAGTTTGATCTTTTACAAAATGAATTGGGTAATGATTATGATGTGGTTCCATACTTGGTAGGTAAAGAAAGCAAACAGGCTTCTTCACTTGATTTTAAAGATAAAGAAACCAACCTCAATCAACTTTTCATCGCCCTAAAAAACACTTACGATGGCGCCAATTTAGGTGCTGTTGTTTTGGCAAGTGATGGTTTATATAACAAAGGAGAAAACCCATTACAAACTGCCAGCGAACTTAAAGCACCTATATTTACTGTTGGTTTAGGCGATACGGTGCAACGCAAAGACGTACTGATAAAAAATATTCGTACCAACCAATTGGTTTTTAAGGGCAATAGTTTTCCTTTACAAATTGATGTAGCAGCATTTGCCGCAGCAGGGCAATCAACCCAAATTACCGTTACACAAAACGGTAAACAAACGTATAAACAACAACTGCTTTTAAGTAACAATTATTTCAATACGCTATCAACCAACCTTACGGCAAACGAAGTAGGCACACAACATTTAATTATTGAAGCAAGTTCCATAACCAATGAGGTAAGTTTGATAAACAACCGCATGGATGTTTTTATTAATGTAATTGATGGTAAACAAAAAGTTGCACTATTGGCCTACACGCCCCATCCGGATATTGCTGCAATTGAAAAAACATTAAACCAACAAGAAAATTACAGCACCAATACTTTTATTGTTTCGCAACAACAAACGCCTAATAATTTAGATCAATACAGTTTAATTATTGCGCACCAATTACCGGGTATAAACGGAGAAGGAACGGTTTTACTGAAACAATTAAAAGATAAAAACATTCCTATTTTATATGTGCTGGGCGCTCAAAACAATACGGGTTATTTAAACCAACTGGAACCTACTTTACAAGTTGGTGGAACACGTGTGGGCAACATGAACGAGGTTACACCTATTTACAACAATAACTTTAGTTTGTTTACCTTAAGCAACGAAGAACAAGAGCATATTAAAAAGTTTCCACCAGTTATGGCTCCATTTGGCAATTATAAAATTAATGGTGAAGTTGAGGTGTTGTTTAAACAACAAATTGGGTACGTAAAAACGGAGTATCCGTTGGCCTTTTTTGCAAAAGGAAGCAACAATAAAAGTGGCTTTTTTTGTGCCGAAGGTTTCTGGAAATGGCGCATGTACGACTTTGGTATCAGCCAGCAAAAAACCACATCAACTATTTGGGGTGGTATGGTGCAATACCTTACCAGCAAAAAAGATCAAAGCAGGTTTAGGGTAAACACCAAAAAGGAAATTGATGAAAATGAATCGGTGGTGTTTGATGCTGAATTGTACAACGAAAGTTACCAATTAATAAACACCCCTGAGGTTAACATGACGGTAACAAACAGCAAAGGAAAAAACTACACTTTTACATTTAACAAAACCGGAAATGCTTACACATTAGATGCCGGTTTATTACCTGCCGGAACATACAGCTACGAGGCTAAAACAGTTGTTGGCACACAAACCCAAATAGCAAAAGGACAATTTATTGTAAAACCATTGCAGGTAGAGTTTGCACAAACCACCGCAAACCATCAGTTATTAAACGAATTGGCCACACAACAAGGTGGTGAAATGTATTACCTGAGCAACATGCAAAATATGGCTGATGCCATTAAAAAGAACGAAAGTATAAAGCCCATTATTTATCAAAATCAGGATGTAAAAAGCTGGATTGACCTAAAATGGGTTTTTGTTTTGTTGATGTTGATGTTAACCACAGAATGGTTTGTGAGGAAATGGAATGGGAGTATTTAATAACCACTGACGAGTTTTTACTAAACATGTTTTTTTGATAAGGTGTTAAAAAACATGTGTGATTGGTGAATTCTCTTTGAAGGACTCTATGCGGCATATGATATTTTTGCGTAACAAGTGAGTGCAGTTGTATTGGCGTTGGGCATGGTAAGCAATCCTGAAATGAAGCGCAGCGAAATGGCTTGGATTGCGTGGCATACAACAAGCGTAACTTGTAGCACAAATATCATGAGCCTTGAATTTTTTGGATACTTTTTGTTTCAAGACAACTGCGTAGCAATCAACGAGGCAAAAAAACAATAAATAACAACGAGTTAAAAAGTATCGCGGGTTTGGGGTGCAACCCCAAATAATCAATAATACCATTCATCTAAAACACCTGATGTTATATTAACATTAGGCATCACAAGTCATTGTATTTATAAAAATATAACCCTTACTTTGTGTTGATATTGAAAGCAGCTAAATACATATTACTTTTTGTACTAACTACAAGTATTACCTTACCCGATGCTATAATGCACCAGGTGTTAAGGTTACCTGCATTAGCTGCACATTACTATCATCATTTAACCGAGCACGAATCTATTGGTGTGATTGCATTCATAGAATTGCATTACGGTAATACCGAACACATGCAAACTGATGCTCACGAACATCAAAATTTACCGGGAACACAAAAGCAACAACACTGCCAGCATGCACAAGTTACTCCTGTGGCTGTAACAACTGTTGGTATTCGTATACAGCACCCAGAGTTTAACTCAAAAGCCGAACACTATGCTGTAGTTAATGAGCATATACCTGGCAACGATGCTACATCAATTTGGCAACCGCCTAAACTTGCCTAATTAGGTTCGCAATTCTTCGCGCGTATTCAGCGCATCATTTTATTATTCAAATTATTTTATTCATAGTAAAACTATGTTAGAAGCCATTATCCGATTTAGTATTCGGAATAAATTTATTGTAGGCTTATTTACGCTTACATTGGTTATTTGGGGCGTTTACTCGCTAAGTAAATTACCCATTGATGCAGTACCCGACATCACCAACAATCAGGTACAAATATTAACCGTAGCACCAAGCAGTGGTGCTGAAGACATTGAACGTTTTGTAACGTTTCCGGTTGAACAAACCATGGCTACCATTCCCGGTATACATGAAATCCGTTCCTTCTCTAGATTTGGTTTATCAGTTGTTACCATTGTGTTTGATGACGACATCGACATTTATTGGGCACGCCAGCAGGTTAACGAACGCCTTGGCATGGCCAAAGAACAAATTCCGGCCGGAATGGGCAGCCCCGAACTTGCACCTTTAACCACAGGTTTAGGAGAAATATTTCAGTATGTTATTCATACTAAACCAGGCTACGAAAAACAATACGATGCCATGCAATTGCGTACCATACAAGATTGGATTGTTCGCAGACAATTATTAGGCACAAAAGGTGTTGCTGATGTTAGTAGTTTTGGTGGCAAGTTGAAACAATATGAAATAGCCCTTGAAACAGAAAAACTAAAAAGTTTAAATATAAGCATCAACGAGGTTTACAATGCACTTCAAACCAACAACCAAAATACCGGTGGCGCATACATTGATAAAAAACCTAACGCCTATTTTATTCGTACCGAAGGTTTAATAACCAGCAAAGAAGACATTGAAAACATTGTTGTAAAAAATGCTTCTAATGGTATTCCGGTTTTAATAAAAAACATTGGCGTAGTAAAATTAGGTTCGGCCATTCGTTATGGTGCAATGACGCGCAACAATAGCGGAGAAGTGGTTGGTGCTGTAGTTATGATGCTGAAAGGGGAAAACTCTTCGCAGGTTATTAAAAACGTAAAAGAACGCATTGCACAAATAGAAAAAACATTACCCGAAGGCGTAGTAATTGAGCCTTTTTTAGATAGGACCAAATTGGTGAACAATGCCATCGGAACTGTAAGTAAAAACTTAATTGAAGGTGCTTTAATTGTAATTTTTGTTTTAGTGTTGATGCTTGGTAATTTAAGAGCAGGATTGGTGGTAGCATCAGTAATTCCGCTAGCTATGCTATTTGCCGTAGCCATGATGAATTTATTTGGTGTATCGGGTAACTTAATGAGTTTGGGTGCAATTGATTTTGGTTTGATTGTAGACGGGGCTGTAATTATTGTGGAATCTACTTTGCACCATTTGGGTTTACGAAAAAGTAAAACCGCACTTACTCAACAACACATGAAGAGTGAGGTTGAGCACTCGGCATCAAAAATTATGAAGAGTGCCATCTTCGGACAAATCATTATTTTAATTGTTTACATCCCAATTTTGGCCTTGGTTGGTATTGAAGGAAAAATGTTTAAACCCATGGCACAAACCGTTAGTTTCGCCATTATTGGTGCGTCTATTTTATCACTTACTTATGTACCTATGATGAGTGCTTTGGTTTTGAGTAAAAAAGTAAGTCATGTGCCAACTTTCTCCGATAAAATGATTGCCAAACTTCAGGTAATATACCATGATGTTTTTGTTTGGGTGATTCGCAAACAAGCTATGGTGTTAAGTACAATTGTTATAGTTTTTGTTGGGAGTATTGCTTTATTTATGACCTTAGGTGGTGAGTTTATTCCACAATTAGATGAAGGTGATTTTGCTGTTGAAACCCGCATCATGACAGGTAGTAGCTTAAACGAAACAGTAGATGCTGCACAAAAATCAGCACAAGTATTATTAGATAACTTCCCCGAAGTAAAAGAAGTGGTTGGTAAAATTGGTTCATCAGAAATTCCTACAGACCCAATGCCCGTTGAGGCTTGCGATTTGATGGTAATTTTAAAAGAAAAAAACGAATGGACTTCAGCCACAACCCGCGAAGAATTAGCAGAAAAAATGCAACACAAACTAGAGGAAAACATGGTTGGTGTGAGTTATGGTTTTCAGCAACCCATACAAATGCGTTTTAACGAGTTAATGACCGGTGCAAGACAAGATGTGGTGGTAAAAATTTATGGAGAGGATTTAAATCAACTTGCGCATTATGCCAAACTTGTTGGAGCTATTGCACAAAAAACTGAGGGCGCTTCTGACGTGTATGTTGAACAAGTTGGTGGTTTACCTCAGGTAGTAGTAAATTACTACCGCGATAAAATTGCCTTGTTTGGATTGAATATTAGTGATGTAAACACGGCCATACGTGCTGGTTTTGCTGGAGAAAGCGCAGGTTTGGTGTTTGAAAATGAAAAACGTTTTGATATGGTAGTTAGGCTTGATGCAAGCAACAGAACAGACATTGAAGACGTGAGAAATTTATTTGTTACCACGCCCAAAGGAGATCAAATTCCGGTGAGGCAATTGGCTGATGTGCAACTAAAAGTTGGACCCAACCAAATACAACGCGATGATGCCAAACGCAGAATTGTAGTGGGCTTTAACGTGCGTAACAGCGATATTCAAACGGTGGTTGATAACCTTAAAAAATCCGTTGATAAAGAAATTAAGTTTGAACCCGGTTATTACACCACTTATGGCGGTGCATTTAAAAACCTGGAAGATGCACGTAACCGCCTGGCAGTAGCCGTTCCTATCGCCTTGTTGTTAATTTTTATGTTGTTGTTTTTCACCTTCCACTCGTTTAAACAAGCTGCATTAATTTTTACTGCCATACCATTAAGTACCATTGGCGGTATCATAGCTTTGTGGATACGCGATATGCCTTTTAGTATATCTGCCGGTATTGGTTTTATTGCCTTGTTTGGTGTGGCGGTGTTAAATGGTATTGTGTTGATTGGAGAGTTTAATCACCTTAAGTTAAACCAAACCAAAAATCCGTTGGAGATTATTATTCGTGGTGCATCTAGCAGGTTACGCCCTGTGCTTATGACGGCCTTAGTTGCATCATTAGGATTTTTACCCATGGCACTATCGCACGGTAGCGGTGCTGAGGTGCAAAAACCATTGGCAACAGTAGTAATTGGTGGATTAGTATCAGCCACATTTTTAACCTTATTTATTTTACCGGTATTGTATTTATTATTTGAAAAAAGAGCCTACTTAAAAAGCAAAAAAGTAGCATTGGTATTACCATTAATATTTTTATTGGGGTTGAATGCTGTTGCACAAACAAACCAAAGCTTAAGCATGCAAGAGGCAGTACAACAAGCATTAAGTAATAATGCGGGTATAGCAGCCAATCAAACCAACATTAACTACCAAAAGGTAATTAAACGTACCGCAACCGAATTGCCTAAAACAGATTTTACTTACATGCAGGGACAATACAATAGCTTTTATAAAAACGATAATAACCTTACCGTTACACAAAGCATTCCATTTCCAACGTTGTTTATTGCGCAAAACAAATTAGGTAACAACCAAATAAAAGCAGGCGAGTTGCAACTGCAACATGTAAAAAACAATTTGGCATTAGAAGTAAAACAAACCTACACACAGCTTCAGTATTTGTATGCACAACAAACTTTGTTGCAAAAAACAGATAGCTTGTACCAAACTTTTGCGCGTGCCGCACAACTAAGATACGAGGCAGGCGAAGCAACATTGCTTGAAAAATCTACTGCACAAATGCATTTAATGGAAGCACAAAATCAACTTAAACAAAATATGTTAGAGATAGATGCAAGCCTGTTTCAGTTGATGGCTTTGTTAAATTCTGGCAACTCAATTGTATTGAAAGAAAATGAATTAAAACCTGTTTTACCACAGTTAAATATTGATTCAACCCAAATAAAAAACAACGCGATGCTGGCTTACATGCAGCAACAAATAAACATAGCACAACAACAAAAAAGTGTGGAGCTAAACAAGTCGTTGCCCGATTTAAAAGTGGGTTATTTTAACCAAACACTTATTGGTTCGGTAAACTACAGCGATGCAAGTATTGCAACTTCAGGCACACGTTTTCAGGGCTTTTTGTTGGGTGTAAATATTCCGCTTTGGTATTTCCCAAATGCATCCAAAATAAAGGCGGCTAATTTACAGTCGCGCATCTCGCAGCAGTATTACCAACAATATGAAATTAGTTTAAACAACGAACACAAAACGGCTATTGCCGAATACAAACGAGCCAAAAACAATTTAGATTATTACATCAACAGTGCTTTACCAAATGCAGAGCTGGTGCTTAGTCAGGCGCAAAAATCGTATAAGCAAGGCGATATTAGTTACACCGAATATTTAAACGCCATACGCAACGCAACTTTAATTAAACAAGATTATTGGCTTGCCGTTAAAAACCATAACAACTCCATTTTTAAACTACAGTTTTTGGCTGGAATTAATGAAAAATAACATCATGAAAAATTTAAAATATAACATCATACTTATAGCTGCAACTGTTTTATTGGGCGTAGCTTGTGGTAATAAAAATCAACCCGAAGTTGCCGAAACAACAACAGACAGCACCGCAGAAGAATCTGTTCATTTAATATCAACCCAATTTAACAATGCTGGTATTGTGTTGGGAAAAGCGGTTAGCCAAAACATCAACCAAAAAATAAAAGCAAATGGAAAACTAGATGTGCCACCACAAAACCTGGTGAGTATATCTGCACCTTACGGTGGTTTTTTAAAAAGCACAACCTTGTTACAAGGTATGCATGTGCATAAAGGCGAGGTAATTGCACAAATGGAACACCCCGATTACATTCAGTTACAGCAAGATTATTTAGAAAATAAAAGCACGCTTACCTATTTAAAAAACGAACTCGACAGGCAACAAGAGTTGGCTAAAGAAGAGGTTAACAGCAGAAAAACATTGCAAAAAGCCAAAACAGATTTTGAAGTAATGCAAGCCCGCGTTAATGGTTTGCGCGCTAAGTTAGAATTAATAAATATTGACGTAGTTAAACTAGAGAAAGGTACCATGCAAAAAGTGGTTGCATTAACATCGCCCATTAACGGTTATGTTACCAAGGTAAACGTAAACATTGGCGCATTTGTAACGGCCAATACCGTTTTGTTTGAAATTGTAGATACCGAACATTTACACGCAGAAATTAGTGTGTTTGAAAAAGACATTCACCACATAAAAATTGGTCAGAAAGTAGCATTTACTTTGGCCAATGAAAACCAAGAACGTTTTGCTAAGGTACATTTAATTGGCAGGGAAATTAGTGACGACCGAACCGTTCGTGTGCATTGCCATTTAAACCAAGAAGACAAAGACCTTTTACCGGGTATGTATTTAACGGCTTATATTGATGTAAAAGCCAGTACCAACAATACTTTACCCAGCAATGCCTTTGTTGATTTTGAAGGTAAATCGTATGTGTTTTTGTTGAGTAAAAAACTAAACGACAGTTATACTTTTACCCGTATTGAGGTAGAGAAACTTGGCGAAGAAAATGGTTACACAGCCTTTACATCAACCCAAGATTTAAGTAATAAAGAGATTGTTACCGAGGGTGCATATAAGTTACTTTCGGCTATGCAGGGTGGCGAGGAAGAATAAATAGGAATTTGTGGTGCGTTAACTTCTTAACAAATGAGGTTAACGCGCCTTTATATAACCCTCTTTAATTCTTTTTCCAATCCTGAATTTAGGGTGATACGTTGTTCAGCATTTTTGTTGTAATATGTTATATTGCAGTAACGTTGCCCCATTAATCAATGAAAAAACTAGCCGCCATTGGTTTATTCCTTGTTTGTATTTCTTGTAATGCAGTTAAGCGCGCACAAGTAACATCTTCTTGTAATTATGTGTGTACCATAAAAAATCAAACTTTTAATTATACCATAAATTTTAACGGTAACTACCATCTGTTTCCAACAAAAGATGCCTCAGAAATGAGCCTTTATAAAACAGTTACAAATAGCTTGGATTCTTATTCCCCAAAACATAAGCGCAAATACTTTGATTTTTATTGTACCCAGAAAACTTCAGATGCCTATCAAATAATTGCCGAAACGTTTGAACTCAAGGAAGACAGCTCCATTCAAACCAACACCGTTAAATATCTGTTTAAGGAATATCAAGAAAATGAAAAAAAATCAATACTAGCACGTGTAGGAAGCTTCTGGTTTAAAGACTCGTTTTACAATTATGTTTCTATTAGCCTATTTGATAATGTCTTGCTTCACCGATTCACCTTTTTTGGTAAAAACAGCCAACACACTACCAACGATTTGTATAATGAAGCGGTTTCGCAAATAGTATCTTTTAAAACAACAAAAAACGATATCGAACATATTACACAACAAAAGAATGATACAGGTTTCTTTCAACGATATAACTACTACTCGAAAATTACTGCTGTAAAAAGTGTAACAAATCAAGATAATGAGGACATTAACAACACGCTGATATCCAACTATTACAGTTTTTTAGGAATGGATGATAGCGCCAAGTACTACAACGAAAAACGTTATGAAAAATACAGAAATCCAAACAACGAAAATTTATTAAAAAACTCAAATCTTGACAAGGATTATATCAAATACACTTTACCGAATTTTGTTGATTTAAATCGAATATCGCAATCAAAAATTTTGATTTTAAACGAGGCTCATCACCTTAATGTTAACCGAGATATTGCTCGTTTGTTGCTTCCCTTGTTGAAGGAAAAAGGCTACAATTATTTTGCTGTTGAAGGTATTCTAAATCCACAAACAATAGACTCAGTAAAAATGCCCACTTTCCATTCAGGTTATTACTTGCAGTCACGTAACTACATTAACCTAGTTGATAAAGCCATTAAACTTGGTTTTAAAATAATTGCTTATGACGACACTACAGATGTTAACTGGAAAACAAGAGAGTTTAATCAAGCACAAAACTTATATACTAAAACATTTGCTGTAGATAGTAATGCAAAAGTGTTTGTTTACTGTGGCTATGATCATGGAAGAAAAGACACTGCCACCAATAAATATTTTGCTCATTACCTGCAAAAAATAACAAGGAAAGCAACCGTAAGTGTACGGCAAACATTGCACTACAACCACCATTTTGAAAGATATAATAGTAAGCGGTATTGGAGTTTAAATACACAAGACAAAGATGAGTTTCCTTATGTGATTGAAGACAAAAATGACAAATTTGATTTTGACGTGGTTATACCTAATACCTCATTGAAAATCTTTAACACAGACACTATTGTTAACCTAAAAAACAAACTTGAAAACGTACCTTACAATTACTTACTGGTATTCAGCTACGATGAGTTTAACGTTTTAGGAAATGCTGCAGTTCCAACAGTTAACCAAAGTAAGCTCACATTTATTGAAAGAAACTACCAACTGAGAATTCCCCCCCAAAAAAGTATTGTGTTTTTGTTGGATGATAAATTTAATGAGGTCGGTAGGTTCTTTGTAATGGACAATTAAGTTAGCTTCTAAACAAAATATCCTTGATGTTTAGTTGTAGGTTAACGTGCCCATTAAAATGGTTTTCTTCTACAGTGTAGCAAATATCAAACGATATACCTTGAGATACTTTGTCGTAATGCTCGCCTAAACCAAATGCAATGGCTTTAAAAATACGTCCGCCATCTTCTTGGGTGATGCTCATTTTTAAGTGGTTGTTTCCTACAATCATCACATCGCCAACTTCCCAAACATTTTTGCTCATAAACACAGGGTTTTGGTTACCCGGACCAAATGGAGCAAACTGTTTTAACACGTTAAAAAACTTAGGTGATATGGCCCTTAAAGGAATCTCGGCATCGTACTCAATTTCTGGAGTTAAGCTGCGCTCTTCTATGTTTGATGAAACAATACGCTCAAACTTCTCGGCAAATGGTTTAACGTTTTCAAGTTTTAATGTTAAACCCGCTGCGTGTGTATGACCACCATATTGCTCTAGCAAATCGCTGCACTCTTCGATGGCACTGTATAAATCAAAACCCTCAACCGAACGGGCACTTCCTGTGGCAAGTCCGTTACTTTCGGTTAAAATGATGGTTGGCCTATAAAACTTTTCTATTAAACGCGAAGCAACAATACCAATAACACCTTTATGCCAGGCATTGTTAAACAAAACGGTTGATTTGCGGTCGGCAAATTTTTCGTCATGCTTAATCATTTCAAAAGCCTGTAAGGTAATATCGCTATCAAATAGCCTACGCTCTGTGTTGTGTTGATTAACCAACTCGGCAATTTCTTTTGCAGTGGCATAATCATTTGATGTCATTAATCGAACCGAATCTTTTGCATCGGCAATACGGCCTGCTGCATTAATACGCGGACCAATAAAAAACACCACATCACTCACACTGTATTCCGGTTTAACAGCGTAGGTATCTAATAAAGCACTTAAGCCTTTATTAGGGTTTGATTTTAATTTACGCAAACCATGGTGCACCAATATGCGATTTTCGTCTAAAATAGGAACCAAATCGGCTGAAATACTGATGGCCACTAAATCAATATACTGTTCTACTTCGGTAAACGGTATGTTGTGTTTGATGGCGTATGCTTGAATCAACTTAAAACCAATACCGCAACCCGAAAGTTCTTTAAACGGATAAGGGCAGTTAAGCTGTTTAGGATTTAGAATAGCAACCGCATCCGGAATTACATCTCCAGGTAAATGGTGATCACAAATAATAAAATCAATTCCTTTTTGTTTGGCATAAGCCACACGCTCAACCGATTTTATACCGCAATCTAAAGCTATAATTAACGAAAAATTATTTTCTGAAGCCCAATCAATTCCCTTAACCGATATACCATAACCTTCGGTGTACCTGTCTGGAATGTAAAAATCTACATTTGGATAACGAGCCATCAAAAACGCATATACCGTTGCAACAGATGTTGTTCCGTCCACGTCATAATCACCATACACCAAAATCTTTTCGTTGGCAGCTATGGCTTGTTCTATTCTGGTAATGGCATCAGCCATACCCAACATGATAAATGGATCGTGTAAATCTGCGTATTGTGGGCGGAAAAACTTTTTAGCAGCCTCAAAAGTAACGATACCCCTTTGGGCCAAAACACCAGAAAGGGTTTTGTTTACGTTGATAGCCGATGAAAGGTTTTCAACGATATCTTTTGAGGGTTCTTCTTTAGGTAGCCAGCGTTTAGTCATTTTAAGTGGTGCGAATTTAGTTAAAAATAGCCCAAAAGCCTAAACTTTATTACGGGTTACTCTACCCAATCGGCTATAAACACATTGGTATCGCGGGTTCCACCGTTGTTTCTGTTTGATGAAAACACTAATTTTTTTCCATCAGGCGAAAACATCGGAAATGCATTAAACTTACTTTCAAAGGTAATTTGCTCTAAACCGCTTCCGTCTGTATTAATCATAAACAATTGAAAATCGTAGCCTTTATCGCTGTGGTGGTTTGATGAGAAAATGATTTTATTACCACTTGGGTGATAAAACGGAGCCCAATTGGCTTTACCCAATTTGGTTACTTGTCGCAAGTTGCTACCATCCACATTCATGGTATAAATTTCCATATTAGTTGGGGCTACCAAACCTTTGGCAAGTAGGTTTTTGTAATCTACAGTGTCAGCGCCTTGTGGTCTGCTTGCCCTAAAAACAATCTTCGTTCCATCGGGCGAAAAAAATGCACCACCATCATAACCTAAAGTATTGGTAAGGCGTTTTACGTTTTTGCCATTAATATCCATGATGTATAAGTCCAAATCACCATCACGGGTTGAAGTAAATAAAATTTTATCTCCTTTTGGCGATACCACAGCTTCGGCATCGTATCCAGGAACTTCTGTTAATTGTTTAAGTACTTTGCCTTTTTCATCACCAATAAAAATATCGTAATTAGGGTCTATAGACCACAAGTAACGACCACTTGTTTCTGGTGCTGGCGGACACTCAGTGCCTGCCTTAAAAGTAGATGCGTAAATAATGCGTTTGTTATCGGGCATGTAGTAACTACATGTAGTGCGGCCTTGCAAATTACTTACGTTTAGGGGTTGATAAATGCGGTTATCTGCCGCTTCCTCAATATCCATCCAAAAAATTTGATCGCATTTTAAACCCCAGGTTGGGTTGTTGCTTTGGAAGGTTAATTTTTTACCATCAAAGCTAAAATATGCCTCTGCATTATCGCCACCAAAAGTAAGTTGGCGTAGGTTAGCAAAATGCTTTTCTTGGGTAGATACTTCTACCACTTCATCTTCTTCCGGATGACTTCTATCCGGCTCATTTGGTAAAATTCCGGCTATATCTTGGGCATACAAACAAGGGGCAAAGGCTAAGGCTGCAAATAAAGTTTTCAGCGTTCTCATACTTCGCAAGTAAATACACATTACTAAAACGTTATCCCCAAACCATTTTTAAATGTGAACATCATACATAATTGTTTAAAAACAAGAACCTAAAGCAAAAGAGGCTGTTCTATTTAGAACAACCTCTTTCGTGATATCAATGCATTATTTTTTGTACAATACATTACTTAATAAGTTTAAGCAATTCATTTTGCTGATCTACCGTTTTATTCTTGGCATACCAAGTATGTAATTGTGTTTTTAACTCTTCAAAAGTAACAGTTGGGTTTTGTTTAAACTCATCAACAATAACTTGTAGTGAAGCCGGGCGAGGCCCCCATTTCCATAACTCTTTTCCGTCTTGCAAAGCAATTACAATAGGTATTGCTCTACCACCGTTGGTTAAGTACCTATCAATTAATTCAAGGTTTTCATCACGCAAAACCATTTTTAAAGTAATGTTACTATTTAGCTCGGCTAAGCGCGCAAATAATGGTAAGCTTTGTGCTGCATCACCACACCAACCCTCGGTAATACAAATCCAGGTTTGTTTGTCGTTTATGGCTTTAACTTTATTAGCCAACTCATCGGTAATAACAACAGTTTTATAAATACGCTCCATACGTTGTATGTTCAGCTTTGCATATTCAAATAAACCCGCATCCTGATTTGGACCCGTGGTTTTCCCTTCTGACAGTAAATCCTTTAACAAATCAAGGTAAACATCATAAGTCATGCCTTTTAAAATGTAACTGTCAAAACTAAACGCTTTAGTGCTCATGTATTATTTTTCTAAGTATCCAACAATATCAAATTTATCAAACACCGTATTGCTATGTGGTGCGTCTTTTAATTCTTGGGTTAAATCTTGGCCAGCCCAATGTTCATAATGTTTACCATTTCGCCATAACCTACTTTTGGTTACATCATAAATAACACCTTTAAAAGCTACCCAAATTTGCTCTTTATCTTGGCCGTTTCTTAAAGCCAATTGTGCCTTTGTAAAGGTAGGATGATTGCCCATAAATACGATTATGAATTTACAAGATTTTTGTCAATCAGGTATTCGGCAATTTGGATGGCATTTGTTGCTGCCCCTTTTCTTAAGTTGTCGGCAACAATCCACATGTTTAATGTGTTGGGTTGAGACTCGTCTCTTCTTAGCCTGCCAACAAACACCTCGTCACGCTCATGCGCATCGGTTAATGGCATAGGGTATAGTGCTTGTTTAATATCGTCCTTAACTATTATTCCTGATGTATTTTCGAGTATGCTTCTAATATCAGATAAATTATAATCGTTGTTAAATTCCACATTCACGCTTTCACTATGTCCGCCCATTACAGGAATACGCACACAAGTTGCAGTAACATGTATGTTTTCATCGCGCATAATTTTCTTGGTTTCATTCACCATTTTCATCTCTTCTTTGGTGTACCCATTATCTAAAAACACATCAATTTGAGGAATACAGTTTTTGTCAATAGGATGCGCATAGGCCATTTCACCTTTTACGTCATTACGTTCGTTTTCCATTTGGTTAACCGCCTTAACACCTGTACCCGTAACACTTTGGTAGGTTGATACAACCACACGCTTAATACCATACTTTTTGTGTAGTGGATTTAAAGCCAATACCATTTGAATGGTTGAACAATTTGGATTCGCTATAATTTTATCGTTTGCAGTAAGAGCATCTGCATTAATTTCCGGTACAATTAGTTTTTTATCCGGGTGCATACGCCATGCCGATGAGTTATCAATAACAAATGTACCTGCGTTGGCAAAAGCTTCTGCATATTGCAGCGAGGTGTTTCCTCCGGCAGAAAACAAAGCTATGTGAGGTTTTTTATCAATTGCTTGTTGCATACTGTGCACCTTATACAGCTTTCCTTTAAAGCTTATTTCCTTACCCACAGATTTCTCTGAAGCAACAGGAATTAACTCAGTAACAGGAAAGTTTCTTTCGGCTAACAACTTTAGCATAACGGTACCAACCAGTCCGGTGGCACCTACAACAGCAATTTTCATTTGTTTGGTTTGATGTTTTAAGATTGAGTGGGCAAAACTAACAAAAAAACTCACTGCAAAAAAAGAGGGCCTGCAATGCAAGCCCTCTTTATGTATTTCAATTAATTCAGAATTATTTCTCTCTAATCAAAGTTACTGTTCCATTAACGGTTTCTTTCTTACCATTCAATAATTCGTATTTGAATACGTAGAAATATGTACCCTCAGGACAATCGCTTCCATCATTCATATTTGTACCATCCCAATCGTACTTAGCGTCTGTACTTTCAAACACCTTGGTTCCCCAACGATTGTAAACTACTAGGTCGTAAAGAGTCTCTCCTTGTATCTTGATGTCGAAGAAGTCATTTTTATCATCTTTAGGAGTTGGAGTAAATACATTGTAAATCTCAAACTCAACCACAAAACGATACGAAATGGTTTGGCAAACACTGTCCATACAAACTGGTTTGGCAGGATCTGGAGTAAATGCTTGTAAACAGATAGTAACGTCTCCGGTGTCAGTTCCAAAATCAAACGACCAGTCTCTATCAGACTCAACCTTATCAACCTGGGCAATAATGTTTCCATTCTTGCTGGCTGTCCAAGTGTATTCTGTTGATGAAACAGAGGTATTTTTGAATCTAAATACAGGCTTACTGGTTGAATCCAAAGTGAAACTTGCAAACGGACGCACTACACGAACCGGTAAAGTATCAAACAACTTACAATCTGGTAAACCAGGAGCTACCTTGGTTGGTATCAACCTTACACTGTAATTACCGGTATCGGCAAAGGTATAAGTGAACTTGTTATCAAGGTTGTTCTTAATTACCGAATCGAGCAACACCTGACCATCTTCATTGTACATTTCGTACTTAAACTCGGTATAACTAATTGTATCCGACTTGTTGGTAACAGTAAACGGTTGATCCACACAAACAATTTGCTTGTCTAATTCGATCTCTGCAGGATAAGATCTCTTCACCTGAATTTTTCTGAGCGCATTTGCTCCACCAACGGTATCAGGGTAGTAAACAATCTTACAACCTATATTATCCGATTGTGGGTTGTTATCATCACTTCGCGCAAAGATGTAGAATGTACCCGAGTCGTTGTATGTGAACGATAGCGTATCATATTGGTTTAAACTCACCGTTGATTGTTGATTTGCATCACCCCAAAGAATATCAGTGCGTTTGGTTGGTTTGTCGTTTGGACCAGTTGCACCAAATACGTCAGCAAGATTTACAATCTTTACAGTAAACGGAGCACAACCTACAGAATCAGAAATGATAGTGAAACCTGGGCGTGGGCCAATGATGTTTAAGTTAGCGTAACCGGTATCTAAACAACCTTGTGCCGACTCAACCACCAACATAATTTGGAAGAAGCCATTACCACGGTAGTTCCAAACTGGTGTATCAATGTAACGTGCGTCAACCGGAATTGGTGCAACTTTGTTCTCACCAAAATGCCAGTAGTTTCTGTTTACAATACCACTTGAGCCAAATGCAGGTTCAAAACGCAAGCTATCAAACGGATTGTATGAATAACCCGGAATAGGAGTCATATTTGAGCGATCAAAAATGGTAACAGGATTACCGCAGTTGTAAATACCTGGTTTGATTACAGGAATCGCGTTTGGCTCAGTAACATATACAGTGCAGTAAGCAGTGTCCCAGCATCCGTTTTTATCACGGCTTAGCATAGTTACTGTGTATTCACCTGCTTGTTTGTATTTATGTATCGGATTAGTCCAAGATGCTGAGTCTCCGTCTCCAAAGTAGTACTTGATTTTCTCAATATAATCTCCATTTGGATAGAAATCATTGATATTCACAGAACCTGTTCTCCAATAATCAACGGTGTCGTAGTGGTATCCGTTAAAAGGATCATCGTATACGGTGTTATTTCTTGGATCATAATTAGGATTGAATATTGGATGCGACAATGAGCAATCTTTACGATAGTAACGAACAGAGTCATAAAAATGAACAGGCTCATCCTTACAGAAAACATTGTCGAAATTGCCCTTTGCATCACGAGACATAACCGAATCAATTACCCCACGCACCAAAAGCTTATTGTCTGTGTACTCAGCCACACACTCTTTTGTACTTACAAGTTTATGCTGAACAGGTTTTGGTGCAGAGCCAGGAACTTTACAAGCAGCAGTATACGAGCTTCTCCAATAGGTGTGCTGAACAGGTAGCAACATTTTAGCTGGATCAAGCTCTTCCGTTCTGTAGAAATACTTTAATGTGTCGATATCTGCAACAATAAATCTTCTACCACACTCTTCCCAAATTGTTGAGTCGTTTGTCGACACCCTTCCGATGTATAATAGAGATCCGTTCGGGTTTGTTGATGCGTTATAAATGCGCATGGTGTAATTATCGATGTGGCGTTGTGTTACGTTAGCACCCGGAATACCATTAGGGAATGGAGTTACGCTTAAAACTGTACCAATAGTGTTTTGACCACAAGTTCCGAAATCTATTACATAGCGCTCTCTTCTGAATCCATTGATGAAGAAACCATCTGTTAATCCGGGTTTAGGACTGTAATAGAAACTATCAACAGTTACAGTGTTATCGCCCCAATCAATGGTACTGCTATGTATATATGACTGAACACTATCCAAATAAACAAAGTTTACTGTTGAATTGGTGCAATAGTATTTACATGGACCATTTGTAGGAATATTGGTTACAGGAGCATAAACAGGATCTACATAGAATCGACCGTCCATATCTGTAATGTTCAAGAAATTATGGTACCAAACGGTATCAGAAATACATGGACTGTTAGGATCTCCAGTACCTATGATTAAACCAATTGTAATATCACCTGTTGGGTTTGCCGGAGGGAATAATGTAATACCACTAGCTGTTACCTGCAGTGGATTAACATTTGAACCATAGTGGTACCAGAAGTTGGTTCCGCCCGGTGCATTCCATCTGTTTGGAGGCATGAAATATTGGTTATAATCTGGCTGCAAGGAGAATGGAGGATAATTTAAACCGCCCGGAGTGGTTGAAGGCTGACCACCAGCTTGAGGTGCAGGTCCTGTAGCTCCGGTATAATTTATAAATCCATCCAGCTGACAAGGCGTTTGGTCTCGTCTATCTGCCATTGAGTCTAAGTTTATACGAATCCATGAAGCACCGCAATCAGGACTGATACCTGGATATTGACCCAATGTATTATCAACTGCACCAAGCATAAATTTCAAACCAGCTTGATTATTCTGAAGATAGCTTCCAGGACACTCTTTACCCTGAACACCCAAACCTGTAGCATCCGGACGCATCAGTTTCAATTGCACTTGGTCATCATCATGACAATCTAATGAGTCGAGTTTGGTAAAGTCGTTCACAACGATATGTGTTTTATTTCCTACGTTGTTTTGCGTGTCTTTTACAAATTGCTCCACTTGGTAACATTTTTGAACAGCCTTGTCAAATAGGTAACGATATAGTGTTCTTGAAGGATCCACCATACTGTCATAATGATGTCGGAAAAACTCACCATTTAATGATGTGTATTTAGCCTCCATAGTATCATTTGCCGGATCTACGATAAAGCCTTTAGGGAAAAATCCATATCCACCACGTTTGGTATTACCCCAAAAACCAGCCATCGGATCTGGAGCTCCATTTTGCAAGGTAAATCTGTTATAAGGTCTTAAGTCTTGTGGGTTAGGCTGTCCGTTTTCGTCAAAAGAGTTAACGGTATCAATACGTGGCCATAAACCATAAGGTGCAGGTCCAGTTCCTTGTGTTAAACTCCAAACACCCGTAAGCGGATTTAAATAAACCGGTTTGTTCCACCACATGGTATCATCTTGATGTACCCATATTTTTCTTGGCGTAGCTGTAGGTAAAGTATCAGCAGGGTTTGTTGTATATTGGTTTGGATTCCAAGGCATAAAATCATGGCCATAGCGGTACCACTTGTAAATAACATCCCAGCTGGTATAACGATGAACAGGTAAAGTATCAGCAGAGTAACGGCAATCTAAACGTTTACCCTCAAACACTTTACCGCCTTGACGCCAGTAGCCATCACTAAAATTGTATTGCTGAGTTGCATCAACCCAGCCACCAGGAAGCGGATAACCAGCTTTCGGAACCAAGTATGAAGTACATTGAGGAGCAACATCATCACCAAAATCCCAACGCCTGAAAACGTGTTCTGATTTATAACGTTGTTCCGTATTTACGAAGTTAACCACATTGTAATAACCAGAGGCATTAGGGTTACATTGATTTTGTTGCAACGGATCTAAAGTGATTTGATTCTGAGGGTCTTCAATCCTGGCCCTTGGGCCCAACACTTCTACCACAATTGTGGTATCTTTTCTACACTTAGGATTTGGCTGTAATGGCCATACCATTAAGTTTACGTTATAAGCACCCAAGCCCCTCATAAACGTATGGGCTGGATTCCATGAATTTATGTTGATGTTATCTTGTTGTGACGGTGGATCTCCAAAATTCCACATTAACTCACCATTACCAGGGTTAATTTCAGGATTTGGTTTCTGAACAAAGGTTAACGTTTTCAAACCTTCTTTGTCATAACAAACTGAGTCTCTACGAAGTCTATTAGCAGTATCTGGTATTGATAAATAAGGAACCGGATTCAACTCAACCACAATGTTTCTTGGCTTATTTGCTGTCATTGCTTGGGTATATCTCAAACTATCAATACAACCAGTAATGTCCTCAATAATTAAAGCAGGTAAAAATGTTCCGTTTTTACAGTAGTCGTGCCAAATCGTATCGTAATTCAATTCATCTTGCGGTAAATTCCATGGACGACTGCGTGTGAAGGTTTGCCCGTCACCAAAATCCCAAGTGTAACTGTTAACCTGGCTAAAAGGCACCTGTGTTGTTGTGTTACGCAACATGAAAGGCGTACAAAAACAACCTGCAGGTCCAATTACATCAAAAGAAGGAGCTAAGTTTGGCTTAATAGTCAACATGCCTGTATAGGTGGTGTCTTTAAAACAACCAACACTGTCTACTACCTTTACAGTAATGTTAAACTGTCCATTCGAATTATAAGAATGAGAATAATTTTGACCAGGATTTGGAAATGGAAAAACATCGATATTACCATCACCCCAAATAATCTCGGTACGGTAAATGCGGTTATCTGTTTTTATTTGAGAATTGGTTAGCGTAACCAAATTGCCTCTAAAACATTGAATAGCCTGACCATTAACAATAGCCCCCGGAATTGGTAAACGGTAAACAATAACCGATGCCGTTGCCGGAGTTTTTGAACCGTTACTCAAATTAACCTCAGCCTTAATGGTGTAAGTTCCCGGAGCTGGGAACAAATACTGCGTACTGTAATTAGGGCCACCATTTGGAATGGTTGTTTCTACGGTACCATCGTTGTTAAAATCGAAGGTACAGCTGGTTGCTGTAACACCTGCGGGCAAGCCGGTTAATGCCGCATCTAAATTTAACTGATCGCCCAAACAAATTGTTGGAGACGACAACGTTAAACTTAACGACTGCGCTTGAGCAGACTTAAAGCCCACCAGCGACAGCAACAGCAACAAATAAAATTGTAGTACTTGTTTTCTCATTGTACTTAATTGATGTTTTTTGAGCCGCAAAAAGCCAACACCAGCCGGCTTATTGGGTTTGATTTTTAATTGGTAATAATACGCTAACATATATATTTATATTTAAATTTTCAAACTATAATTTTAAGAGTATAAGACCTTTCTCTACTTTAGGCTCTTTCATGCCACTTAATTGATACCTGAATGCCATCACGTAAACGCCAGGTTCACAATGCTCTCCGGTTTTTTGATTGGTGCCATTCCAGTGTTTGTTTTTGTCTTTGCTTTCAAAAACTACATGGCCTTTTGCATCCGTAATTTTTAAGTCGTATAGCACCTCATTCTCAATAGTTATTACATATTCATCGTTATATCCATCGTTATTTGGTGTAAACACATTTGGAATATTTGGCTTTAAAAACTCTTCGCTTGCCGTGCTTTGGGCTAGTGGTGTATTAGGCGCTTGCTTATTTTCTTCTTGCGATTGCTCTGTGTTATTTTGAATGTTTTGCTGCTCTCGATTAACAGAAACGACCTCTTCGTTGTTTACTAAATCTTTATTACTTTGGGTTGATGTTGGTGCAGGATAATCAACAGGTGTTTCTTCTTCAGGGATGTCACCACAAGCTACGATTTTATTTTGAGCCTTGGTGTTTGGTGTTGACTTCGTATTTTTAGTCAAATCAGCAGGTTGTTCAACAGCATTTGTTTCTTCAGC
The DNA here is from genome assembly GCA_964603255.1 of uncultured Chitinophaga sp. Classification (GTDB taxonomy): domain Bacteria; phylum Bacteroidota; class Bacteroidia; order UKL13-3; family UKL13-3; genus UBA6183. The sequence goes on from CAZRVA010000006.1 coordinate 23,654, forward strand.
AACCTGAGTTTGTTCTTCAGTTTTTGCCTCAGGAGTAGTTTCACCAATAGCAATGTTCGAATTGTCTTTGTTGTTTGATAGTGTATTGTTAGGTGCTGTATACAATACATATCCAACTGCACCTACAGCAATAGTTGCTACAGCAATTACTGCCGATTTTACAGAAAGACCAACAACGGTTTTGGCCGCTGCAGTGGTAGTAGATGATGTTGTAGCAACGTCTGGCAATTGGCTGCTGATGTTTTGCCACAAATTTGCAGGAGGTTCAGGAGATAAACTCCCCATTTCCTCTTTCAACAAATCATCCAATTTTATCTTGTTATTCATTTAATTAACTTTTCTTTTTTGTTTGTTGCAACGCTTCCTGCAATTGCACTCTTGCCCTACTTAGCTGCGACTTTGAAGTTCCTTCGCTTATGCCTAACATGTCTCCTATTTCAGCATGGCTGTAGCCTTCCACAATATAAAGGTTAAGCACTGCTCTGTAACCTGGAGCCAAACCATTTATGGCCGCCAATATTTCCTTTTGGCTCATGCGCTCAACTGTAAAATCGTTATGCGCTTGGTCATAAGCTGCATCCACATCGCTGTGGTACATGTGCATTTTGTTTACACGATAAAACTCCAATGCCGTGTTTACAAAAATGCGTTTCATCCAACCTTCAAAAGAACCCGCAAAGCTGTATTGCGCTAACTTGGTAAAAACTTTTACAAATCCGTCTTGTAAAATATCCTTCGCCTCATCAGCATTGCTGCTGTAACGTAAACATACACCATACATCGTTCGGGAATAAGTTTCGTACAGCGTTTTTTGCGCTAACCTATTGCCTTTCAAACACTCCTGTATAAGTTCATGCTCGTTTTGTCTATTCACGTTTCTACCGGTTGCTTTTTCAGATGAATAATTGGTACCCCAGGTTGCAAGGGCACATCAAAAAGTTAAAAAAATCTTTATGCAACGCAAGTAATACATTATTTATCTAACTTAGCAATCCACTTCTAGTCGGCTGTTTTGTTAAAAAAACATTTTTTGTACAGTATTTTATTGGTGTTACTCAACACACCAAACCTGCGCGTTTTTGCGCATACCGAACCCACTGTGCCAAAATCAAACACCGGTTTTATTGCCAATAAGGGCCAGTGGCTCAATCCATCACAGTATTTAATTAACCTAAGAGGCGCACAAGTATTTATTGAACCTACAGCGTTTCAATACTTTTTTGAACGCGAACAAGACGTGGCCAATTATTTCAGCCATAGCCTAAACCCACATTTGTTTAAAGCACAAACCATAAATAGGCATGCGGTTAGGGTTGAGTTTGAACATGCATTAACTAACCAAATTTGGGGACAAGATAAGCTCCCTCATTACTACAATTTTTTTAATGGAAACAATGCTGAGTTGTGGAAAGGTGAAGTGCCGGTTTTCCGAAAAATCATCAACCCACAACTTTATCCGGGAGTGGCTTTACACGTTTATACCAATGAACAAGGTGCTTTAAAATACGACTTTGTGGTGTCGGCTAAAGCATCAACCCAACAAATTAAAATAAAATACCAAGGTGCCAATAAGGTTAAATTACAAAACGGCAACCTAATTATAAAAACAAGTGTTAACGAGTTTATAGAAAGCAAACCATATGCTTACCAAATTATTAAAGGCATTAAACAAGAAGTAGCATGTGCGTTTATATTAAAAGACAATGTGGTTTCTTTTACTTTGGGCGATTACAACCCAAATTACGAATTAACCATAGACCCCGAGTTAATATTTAGCACTTACAGTGGCAGCAGCGTTGATAATTTTGGCCACACCGCTACATATGATAACAGTGGAAACCTTTACACAGCAGGTATAGCACGTAACGCAACTGATTTTCCGAATGGCCGCTACCCAACTACAACAGGAGCGTTTCAAACCGTTTGGGGCGGTGGTTCCGGAAGTTGGCCTCAAAATGGTTTTCCATGCGATATTGCCATTAGTAAATACAATAACGATGGCACGGCATTAATGTACGCCACTTATTTAGGTGGTGATAAAAATGATTATCCATTAAGTTTGGTTGCTGATGCAAACGAACAACTTTTGTTGTTAGGCGTAACGCTATCTGCTAATTTTCCGGTGAGTTTTAATGGTGCTTACAAAACCAAATCAGACTCGTTTGATATTACGGTTACGCGTTTTACAGCAAGCGGTGGTGCATTGGTTGGAAGCACCTATTTAGGTGGTAACGGTATTGACGGAATAAACATTGCCGACACCCTACGCATGAATTACTCTGACGAATTTAGGGGCGAAATTCAGTTAACTCCAACAGGCGATGTGGTGTTGGTATCGTCCACCACTTCAACCAATTTGCCTGTAAGCTTAGGAGCTATTCAACCCACAAAAAACAACTTACAAGATGGGGTGATTTTTAAATTGGATGCAGCACTTACGCAAGTTAAAAATTGTACTTATTTTGGGCGTGAAAGACACGATGCTTTATACTCGTTAGATGTATATCCAAATGGAGATTTAGCTATTGCGGGAGGTACACAAAGTACTGGTTTTACACCTACAAGCGGACTTGGTTATAGAGGAGGAGTAAGTGATGCTTTTGTTGCAAGAGTGAGTGCATCATTAACCACTGTTTTGGGCATGCGATATTGGGGAAGTGGCAGCTACGATCAAGCGCATTTTGTTAAACTAGACCAAGCACAAAATGTATTGGTAATGGGCCAAACCTACGATAGTATTTTGGTTACACCCGGTACCTATTACAATAGCCGCGGTGGTTTATTTATTAGTAAGTTTTCGCCAAGTTTAAACAGTATTGTTTTCTCTACCCAAATTGGTAATGGCACCGCAAATAATGCCTTAGCTCCAAGCGCCTTTATGGTTGATGTTTGCGGAAGAATTTACGGATCGGTTTGGGCAGGAATTGTAAATTTCCAATCGCGATACAGGGCTTTAAATCCGGCAGGTTTTGCCAGCAGTACCAACGGAATGCCTTTTACGGCCAATGCTTTTCAACCCTCCACAGATGGTAGCGATTTTTATTTGTTTGTGTTGAGCCCCAATGCTGATAGTTTAAACTATGCTACGTTTTTTGGTGAGTTATTTGGAGCTGATCACGTTGATGGTGGAACGAGCCGATTTGATAAAAGAGGAATCATGTACCAATCGGTTTGTGCAAGTTGTAACGATGGTGTGTTTGGAACATTTCCTACTACACCTGGCAGTTACTCGCCAACCAACAAAAGCCCAAGGTGTAGCAATGCCACATTTAAATTTGATTTTAGACAGGGCAATGTGTTAACTGCCGATTTTAAAATTGAACCAAGAAATGGCTGCGGAAATAAACGCATGGAGTTTATTAATAACTCGCATAACGCCACAAAAAACTATTGGTACATTAACAATGTATTGGTTGATAGCAGCCTGAATTATACCGACTCATTCACTGTTTTAGGAACATACACGGTTAAGCTGGTTGTGCAAAACACCCTAGCTTGTAACCAAATTGATTCTATCATAAAAACATTTACGGTGCAAAATTCATCGGATGCAAAAATTACTATAAAACAAGATAGTTGTGGCCCAACAGTGTTTATGTTTAACCAAAGTACAAGCGGCAATGGCCAACCGGTTCCGTACATCTGGTATTTTGGCGATGGCGATACCAGCACGTTAATGAACCCCGTACATTTTTACAGCAGTAATGGCATTTACAACATCCGTTTAGTAACCGACCCCGGAAGCCATTGTGCCGATACTGCTTCATACATTTTAAACTACAGCCGCTTGGGGCGTAATTTAAATGCCTCTTTTTTACCGCTTGATTCGCTAAGGTGCGCACCCAACATTATTGAAATTAGAAACAACAGCGAGAATGGGCAGCAGTTTTATTGGTACGTAAATAACCAATTGGCTTCGCAACAAAATATGGGTTTTGATACCATTGTTGATGCCGGAATTTACAACATAAAACTTGTTGTAAGAGACACCACAACTTGTCAAGTTTTTGATACTTTAGAAAGAAAGTTTGCGGTGCTAAGTGAGCGCTTTCCGGTGTTTACAGAACAGCTAGATAGTTGTTCTTTAAGTGTTAGGTTTACCAATACCACCAACACGCAGCCGGGAGATACCATAAATTATTTATGGGATTTTGGCGATGGTGTATTATCAACCCAAACTAACCCTACTCACAAATATGCTGATACCGGTTGGTATACTGTTACGCTTACCACAAACAGTGGTTTCCCTTGTGTTCGTAATACATCAAAACAAATTAGGGTTGATGCCAATAATAGGGTTTTGTTAGCTAGGTTTGATGTTACACCAGAACCTATATGCGAGCCGATAATTATTACAGCAAACAACACGAGCATTAACCCAACTAAAAGTTATTGGTACTTAAACCAAACGTTTGCTGATAGCTTAAATAACAACTTTGTTGATACCATTACACAAAGCGGAAATTACGACTTAACCTTGGTGGTGTACAATCGGTTTACATGTAATGTTTATGATACGGTTTCAAGAATTTTTACTTCGCATCCAGCTGCTGTTGCGGCATTTACGGTTAAAAAAGACAGTTGCTCTAATCAAGTAATTTTTACCAATTTATCAAGCAGTAATAGCCAAACACCAATCAGTTATTTATGGGATTTTGGTGATGGACAAACATCAACCCAAACCAATCCAACACATGTATATATAACAGACAGCACCTACCAAATTACTTTAATTACCAACCCAAATACACCATGCGCAGATACAGCCACATCAACCCTAACCTATAAATTAAACAGCCATATTTTAAAGGCCGATTTTGTAGTTACGGATAGCACAGTTTGTGCGCCTTCTTACTTTAAAGCGAGCAATACCAGCAACAATGGTAAACAGTTTTTTTGGTACGTAAATAATGTATTGGCAAGTATAAGCGATACTGCATTTAGCGATACACTTAAAGTAGCAGGCAATTACAACATTAGATTGGTTGTGATAGACAGTAACACGTGTAAAGTGCGCGATACTGTTGAAAAAAACATTGCTGTAAGCTTGAGTGCTAAGGCTGATTTTGTAATGCAACGCGATAGTTGTTCGCTTGATGTAATATTTAAGAATTTAAGCAGTAGTAACACCGTTCCTTTAGTTTGGTATTTTGGTGATGGAGACAGCAGCAACGAATTTAGTCCTATGCACAGTTATGATGTAACAGGTACTTATAAAATTCAACTTATATACAGCCCGGGTACTTTTTGTGCAGACACTGCTAAAAACACCTATTTTATTGATGGCGACAGCGCCCAACAAATTATTATACCAAATGTGTTTACACCAAATGATGATGGGGTAAACGATTGTTATCAAGTTACAGGTGTAAACCAAAAGTGCGATCAATACCACATTTTAATTTATAACCGATGGGGTACTCCTGTTTATGAAAACACAGATGGAAGTTGGTGTTGGGATGGAAAAAATAAAGGCGGAGAAAACATTCCGCAGGGTGTTTATTATTACATTATTACCATTAAAAAGGCTAATGGTTACCAACGTAAAGAAAACGGAACCATTACCTTAATTCGCGAAAAACAATAAGGTTTAAATTACTGATTATCGTTGTTTTTGCTAATCACTTGCCAACTATGGTCGCCAAGTAAACGAATAGTAGCCACATGTTTCATTACTGTTTTGCTTCTGCCCCACTCGTTTGGTGCAATAAGCGAAATGGCATAATGATCGCCTTTTTCGTATAAGTGATAAATTTGATTAACAACTGGGGTGAAACGCATTTCCGATTGGTAAATTTGTTCCGAAATTTTTAGCCTGTCTTCAATCTCGCGCACTTGCTGCATAATTAAATCAGCTTGTTTACGCAACATATCCATTTCTTGTTGTGCGTAATGGTGCATGGCCTCCACAGCATTTGCCCTAATTTTACCCTTATCTTCTGGTTTAATAGGCACCGAACCAACACTTAAAGGTATTGGCGAAAGGGATGCGGGACCGCTGTAACTTTCAAATTCTTTTTCTTCTGTCATGTTAGCCATGCAAAGTTAACACCTGTTTGCCTAAAACGTTTTACAATGCGCAAACAATTATGTGATTTAAATGGTTAATTTTGCAATCACTATGAATGTAAACGTAGAAATAGACAATAATTCGGGCTTTTGTTTTGGTGTAGTTTACGCCATACACATGGCAGAGGAAATACTTGACGAAACCGGTCATTTGTATTGCCTTGGAGACATTGTTCATAACGATGAAGAGGTTGAACGTCTGCGCAAAAAAGGCTTAAAAATTATAAATCACGAAACCTTAAAAACATTAACCAACGAGCGTGTTTTAATTCGTGCACATGGCGAGCCACCCGAAACTTACAAGTTAGCATTAGACAATAATATAGAGTTGGTTGATGCGAGTTGCCCTGTTGTATTAAAACTTCAGAACCGTGTAAGAGAAGCCTACAATGATGATGAACAAATTATTATTTATGGCAAACACGGTCACGCAGAGGTTGATGGATTAAAGGGTCAAACCAATGGAGACGCCATTGTTATTGAGAAGTTTGAAGAATTAGAACAACATACTTTACCTAAAAAGGTGCAGCTGTTCAGTCAAACCACCAAAAGCACCAAAAACCTTTATGCGTTAAAAGGGTTATTAGAAAGTAAGGGTATTGAGGTTGATTTTAACGATACACTTTGCAGACAAGTTAGTAACCGAGATGGAGAGTTGCGCAAGTTTGCTAAGCGCTACAATAAAGTGGTTTTCGTGGCAGGCAAAAAATCATCAAACGGAAAAGTTTTACATGATGTGTGCAAGGAAGAAAATCCGAACACCTTTTTTGTAAGCAGTAAAGAAGAGTTGGATAAAGGTTGGTTTAACGAAGGCGATACTATTGGTATTTGCGGAGCAACATCAACCCCACAATGGCAAATGGAAGATGTAAAACAAGCAATATTGAGTTTATGAATATGAAAAAGAAAATACTAATTCTGTCGTCAATTGCCGCACTTGGCATGTTGGCTTACAGCTTTATTTTTAGAACAAAAAACGTAACGCATGCTCCTATGGGAAAATCGTTTTACGAATTAAAAATTAAAACCCTTGATGGCAAGGGCACCATTAATTTTGCTGATTACAAAGGCAAAAAAATATTGTGCGTAAACACAGCATCAGCTTGTGGATACACGAAACAATACGATGGTTTGCAAAAGCTAAGCGAAAAATACAAAGGCAAATTGGTAGTAATTGGTTTTCCTTGCAATCAGTTTGGCGGACAAGAATCAGGAACTGAAGAAGAGATAGGCACTTTTTGCAAAAAGAACTTCGGTGTTACTTTTCCATTAACCGAAAAAATTGATGTGAAGGGCAAAAACCAACATCCGGTGTACCAATGGTTATGCCAAAAAAGCAACAACAACGTTGGCGATTATGAAGTAAAATGGAACTTCAATAAGTTTTTAATTGATGAGCAAGGTAATTTACAAGCGTACTTCCCTTCATCAGTTAAACCAGAAAGCGAAGAAATGACTGCCGCTATCAACAAATAATAGCAAATAAATAACCTTATTAAAACCGTGAATCACGAATGTGTGGTTCACGGTTTTTTTATGACTCAAACCAATAAAAGTAGTACCATCCACCACCAAACAACCAAGTAATCAAGCACATAAAAGCTTAATACCATTTTTGAATAAAAACACTATTTTCGTGCGGTTATCAAGTATGCAAATTAACATCATTAACAAATCGGAGCATCCATTACCTACCTACGAAACAGCGCATGCTGCAGGTATGGACTTACGTGCTAATATTACCGAAACAGTAGTTCTTGCGCCTATGCAACGAATACTGATTCCAACCGGTTTGTTTATTGAGTTACCCGTGGGTTATGAGGCGCAAATAAGGCCAAGAAGCGGATTGGCGTTTAAGCATGGCCTAACAGTGCTTAACTCGCCTGGAACAATTGATGCTGATTACCGCGGAGAAATTAAAGTATTGTTGATTAACCTAGGTAGCGAACCATTTGAAATAAAACATGGCGAGCGCATAGCACAAATGATTATTGCCAAACACGAAACTGCAAACTGGCAGGTTGTTGAACAATTGAGTGAAACAACTCGTGGTGCAGGCGGATACGGCAGTACAGGAAAATAAATTGTAAACCTTAACTATAAAGCAGCAATAGCCGCTAACTATAAAACGAAATGAAAATAATAGTACCAATGGCAGGTATGGGTAAACGCATGAGACCACATACCCTAACTGTTCCAAAACCATTAATTCCTGTTGCAGGAAAACCAATTGTACAAAAAATTATTGAAGACCTTAAAGACGTATGTGGCGAGGGTATTGAAGAAGTAGCCTACATCATTCACCCAAGTTTTGGCAAAGCGGTTGAAGAAAAATTGGTTGAGGTGGCCGCTAAGTTAGGCGCTAAAGGAACCATTCATTATCAAACTGAAGCACTTGGAACTGCACATGCTATTATGTGTGCCAAAGAAGCGTTAGACGGCAATGTATTAATTGTATTCGCTGATACTTTATTTAAAGCAGGATTTAAGTTAGACCGCAGTAAAGACGGTATTATTTGGGTTCAACAAATTGATGACCCAAGCCAATTTGGTGTAGTAAAATTAGATGCAAACGGTGTAATAACTGATTTTGTTGAAAAGCCAACAACGTTTGTAAGCGACTTAGCCATTATTGGTATTTACTATTTTGCTGATGGTGCAAACTTACGCAACGAATTACAATACTTATTGGATAACGATATTAAAGAGAAGGGCGAATACCAACTAACCAACGCACTTGAAAACATGAAAGCAAAAGGCTTAAAATTTGAGCCCGGAAAAGTACAAGAGTGGTTAGATTGTGGCAATAAAAACTCAACTGTTTACACCAACTCGCGCGTATTGCAGCACATGCATGATGATGGCGTGAAAATGATTGACGACTCAGCAAACATTGTAAACTCACAAATAATACAACCAAGTTTAATTGGTAAAAACGTGGTGATTAAAAATGCTGTTGTTGGGCCATACGCTTCTATTGGCGAAGGTTGTGTAATTGAAAAAAGTGTGGTTGAAAACTGCATCATTCAAAGCAATACCAAAATTAAAAATGCTGTGATAAACAATGCCATGTTGGGAAGCCACGTTGTATATCAAGGCGAACAAAAAGACCTAAGCATTGGCGATTACACCACAGTTATATAAAAGTACCCTACGTGTACTTACCACATTTGTGTTGATGTTTATAGCGCCAACACAAATAATTTATGCGCAAAAAAGCAACCCGAAATTAACCGAAGAACAACAAATAAAATTTGATCAGCATTTTATTAATGCCAACAAGTTTTTAATGGTTAAACAACCTGATGAAGCGCTTAAAGAAATTAAACAAGCAGAAGCTATTGATGCCGATAATGGTGCGTTAAATTACTTGGCTGCTCAAATCTATTTACAAAAAAGTTTATTGATTGATGCCGAGAGGTACGCACTAAAAGCAACCAAGCTTGAACCGGAAAACACCTGGTACAACAAGCTTTTGGGCGAAGTATACAAAACGCAAAAGCAATTTAAAAAGGCAGGAGATTTATACGCTGCTGTTTACCGTAAAGACACGAAATCGTTGCCGGCATTGTATGACGCAACTTACATGTATGTAATGGCACGCGAGCTTGATAAAGCTTTAAAACTGCTCACCGAAGCCGAAAAGGTTATTGGCTTAAACGAGGATATTGTTAAGCAAAAGCAAAGCATTTTTCTTGCTCAAAACAAAGTTGATAAAGCCATAAAAGAAGCTGAAAAGTTAACTACTGCATACCCACAAAACACGCGTTATATTGGTCAGTTAGCCGATATCTATTTATCAAACGGAAAGGAAGAAAAAGCAAATGAACTTTACCGTAAAATATTAAGCATTGAGCCTGATAACGGTTATGCATTACTTGCTTTGGCAGACGATTACCGAAACAAAAAAAATTACACCGAGTGGTTTAATTATACTTTAGATGCGGCCAAAAGTCCTACGTTAGATGTAAAATCTAAACTGCGCACTTGTATTGAGGTAATATCGAGCAACCAATTTGGTGATGAACAAAAAAACAAAAATTACCAATTGGCAAAAGCACTTACACAAGCCAATGCTGATGAAGCTGCAACATGGATGCTATTAGGCGATTTATACGCACAAGACACCAAGTTTAAAGAAGCACACGAACAATACGAAAAGGCCGCTATTATTGAGCCGGGCAACTACAGCATTTGGCGGCAAATGGTGATTTGCAACAGCGAGTTACGCGATAACCAACAAATGCTTAAAGACTGTGAACGTGCCATTGAGTTGTTTCCTAACGAAGCGTTGTTTTATGCATACTACACGTTTTCTGCACAACAGTTAAAACAGTATCAGCCTGCTATTGATATGGCCCGCAGAGGACTGGAAATTAGTGATGGGCAATCTGCTGTTCAGGCACAATTGTATGTTACCATTGGCGATGCTGCTCATTTTTTAAAACAATACAGCGCCAGCGATAGCGCATTTGAATCAGCATTAAAGTTAGACCGTAACAATACGTATGCCTTAAACAACTATGCCTACTTTTTAAGTTTACGCAAAACAAACTTAGAAAGAGCTGCTGAAATGAGTTTACGTACCATTGAGCTTGATAAAGAAAACGCCTCTTACTACGATACCTACGGTTGGATTTTGTTTATGCAGAAAAAGTATAACGAAGCCAAAATTCAAATAGAAAAATCAATGGAGTTATCGCCCAAAAATGCCGAAGTTTTGGATCATTACGGTGATGTGCTTTATCATTTGGGTGATGTAAATAAAGCTGTTGAACAATGGATAAAAGCCCGTGATTTGGGCGTTGAAAACAGTTTAATTGAAAAGAAAATAAAAGACAGAAAGTGGTATGAGTAAAAAGTTGTTTTGGGTATTTTGTTGTTTAAATTTAGTTGTTGCAACCAACAGTTGCAAAAGCAAAAAGATGGTGAGCACAACACCAATAGAAACTAAGTTGCCCCAACAACAAGGACCAACACCAACCGAGGTAGTTATAAACACCATTGATGCCAACACCAATACCTTCTCGTTTTACCAAAGCAGGGCCAAGGCCAACTACAAAGACGATAAACAAAAAGTGGAGTTGGATATAAACCTGATGATGGAAAAAGACCAATACATTTGGATGAGTGTAACTGCAGTATTGGGTATTGAGGTAGCGCGTATTATGATAACCCAAGACAGTGTAAAGATACTAGACAGGCTCCACCGCAAATACATCGCTACCGATTTTGGTTACATCCAACGCATGAGCAACGTGCCCCTAAAACTTAACAATCTTCAAAATCTTATAGTAGGAAATACTGTTTTTAACAACAGTGTACAAAAAAGTGTAGTGGATACTATTTTGGGTGCATTATCAGTTTCAACCCTAATAAATTCCCAAAAGCAAACCACCTTTTATAACACTAACTACAAGGTAAACCGCACTTTAATAGCCGAGCAAAACCAATCGCGCCAATTAAACATTACCTACCCAACATACGGCACATTTAACCAAAACGAGTACCCAACTGCCATGAATATTAACATACGGGCAGAAAAAAATATAGAATGTACCTTTGAACTGAGCAACTTTGTGTTCACTAAAAAACGCGAAGTTCAATTTACAGTTCCATCGGGGTATGAAGTGGTTAAACCATAAAACATTATTTGTATTATTATTAAGCCTTTGGGTAATTGGTGTTAGTGGCCAGCAGGGCAACTATTCCAACCAACGTAAAGCGCTTGAAAATCAGCGAAAGGAACTGGTTAAAAAAATTCAGGAAACCAAAAAGGTACTGGAAGAAACCCGCAAAAAACAAAACAAAACACTTGCCGATTTACAGGTAATTAGCAGACAAATTGAGAACCGTGAAAAGGTGATTAATACCGTTGCTGATGAAATTGCCATGCTCGAAAAACAAATTATTGAGCAACAAGTGGTAATAAGCAATTTACGTGATGACATTACCCGCTTAAAACAAGATTACGGCAAAAGCTTGTTGGGCGCATACAAGCAGCGCAATGTGTACGATAAGGTGATGTTTATTTTTGCTGCACAAAGTTTTAATCAAGCCATTAAACGCATTCAATACCTAAACCAGTTAGGCGATTACCGCAAACACCAAGCAGAATTAATACAGCACACCCAACAGCAAATTATACAAGAGCTTAACGAGATTATTGCTGCCAAACGCGAAAAACAAGGCTTGATTGTACTAAAAGAAGCCGAGAAAAAAGAGCTTGAGGTTGATAAAAAAGAAGAAAGTGCAGTATTGGTAAAACTGCAAGAACGTGAAAAGGAATTGCGCAGAACATTGGCCGAAAACGAACGTGCAGCGCGTAAGTTAAACGATGCGATTGCCGATTTAATTCAGAAAGAAATTGCTGCAGCACGCAAAAAAGAAGAAGAAGCACGCAAACGCGAAGCGGCATCAAAACCCAAAACCACCACAGGTGGAACAAAACCTAAAACTACCGAAGCAGCCAAACCAAAAACAGCTCCAGGCGATATGTATTTAACCCCTGAAGCACAACGCTTGTCGAACGATTTTGAAAGCAATAAAAACAATTTACCTTGGCCGGTAGAGCGCGGTACTTTAGCCGAAAGGTTTGGTACACACGCCCATCCAACGCTAAAAGGTGTAATGGTAAACAACAATGGGGTTGATATTCAAACCCAGCCTGGTAGCCCAGTTAGAAGTGTGTTTAAGGGAACTGTAAAATCTATTTTCTCTATTCCCGGAATGGGTAAAATTGTTTTGATAAGTCATGGTAAATACTACACCGCCTATGCTAAACTGAGCGCTGTAAACGTTAAGGAAGGACAAACCGTTGATACGCGCGAAACCATTGGAACCGTGCTTACCAACGATGAAGACGAAACCGAAGTTCATTTTGAAATATGGAAGGTTCAGGAAAAACAAAACCCTGAATTGTGGTTGAAGAACTAACAAAAAGTGAACGGGGTTTATTAACTTGCATTGGTATGAAAAACCATTCAATCTCATTTACATTTATAATGCTGCTCGTGTTTGTGCAACTTAAAGCACAAACGGTTGAGTGGGGCAATCAGCAAAAAACAAAAGCTAAGTATAACTACACACAAGTGCTAGGCGAAAACGGATCGGGTATATTTTTGGCCCGCTCACGCAACAACGAGTTTAGAAAAGACCTTCAAATTGAAAAGTATAAAAACAACCTTGCTTTAGATTTTGTAAAGGACCTGCCTCAACCCGAAAACTCTTGGGTTGAACGTGCCATTGTTCACGAAAATGGATTGTATCAATTTAGCACGTTAAAAGGTATTTCGGGTAAGGTTGAGTTACAACTCCAAGTTATTGATAACAACATTAATTTACTAAGCACCAAAACACTTGTTTCTGTTGATGGAAATTTAAGTAACGATAAGCGGGTTTTTATTCGTGCCTCATCCGATAAAAAGTATTTTACCATTTTGTTCATCACCCAGGGCAACGACAAAAACAAAAGTATTTTAAACGTATTTGGGTTTGATGCTACACTTAACCCAAAATTTACGCGCAGGTTTGGGCTTGATTATGCTGCTGATGATGTATATGTAAACAATGTAGAGTGTGATAACGAAGGAAATGCTTTTGCCTTAATTGATTTTCCAAAAGATGGCAAAAAGCCCCGTGACTATCGTCCGCGTAACTATTTTTTGTATGCCTATTTTGCAGCAAACGACAATATGCTTGAGTTTCCAATTGGTAAAGATTCGGTTTTTGTTAACGACCTTGGTTTGGTGGTAAACAACTATGCAAAAACTGTAAATGTTGCGGGCTTTTACAGCGACAAATCAGATAACAAAGCATTGGGTACAGTTTATTGCAAATTAGATATACCAAACGCCAACCTGAGTGTAAAAAGGTTTGATGCCATTGACATTGGCTTTAGCAGCAAAGTTGCCGGTATTATGCAAAACGAACGTAAACCCATACTTACCGATATGTATGTGCGAAAGCTGATTCCGAATAGTGATGGTGGCTGTACCATTCTTGCCGAAAAATATTACGAAACCAAACAATCATATACTTACAATTTAAATGGCTTTCCGCAAACAAGCTACAAAACCGTATACAATTATGATGAAGTAATAATTATTGCCAAAAACGCAGATGGCACTGATCGTTTCAAAGATTTTATTAAAAAGAACCAAACCAGCATGAACGATGCAGGATATTATTCGTCATTTATTACTGTGTTGAGTAATGATAAAATTGGCTTGGTTTACAACCAAGATGTTACCAATGAAGGGGATGTATTACTAACTACCATTGGCAAAAAAGGCGAGATAGATTATAAAGTTTTGATTAAATCGATGAGTTATTTTGTAACCATTATGCCTCCTGAGTCGCGTCAGGTATCAGCTAGATCGGTTATTATTCCAACATCAAAAGACCGTAGGTTTTGTTTAATGAGGCTTAATTTTTAGCTGGTTAATATTTTTATAACCCAACTATGAATAATGCCGCTATTTAACATATTTTGCACCGTAAATTTTAAGGCGTGTTAAACCTATTTAGACAAAATACTTTATTGGCAGGTATTATGCTGTTTATTATAACAGTATTGTTGCGTTTACCTGCTTTAACAGCATTGCCAAAGTATGAGTTTATTCAAAACGCACCCTTTGCCCGCCTAACATTTGGGTTTGTAGCCAACTTGCCCAATCCTTATTTCTGGAGTTTAATTATTGCAACGGCATTGGTTTTTTTACAAGCTGTTTTTATCAATTACATTGTTTCATCGCAAGGTATTTTATACAAAGACACCTTTTTACCGGGATTGATTTACATTGTTTTAAACAGTTTTTTTATACAACAAACCGAGTTAACGCCACAGCTTATTTCTAACACATTTGTATTGTTGTTATTACAGCGTTTGTGTTATTTGTACGAGTCTAAAAACCCTTTATTGGTAGTGCTTGATGCCGGATTGTACCTAGGAATTGGCATTTTATTTAACTACGATTTATTGCTGTTTTTACCCTTTATTTTAATCAGTGTAATTATTTTTACCTCGTTTAATTTACGTTACCTGGTAGTTTCTATTTTGGGTATTTGTATCCCTTTATACTTTACCGCAATTTATTTTTACGTGACCAACCGTTACGATGAGTTGTTATTATACATTGTTCAAAGTTTTGAGCAAAAACAGCTTAAAACCATCGAAACCAATTGGATTCGTTTGTTGCCTTGGGTAATAATTTTACCCATAACGGTGGTGTCTGTTTTTAACTTGCAGCAAAACTTTTTCCGCAATAAAGTAAAAACCCGCAGGATTATTCAAAGCATTTATTTAATGCTGTTTTTCGGGCTTGCCGGATTGTTTTTTGAAAACGTAAATTACCTGTATGCTTTGGTTTATTTGAGTGTGCCGGTAAGTATTGTGGTGGCTTATTACTTTATTAGCGATAGGCGGTTTATCCTCAAAGAAATCTTGTTTTTCGCTTTGGTAGCTTTGGCGGTTTATTATCAGTTGGGTTAGTTGGATTATGCATTTTATTTATATGCAAGAAATCAAAAAATCAACAATTACATTTATTTAAGAAACCCAAATTTACTTAATGCATTCTTATTGCTTGAGGCAATTTAAAAATCAAATCAAGTTTGCCCAATAGACAACAACAAATTTTTTTTGTATTACCCCTTCCCTACTTCATCCCCAAAACAACCTTCAGTCTGCTATACCCCGTTTTACTCAACGGCACCTTAGCACCAGTTTTTAGCAGTGCCACGTGCACATCTTTTTCGGGTTGCTCTATACGCGTTAGTTGATCCAGTTTTATGATGTACGAACGATGCACACGTACAAACTCGTTAGGGTTTAAGCCTTGCTCAAAACTACTCATGGTGCGCTTTTTCAAAAACATACCTTGTGTAGTATGCATTTTTACGTAATCATCATATGCTTCTAAATAAATAATATCATGAATAGGTATGATGCGTATTTGGTTATGTGTTTTAACCACCACCCTGCTGTTTTCGTCAGCCGTACGCTGTCTGTTTTCGCTTAGTTGATCGTTTATATCACTTGGCGTATTTCGTTTGCTTAACCACTTCTCAAAAGCTTTGTCAAAACGTTCTTTGCTAAATGGTTTTAGTAGGTAATCTATTGCGTTGTTATCAAACGCTTTCATGGCAAACTCATCAAAAGCAGTAGTAAAGATAACAGCCGGTGGTGTTTCTATTAACTCAAGCATTTCAAACCCATTAATTTTAGGCATTTGTATGTCTAAAAATATCAGGTCGGGTTGATGTTGCATGATGGCTTTAACACCTTCAAAACCATCGTTACACTCTTGCAAAACCTCAACTTCGGGGTATTGTTGCAAGTATTCCTTAACAATTAATCTTGCCAGTGGTTCATCATCTATAATCACGCATTTAATCATACGGTTTGTGGTATTTTAACTATGGTGGTAAACAAATTATGTTGGTGCGAAGTAGTAATTAAATCGTTTCGGGCAAACAATAAATAAAGCCTGCGTTGCACAGATGATAAACCAAATCCCGCACCTTTTTGTGGTGATGATGTTTTATCATCAAACGGATTGGTAATGGTTACAGTAAGGTATTGTGTATTGCAACTGCAAACAACGCTAATGTTTACTTGTCCGGCCACATCATACAAACCAAACTTAATGGCATTTTCTACCAAGGGTTGTAAAATAAGTGGCGGAATTCTACATTTAATCACTTCACTATCTGCCAAAATATTGGTGCTTAAACGATGACCGAACCTTACTTTTTCAATATCTAAATACAGTTTAAGGTGGTTAATTTCATCCGAAAGTAAAATGGTTTCTTGCTCATCTTTGCGCAAAGTTCCGCGTAAAAAATCACTTAACTGATGAATCATTTTCCTGGCTTCTTCTGGCCTTGTGCCCACCAAAGCACTAATGCTGTTTAGGCTGTTAAACAAAAAGTGTGGCTGCAATTGCTGGCGTAAACTAACCAACTCAGCTTCGCGATTCAGTTTTTCGGCATCTAAAATACGTTGTTGTTTCTTTTGCTCATCACTAAATAAAAACCATAAAAAAACAAAAACACTCATCAGTGTTATGTTTAGTAAATTGTATACGCCTCTTACAAGTTTTGATGCATCTAAAAAACTCAAATAAGCATCGTCATTGGCATAAATAGAGCGAACAATAGCATTAAAAATTACAGTAATAATAATGGCTTGCAGCATGGCCCAAAGCCTTGGGTACACTAGGCTTTCGCGAATGGGTTTGTAGTAACGTAAAATATTATAAGTGCCTACACCGGCCAATAAAACAAGTATGTTATTAATGGAAGCATCAACCAAAGCCTGCTTAACCGGAATATTAAATGTAATGAGTATGTACGTATGTATTAAGGTAAAAATAGTACCAATAGTAATGTATATACGAACAAACCTGTTAAACGTAAAATCTTGCATGTTGTGTATTATGCCGAAACCAACTGTGGTTTGGTTTGCTGCTCAATTACTTGTGCACGGTGTTGCACAAAGTTAATATAAGTTTCGGCACTTTCGGTTTCGTGTATGCGTGAATGCAACTCCATACCATCCTTCAATTCATCAAGCTCTTTTAATTCAAACACATCAACAAATTCCCAACGCACAGCATTTAAGTCTTCCGTCATAAATGCATCTTCTTCTCTACCACCAATAAAACGGGCTTTAAAAAATGCTTCGTTTAGGCTTCTCGCTTCAATTAATCTTACTTGCTCGTCAAACTGCGGTGTGTGGTTTCCGTTGCCGGTAACTACTTTAAATACAAGTTTTGTTATAAACCATTTCATGGTATTAGGTAATTAGGTTTTTTATAGGTTAGTGACTTTTTATATCAATGCCACCAAAAATGGTAACACCTTTAAGTACAAGTATTTTATCGCTATCAACGTTAATATCTTTCGCGTCTCGTTTATCTTCAATGCCACCTAATATGGCCACATTTTCTGATTGTATTTCCCAGTTTGATGGAACAATAAGCAAGGTACCACCAAATATTTGGGTAATTTCTAAAATTACTTTACCGGTAAAATCGGCTTGACTAAGGTTTATTTCGCAGCCACCCATAATGCAGGTTATTTCGCCACCTTTAAACTCTTTGGTAATGATGTTCTTTTTAACACCGCCCATAATAGAGACCGTGTCTAACATATTTTCGCTGCTTTGAACCATGCTGTTTCTACGGCATCCTTCTCGCCAATTTTTCCAGCGTTCTTTACGTTTTCCGGCCGTGGTTACCATCACCAAACCAACAAATATCACCACCGTAGGCCATAGGTATTGCTCTAAATGTGTTTCAGGAAAAACATCATCAACAATCAACACACCACCAATAAGCACCATAACAAGCCAACTCATGTGTTTAAAATCGTGTTTAATACCTAAGTATAAACCCGAAAGTATAATAAGTGCTTCCCAGGTAAAAAGCCAATTAGGAAATTGCACACCAAATTGTTTTAACAACAAAACAACACCAACAGCAACCACCAAAATACCACTAAATATGCGGCCTTTGGTGCTGTGCATGTGATCCCATTTATCGTTGTTTATATAGTTTGAGTTATTGCTCATTGTTTGATTTTACAGTACAAACTTAGGTTTGATAGGCATACAATGAATTAGATTTAGATAGATTTTACCACATAATAGGTAAACTAAATCATGCGGTCGGTAAATGGCTTTTTAATTGGATTGATTATGTTTGAACCATGCTTTTATCCGACTTACATTTTACCGAAACTTTTAACACCAGTGCAATTGATATTTATACCATTTTAACTGATGAACGCAGACATGCTTCGTTTACAGGAGAATTGGTTAAAGTTAGCGAAAAAGAAGGTGATGAAATTGTATTGGTTGATGGTAAGGTTATTGGCAAATCGGTAATACTGGAGCGTGGCAAAAAAATCATCTGGAGCTTAGTTTGGGTTGATGCAAGGTGGCCCAATAATCATTTTAGCGAAGCCGCAATTATACTAACTGATAACCCGAATGGAACATGCACGGTTGAGTTGTTTCACACCGCCATACCGCAAGAATTTGCTGAGGAAATTAAGCAGTTTTGGCCAGCACAATATTGGGAAAGTTTGAGGTATTACCTGGAGCGATAAACTGGTTTAAGGTTATTGGTTTGGTGTTTATGGTTTCGTTTGGTTGTTCGTAAATATCAAACTTCGACATTAGCTACGCTCTACTTCGTTATTAGTTATTAGTTAATAGGTTATTGGATTATTAACTCTTAGGCAGAGTCAATTCCTTTTCAGAACTTAGTTCAGCGCATACATTTCTGATAACAATGATTCGAATTTTTCCCCGCTATTTTTTCCTTGCTATCACAAAAATATCCCACGTATTGTCCAGGTTTTCTTTGGTTAAAAAGAAATCTTTTGTGGTAATGTTTAGTGTATCGTTGTTTTGCTCTTTAAGGTTTTTGCGCATAATGGTGGTTAAAAAATTATAAGGCGCAACCAACCAACTTGCAGGTATAATTTTATGCAAACCTAATGGATCTAAACGTAAAATCTTTTTAGCCCATTTGGCATTATCATCATAATATTTATTTACCGCTGCATTGCCCTGAACACCCAATATTTCAAAATCGGGAAACACTTTTGCCATTTCACTTTTCATTTCATCAAATGTGTATTCGTGCACATGAAAAGGATTGCGCGCAATACTCATTTTTATGTTTGGTGTAGAGCATAAAAATACACCACCGGGTTTTAAAATGCGGTGAACATCTTTTATAAATCCTAACCTATCGTGTATGTGTTCAATAAACTGAAATGCGGTAACTACTTCTACACTTTCACTCTCTAAAGGAATTGGCGGAACCGAACCTGATTTAAATGTTAAGTTTGTTTTTGCTGCGTGCTTTTTTCTGGCTTCTACCAGGGTTTCTTCGCTGTAATCAACCCCAACTGTGGTTTTGGTAAAATCGGCCAAATACTGTGTTCCGTAACCATCGGCACAACCAATATCGGCTGTAGTTTTACCCTCAACATAAGGTTTAGCGTATTCGTATGCAAAAAAACAACGCTGTACGGTTACGTTGTTACTATCTTCAAAACTTGGTCTTTCTCTGTCTGCCATAAAAATATTGTTGGTTTAAGTTATTGGTTTGATGATGTATTGTACATCAACCCACTTAACTTTATTGCCAATGTTGTGGCGAAAATAATCAAATAACTAAATTGCTTTAAAATTATTTATCATGGATTTTAAATCGTTGCTCGATTTTCTTAGAAACTTAGAAAAAAATAACAATAAAGAATGGTTTGACGCCAACCGTAAAACTTACGAAAATATTAGAA
>CAZRVA010000007.1:0-43966 GCA_964603255.1 uncultured Chitinophaga sp.
TTGCCATCCATCTTTTTATCAAAATGTGCGTTTACACAACGAATAACAGATGCAATAGCCAATGGTGCTTTCGCTTTTACTTTGTTTAAAATCTCTTCGCATTTTGCCATCAATTGGTCTTGCGGAACCACATGGTTTACTAGTCCAATTCTATGCGCTTCTGCTGCGTTAATTACATCACCTGTAATTAGTAACTCTATAGCACGGCCACGACCAACCAATTGAGCTAAACGTTGAGTACCAGCATAACCAGGTACTAAACCTAAATTAACTTCAGGCTGACCAAATTTTGCGTTTTCGGCTGCTACTCTTAAATGACAAGCCATGGCTAACTCGCAACCACCACCTAATGCAAATCCATTAACAGCAGCAATTACAGGCTTAGGACATTTTTCAATTGCGTTTAATACACCATGTCCGTCTGCGCTCATGCGTGTGCCTTCTTCTACATTAAAGTTTGCAAATTCTGCAATATCAGCACCGGCAGCAAATGCTTTTGCACCAGCGCCCGTAAGTATTACACCTTGTACTTCTTTGTTTTCGTAAATAGCTAAAACAGCTTCTTTAATATCTTTTAATGTTTGAATATTTAAAGCGTTTAATTTGGTTTCGCGGTTAATGGTTATGTATAAAATTCCGTTTTCTATACGAGTTGTTATGTTATCACTCATTGCTACTGTTGTCATTAGTTATATAATTTACAAATATTAAAACTGTCTGTTTTGGGCAACCCAGGTTTTTATGTAATCAGAAATTTCGTGGGTATGCGCACCCGGTGCAAATAATTTTCCTACACCAAGTTTGGCCAATTCAACCATGTCTTCATTAGGTATTATTCCGCCACCTGTAACCAATACATCATTTAAACCTTCTTTTTTAAGCAGTTCCATAATGCGCGGAAAAACAGTGTTGTGTGCACCTGATAATATACTTACACCTATTACATCAACATCTTCTTGTAATGCCGCTTGCACCACCATTTCGGGAGTTTGGCGAAGACCGGTGTAAATAACTTCCATGCCTGCATCGCGCAAAGCGGTTGCAATTACTTTGGCTCCTCTGTCGTGTCCATCAAGACCAACTTTGGCAACTAAAACGCGTATGGGTCTGTTCATTTAATTAGTAGTATTAGATGTTAATTTTTTTAGCCTTATGGTATGATTCCCTTTTAATTCTTTGTTTACATAACGCACAAAATTTGCATCGTGCATCTCGTATACAAACACCGAATCGTTGTTGTTATTTAAGCGCAAAAATTTACGTTTAAAAAACTTCTTCAAATCAGTATTTTTTTGTTCGTCAATGGCAGGATATATGTTTATTCCTTTTTTATCGGATACATAAACCATGCAGTTCCAATAGTCAGGGTCTTCATTATCTTTGGTTGATAGCACATAATATTTGTTTTGCACCAACGAAAGCACCTGATTGCTGTCTAATGGTTTTATTTCGGTTTTGCTGCTGTCTTTTATCTCTAAACCAGTTTTGTTGATGGTATAAAAAACAGTATCGGTTCCGGTAGTTTTTTTGCCGGTTAAGTTTGATGGCAAAAGCAAATAATACACTCCTGTCATGTTACTTGGAAACTCGCGTTGCGCCTGACCCGGATACCTATCAAACTTACCCATGGTGCAAGCTGATAAGGTTAAAATACTTAGTATGGCTAATGCGTTTTTCAAAGTTTAATGTGTTATTTTTTGATGTTGTTTAATGCATGTTGTAAGCGCTCAAGAGTTACCTCTTTGCCAAACAATTGAGCCATTTCAAAAATTGGTGGTCCGCCTGCTACACCGCTTAAGCAAACACGTAGCAATTGTAAAAACTCTTTATTGCTTACGCCATTTTTTGATAATGCTTCGTTGTAATTTGCTTCAAATGATGTGGCATCAAAAGTTTCGTTGCCTCTTACCAATTGAATTAAATCTTGCAATACCAACGGGCTTTTATCATTCCAACGTTTGGTGATAACAGCTTCATCATACTGTGTTGGTGCAACAAAGAAATAGCTACCTACTTCCCACAATTCTTTTATAAAGCTGATTTTTTCTTTAATCAACCCACAAACTTTGGTAATGTATTCGTCACTGTAATTTAAGTTGTGTGCCAATACATCTTTTTTTAACGATTCAGCTAAAACTGCATCCGGTGTATGGCGAACGTATTGTTGGTTAAACCACTTGGCTTTGTTTTGATCAAACTTAGCACCCGATTTACTTACACGGTCTAATGTAAATGCTTCAACCAATTCTTCTCTGCTAAATATTTCTTGTGTAGTACCAGGGTTCCAGCCTAAAAATGCCAACAAGTTCATTACCGCCTCAGGTAAATATCCACTTTCGCGATAACCGCTGCTTACTTCACCTGTTGCAGGATCTTTCCACTCTAAAGGAAACACCGGGAAACCTAATCTATCACCATCACGTTTACTTAATTTACCATTACCTTCAGGCTTTAACAATAAAGGTAAGTGCGCAAACTTTGGCATTACATCTTCCCAACCTAAATAACGGTATAACAATACGTGAAGTGGGGCAGAAGGCAACCATTCTTCACCACGAATAACATGTGATATGTTCATCAAATAATCATCAACCACATTAGCCAAATGGTAAGTTGGCATGCCATCACTTTTAAACAGAACTTTATCGTCCATTTGAGCCGTGTTGATGTTTACCCAACCTCTAATCTCATCATGAAACTTTACATCTTCTTTTTTTGGTAACTTAATACGTACCACATAAGGGTCGCCTGCATCTAACCTGCGCTTCACTTCATCTTCAGGTAAAGTAAGCGAGTTTTTCATGGCCATACGTGTAATGGCATCATACTTACTGTCTACGTTACTTGCTTTAAGGCGTTCGCGCATGGCATCTAATTCTTCGGCAGTATCAAATGCGTAATAAGCATATCCCGCATCAATAAGTTGCATGGCATATTGGCGATACATAGGTTTACGTTCGCTTTGGCGATAAGGCGCGTGTGGGCCATCACCAAAACCAATACCTTCATCGGCAATAATACCAACCCATTTTAGGGCTTCAATAATATAATCTTCGGCACCCGGTACATAACGGGTTTGATCGGTGTCTTCGATACGAATTAAAAAATCGCCACCATGTTTTTTGGCAAATAAATAATTGTACAAGGCAGTGCGCACACCACCAATATGTAATGCACCGGTAGGACTAGGTGCGAAACGAACTCTAACTCTTCTATCCATAATTAACGGGCGCAAAGATAGAAATAATATGCAATTGAGATAATGATTATGGCAGCTAATAAGTTATGCCCACAAATTAGGCTGTTGGTTCAGTTTTATTAACATTAAAGTTAAGTAAATCAGGTAGTAAAGCTTTTGGTTTGATTTTTTTACAACATCGATTCATCCGCAAAGCTGTAATAATCTTCTTCGGCAATAATGATGTGATCCATTACATGCACATCAATTAACCTACCGGCCTCCACCAATCTTTTGGTCAGGCGTTTATCGGCATCGCTTGGGCTTTTGCTGCCCGAAGGATGGTTGTGGCACAACACAATGTTTGATGCCAATAAATCAACTGCGTGTTTAAAAATTACTTTAGGGTCGGCAACGGTTCCGGAAACACCGCCTTCGCTTACCCTTTTTACTTCTATTAAACGGTTACTTCGGTTTAAGTAAGCTACCCAAAACTCTTCAATGGCACTATCAGCCAATATGGGATGAAAGTAAGCAAATGCCTGCGCACTTGATTTTAAAAAAATATGATCTGATTTTGCTTCGGCCAAGTTGCGCCTACGGCCTAATTCCATGGCTGTAGCAATGGTTATGGCTTTGGCCACACCAATACCTTTTACTTTTTGCAGGTCTTTAAATTTGAGTTTACCCAACTCTACCAAATTATTATTGGTAAGGGCTAAAATACGTTTGGCTAAATCAACTGCACTTTCATCGCGTGTTCCGGTTGAAATAAGTATGGCTAATAGTTCGGTATCTGATAAGGCGCTGAAACCTTTGGTCATGGCTTTTTCGCGAGGACGGTCATCTTCGGCCCATTGTTTAATGGTAACAAATTTCGTGGTTTCTTCACTCATGGTTTAATGGTTTTGGTTATACTAAAATAAAAAAAACTCATTAACTTTTACATTAATGAGGTTTCTTTTTATTTGGGTTGAAGTGTTAATTTACCAATTTGTAATAGGTATTCTACCACATTGAACTTTGATAATACTTCTGCCGAAACCCAATCTCTTATTTTTAGTTTCCGTAAAGAATTTCTAATTTTTGTTTGTATTCAGTTAACTTCTGTTCAACGCTAGAGGTCATCATTGATATCCATCCATCATTAATATATTTTTTTATTAATGAAATTAACAAGTAAGTAACCTTCATATATTTAACTACCTATTTTAAAACTCCTTCCTAATCGCCTAAACCGACATATTCAATGTCTAGGTATATGGCATCACCTGAAGGTTGTTGTATTAAAGGCTCAACACTTGAACTATATTGAAATCCATTGGGTCTATAGTTAAAAAGTATTGGCGAGCCTTTAAATCCGACCTTAACGGTAATGATATAAGTTTGAGTTTTGCCTCCGTATTGCGAGCGATGATCAGTTGACATGAGCTTTTCCTCAGCTCGATGATTGATAATCTCAGGTTTCGAAAACTCAACAGGAGAAAGACTAACTTTTTGTTGTAGCCTCTTCAATTCAGTTGTAAAACCTTCCTCAGTTTTAAGATTTGAATATTTGAGCGAGTTTATTTCTCGGTCAATTTCAGTAATTAGATTTTTTGCCAAATCCAAATCGATTATTGGCATTTCAGATAATGAGTAATTCTTCTTCATTTTTTAAATTATTTTGTATTTAGGGTTCAATGATTGTTCCGCTACTCTTTTTGGGACAAAATGACATATGTTAAACAGTTGATAATTTACAGGTTGTCATTAATCTTCCTAAATTACATTAACACTCCAACCAACTTTTACTCAGTGATTTTTTGTTGGTTTTTACAGTATGTTAAGTTGTTAATGATTAGAGTTCAAACAGTAATACCTCATTAACTTTTACATTAAGGAGGTTTCATTTTCCAGTTCATACGTACCTGTGGTTTGTGTGTCGCTAATTCTCGTGTTGAGATTATACAATTATTTCATTTTAGGTATGATTCACTGGGCTGAAATTAACCGTATACTCTTCATGTTTATAGAGTTGCGTGGCGTTGCGTTTATAGAACAGTTTACTTTCCTGCATACTGACCATATGTACTTGAACAGAAGCAAGAAACTTCTTTTGTATGATGTAAACACCTCAAGAACAATTAATTATTAAAATAATTGTTAGTGTTTTATTGTGCTTGAATTGGCCCAATATATGGAACTACTTCCCCCTTATTTTTAAAACTCTTAATAAGTCCTTGAGCGTCAGACTCTGGATATACTACCAAAAACAATTCCCCCGTTCTTGTGTCGATAATCGTATTAATACCTTCTTCGGCTAGCACTTGATATCTTCCATTTTTACGATAATCATGAAACAAATACAAGAACGATATTCCAATAAGAATAATAAACACTTTAAATAAATCAATTTTTTTCATCTGTATTAAAATTTTATTTTTAAAAGCCTGAGTGACGGATTTAATAGTTTAGGCTTTACTAAAATAAAAAACCTCATCGACTTTTACATCAATGAGGTTTAAATATTATTTAGGTTGATTATTATTTCACCGCGCTTCCCGGTTCAATATCATTCTCCGGGCCTACGCTGTATAATTTACCAAAATCGTTTCCGGCCATCAGTAACATGCCTTGGCTTTCAATACCACGAATTTTACGTGGTGTTAAATTAGCCACTACGGTTACCAATTTACCTACTAATTCCTCAGGTTGATAATACTCGGCAATGCCACTTAAAATGGTGCGTTGCTCAAATCCTAAATCAACGGTAAGTTTTAATAATTTATCAGCTTTAGGTACACGCTCGGCTGTTAAAACTTTACCTACGCGTAAATCAATTTTATCAAAATCATCGTAAACAATATCGGCCTTAACGGGCTGTAGTTGGTTGGTTTCGCTGTTTTCTGATGTTAATGCCGCTTGTTTTTGCGAGTTTTCATTTTCTGTTTTTATACGTTGCAAACGGTCTAACTGAATTTGAATTTCTGCATCTTCAACTTGCTTGTATAAAATTTCTGGTTTGCCCAATTGATGTCCGCTTTCCAATAAAAACTCGTTAAACAAACTGCTCCAATGCAATTGTAGTGCGTTTAACATGGCCTTTAGTTTGGTTGCGGTGTGTGGCAAAAATGGTTCTGCAGCAATGGCCAACTTCGCACAAATTTGTAAAGCATCAAACATAATAGCCTTTACACTTTCTTCATCTGTTTTTACCAATTTCCAAGGCTCAGTATCGGCTAAGTATTTATTACCGGCACGTGCAGCATTTATAAATTCTGCTTGTGCATCACGCAGTTTTACAGCATCTAAATTTTCACGCATTTGGTGTAAACTTTGTGCTATGCCATCAAAACAAAGTGTGCGTGCGGATACTAATTTTTCGTCAGTTAATGGTTGATTAACACTTGGAATTACACCTTGGTAATATTTATCACTTAACACCAAAACGCGGTTTACAAAGTTTCCGAAAATGCTTACCAATTCACTGTTTACACGTGTTTGGTAATCTTTCCAAGTAAACTCACTGTCTTTTGTTTCAGGAGCAATACTGGTTAACACATAACGTAATTCATCTTGCCTATTTGGAAAATCAACCAAATATTCATGTAACCAAACTGCCCAATTGCGTGAGGTAGAAATTTTATCACCTTCTAAATTTAAAAACTCATTTGCAGGAACATTAGTTGGTAAAATATAATTACCATGTGTCATCAACATCATCGGGAAAATGATGGCATGAAACACAATGTTGTCTTTACCTATAAAATGAATTAATGCAGTTTCATCATCTTGCCACCAATCTTCGAATTTCGAATTTTGAATTTCGTTTTTAGCCAGATACTCCTTAGTTGCGCTGATGTAACCAATAGGTGCATCAAACCAAACATACAATACTTTGCCATCGGCACCTTCAACCGGAACCGGAACACCCCAATCTAAATCGCGTGTCATGGCACGTGGTTGTAAACCTTCGTTTAACCAACTTTGGCATTGACCTTTAATGTTACTTTTCCATCCATCAAAGCGTTTAATATAGTTTTGAAACTGTTCGCTTTGTTGAATATCACCCATAGGTAAAAACCAGTTTTTGGTTTCTTTTAACACAGGTGTTGCACCGCTTAATGCCGATTTTGGATTGATTAAATCAGTTGGATTTAGTGAGGTTCCGCACTTCTCGCATTGGTCGCCATAAGCACCTGCATTACCGCAGCGCGGACAAGTACCCGTGATGTACCTATCTGCTAAAAATTGGTTAGCCTCTTCATCGTAATATTGTTGTGTGGTTTCTTCTTTAAAAACGCCTTTATCGTAAAGGTTTTTAAAAAATGCTTGTGCCGTTTCGTGGTGAGTTTTTGAGGAGGTACGACCATAATAACTAAAATCAATACCAAAATCTTTGAAGGCATTTTTCATAATGCCATCATATTTATCAACCACTTGCTGTGGAGTTACGCCTTCTTTTTTAGCTTTAATGGTAATGGGTACACCGTGCTCATCGCTACCACAAATAAATACCACATCTTTACCTTGTGCTTTCAGGTAACGCACATAAATATCGGCAGGTAAATAACAGCCTGCTAAGTGGCCAATATGTACAGGTCCGTTTGCGTATGGCAAAGCCGCTGTAACTAAATATCTTTTTGGTTGATTAGTCATAAAGTGGCCCGCAAATTACATCAATTTGCCCGAAGTATAAAATGAAGATATGGCTTAAATAAACCTATCCTTGCGTTTCTGATTTGATTACTTTCTTTTGGAATCCCGCGCGTGTCATATCACCCCAAGCTTGTTTACCCTTAAACTTATCTAAGTTGCCTTTTAATCCCCACCAAACTGTACGCGGGTGGTAAATTAAGGGTTCGACCATAGCGGTACCAATAAGCTTTAAAATATCGGAATGTTTACTGTATTGGCGGTAGCTAAACTCTTCAAAAACCAAAGCCAGAATAGATATGGTAATGGCAAAGAAGTAAACGGTAGCAAATAAAATAAGGAAGAAATACCAATTGCTGTATCCCATAAATACCAGGAACAAGAAATACAACAATCCAAAAAACTCTATAATAGGTGCAAGCCATTCAAAAAACATCCAAAACGGATAGCTTAAAACACCAAGTAAACCATATTTTGGATTCATGAATAAAGCTTTGTGCATCCATAGGGTTTCCATGGTTCCGCGCATCCAACGGTTTCTTTGTCGGCCTAATATTTTATAATCAGCAGGCGCCTCTGTCCAACACAATGGGTCTGGAATATAAACCACTTTATATGGTTTTTTATTGTCGCTCATGTAGCGTCTCATGCGCACCACGAGTTCCATGTCTTCGCCAACCGTATTATGATTGTATCCACCACATGCTACTACAATTTTTTTATCAAAAAAGCCTAGAGCACCACTAATTAATAATAAACCGTTTAGTTTACTCCATGCCATGCGGCCCATTAAAAATGCCCTTAGATATTCTACAACTTGAAAACGCGGAATGATACTTTCAGGAATTTTAGCATGCAATAATCTACCATCTTCTATTACGCAAGAGTTTGCAATTCTTATCACTCCACCGGTTGCAATAACATGGTCTTTTTCCTCCATAAATGGTTTTACCATTTTTAAAATTGCATCTTGTTCTATAATACAATCTACGTCAATACAAGTAATCAAATCGTATTGAGAAATATTGATACCTGCATTTAAAGCATCAGCCTTTCCACCATTTTCTTTATCAACCACTACCAATTTTCGGTGTGCTTTGTTGGTTGATTTATAAACGCCTCTAATTTGTTTACAAGGAATCTGGTCGTTAACAAAGAAATCAACTTTTTGCAAATTATAGGCATCAATCATGGTTTGCATGGTACTGTCCTTACTGCCGTCATTAACAATAATAATTTCAAAATTATTGTAGTGTATGCTCATTAAAGAGCGTATGTTTTCTACAATGGTTTTTTCTTCGTTGTATGCCGGTGCAATAAGCGAAACCGATGGTGCATATGGCGAAGTTAATGTAACGTTATGGTCTACAAATTTGTTTTTACGTAAATAAATATGCAAAGCACGTGCACTTAAAATGGCCAAAATAACATAAGCTATACTTACCGATATAGCGTAAAAAAATATGGCAACGTTTAATATCTCTATAATTTGGTGCAACATGTTTTGTTAAATCCTCTCGTCTAATAAATGTTTGCAAATATCGCCTACCCCATAAAGCATGGAGTTGGTTTGATCTTTCAGTACTTGAATGCCTTCGTCACCCAATAGTCTCAATGCTTTTCCGGCTTCCATTGCTATGCTAATTTCGTTTTGTACCAATTGTTGTTGTAAAAACGGAATTAGTTCTTGTGTACCACATTTACCTAAAGCTGTTAGAATTTTTCTTTTGGTTGGGATGTTAGCATTGCGATATACTTTCATCATCATGGGTTGCGCTTCAGAAGCAGCAAATTCGCCTAAAGTTCGCGCAGCCTCTCCAACAATATTTTGCGATTGATGATTGAGTAGTTCTATAAGTTCAGGTGTACTTTCAAACTGATCGTACTGTAAGGTCATTTTAATGCAAAACTCAACAATACTCTCGTTTTTTGAGTTAAACCATCTGCTAAATTGTGGTAGTTTTTCCCTGTCAATGCTGTCGATAATTTTAGATAGATTGATTTGGTGCCACTCTGTTAAATGATTTTTGTCTTTACCTAAAAACGAAAACGGATCATTTTCTTCCATGGCAATAATTGCCACTTGTGCTTCCAATCGTAAAATTTGATTTTCGTGAAAAGTTCGACTTTTAATTTTTTTCTTGGCCTCTAAAATATTTAATTGGGCTAGTTCTTTAATGGCATTTGCTTGTATTCCCCAATCGGGCGAGTTTAATTCGCGTATGGCCTCTTTATCCAACTTTAAATCAATGTACAAATTGCGTAATACATCGGCAGCTGTTCCTGCAAAGTTTTTATGCAACAATACAATGTGGTCGCGTAGGTATTTTTTATTGATTCGTTTGCGTAAGTATCTCTTTTTAAAATGTTCTACTACGCGTTTTTTAGATGCTTTCCATTCGTCTGTTTGCATCTCATCTTCATCATTAAAAATAATACCTGTTAATAACAACTCGTATTTTTCTTTGATGTCTTTTGCGTAGGCATCTTCGTTGCGATGCTTACTTCTGGCCACCATTAAGGTACTGAAGAATCCAATAAACATCAACCCAAACAAAATAAGTAATACGGTACAAACCCTAATTAATATCTCAGTTGAGTTAAGTTGTGTGCTAAGCAAATCAACCAATTTATTCCAAAAAGTATTTTGGGCATTAGCCGTTTGGACAAACAACACTAGCATTGCAATAACCAGATATATGTGTTTAGTTTTAATCACTTATTTAATAAACGTTTTACGCGTACAGAAAGTTCGTTGGGGCTAAATGGTTTGGTCATGTAGTCATCCGCACCTAAGTTAAATGCATCCAACACTACGTGTTCTAAACCAATGTTAGAAAGCACAATAATGGGTGTTTCTTTGCTTACTGATTTTAGTTTGCTTACTACTTCAAGGCCATTGTTGTAGGGTAGCATCAGGTCGGTTAATACCAAATCAAATGTACCACTTTCAATAGCTTGTATACCTTGCCTTCCATCGGCACAAGGCGTAACTTGGTAGCCGTCTTTTTTCAAACGGAACTCAAGTGATTTTCTTACCAAATCTTCATCTTCAATTACTAAAACCTTTTTCATACGCTAGCTATTTAAGCGTTTAAGTTCTTCATCTAGTTCAAGTACTACTTGATTATAGATAGGTACTACTTTATTAACCTCAATCACAATTTTATCAGTGCTTTCGTGCGTTTTTGCTAATTGTTCAATAACACCAGTTAAGGTGGCTAACTCTAATGCACCAACTATATGAAATGATGAATGTAACTTGTGAGAGAAAAACCTCACATCATCTATAAGTTGTTTATCCATGGCATTAGTTAGCTCATCAATGTATGCCGGTAGCTTTTCTTTGCAGTCTGTTATCATTTCAATAACAAATTGTTTATCGCCACCAGACATCTCATTTAAATATGCCATGTTTATATGTTTGTAGTTGTTCATGGTTGATGGTTTAAAATCTGTGTTTATAACTAAATCCGGGGCTAAAGGTATGGTAAAAGCTACTTGATGGGCCCATTTTTAATTCTTGATACCGGTAATCAAAATCAATTATAAATAAGTGTTTAAAGGTAAATGTTTTTGAGAATGCAACCCCTATACGATATGCCTGAAGGAAATATATAGTGGTTCTTTCTGTTGTAAATCCAGTACCACCTGTTAAAAAATTTCTTTGATCTGGCGAGAAACCGGCACCTGCTGTAATTCCATAAAAGTTATCAGCATTTGAGGTGTATTTTCTTATGTTTAATATACCCGATCTTGATACATTTTTGGTCACTTCATCTGGCGTAATAAATGGCCTGAAAATTATTGCATAATTGCCCAAGTATTTTGTGATAGATCCGGTAAAAATATACACCTTACTGTTTCCTCCAAAATCCATATACCTACCTCCAATAGATGCTTCTATACTTGCAGGTAGTTTATGGTAAAGTTCTAACCCAATGCGGTGTCGTGGAAACACATTATAAATTGAAAATCCATAGTTTACGTACAAGTAAGCTTTTTTTGATACGGTAGGATACATATCTATCTCGGGCTGAAAGCCTGTGGTAGAGCTGCTGCCTATTGTTCTGATATTGTAGTTTACACGGAGGATTACACTGTTTTTTGGTGCCTTGTGGCCAAACTGCACGTAGTAATTATGGAGTTCTCTATTGCCTTCAGGGATGAAATCAATGTTAGTACCAAAGCCCATATTACTTCTTGCACGTGCCTCATAAATTTTATCGTCCCACACTTTACATTCAGTACAAACACTATCTATTTCTCTTATTTCTGATAAGGTTTGTTTAGCATCATCGTAACTGGCTAAATCAATCAAAGCCCTTACACGTTTTAGCATTAGGCTTTTACTTTTAGGATTAAATCTAATGCCGTTATTAGCCGCTTCAAGCGATTTTGGCGTTTTATCGTCCCAAAATTCCAAATCGCTTAACGACTCCCAAGTGTCTGCGTTGGCACTATCATAACTTAACACTTGATTAAATTCTATTCTTGCTGAGTCTCTATATCCATCCCAAGAGTAAGTACGGCCTTTTAAGTTTCTTACTTCACTGTATTGCGGACTTAATTTTAATACACTATCACAGAGTGTTCTTGCTTTTTGGCGTTCTCCGTTAAATGCAAAATGGCGTGCTGCAGCATATAACGAATCAACTTGCGCATATACACCCTGGGTAAATACACAAACCAATATTAATGTTATTATATGCCTAATGTTTAACATGCTCTTATGTTCAAGTATATTTAAATTATCTATTTATTTTTTTATGATTTTTTATTTTCTCCAATGCATCTTCAAATTCATCTCTACCAAATACACCTATTGCTTTGTAATAATAGGCCCGTGCGGCTTCGTTGTCGTTTCTTATCAATTCTAAATCAATTAAAGCCAGATAGACTTTTTTCTGCTTGTAATTTAATGCTATCGATTTTTCAAAATTTGCCCTTGCCCAACTTAAATTGCCCGCTTTTACATGCTCAATACCCAAGTTGTAATATGCATCTGCATCGGTTGGGTTTTTGCTTACATTAACTTGGGCAGCCTCTAGTTCAGAGGTTTTTCTAATCGCGCTAGTTTCTGGTTTTTTTTCAGCTACCTTAGGTTTACTTGCAATGGTGGTTGTTTTTATTTCGGTTTTTGGGGTTGATGTTACCTTTGTTGCCGTTTCTTGTTTAGGTAGTTCCTTATTAACTGTATTTAAAGGAGTATCGTTGCTAAACTCAATGGGAGTAGTTGTAAATTTTATGCTGTAAAGTTTATCGTTGTCGCAAACATATTCGTTTATTTGTTGAAACTTTTGAATAAACCCTTCAACTTTTTGAGTTTCTTTTATATCATGATTTTGGGTTTGAACCATGTTATCGTCAAGGTTTTGCAAAGCGCCATCGGTTATAAAATACTTGCCAAAAACATAATCAGCTATTTGCCCTTTATTGCGCATAATGGCCAAGTGTTTATCGCTGCTAAAAGTTGTTTTAAATGTTAACCCTTTACCTAGCCAATGCACGCTATCCGGAAAGTTTAGTTGGTATTGTTGCTTTAAGTAAGTGGTTATGGTTGATGGTAAATCAGCATGAGAACAAACTGATTTAAATATTTTATTGGTGTTTAATTGCGGTGAGTAAATTAGCAGTGGAACGTGGTAGCGGTCTATCTCATTCTTGTGGTTAACCGGAATCATACGATGGTCGCCTGTAATCACAAAAATGGTGTTGGCATAATCTGCTCTTTTGCTGTATTCGTTTATTAATAATCTTATTGCATCATCGGCATACATTAGTGTTCTAAAGGCATCTTTATTTTTTGTGATTTCGGGGTTGTTTTTGTATTTCAAAAAATCATTTAGTTGGTTGTTATATAACTCTGGATTATTAATTAAAAAAGGCTCATGAGTTGTTACAGTAAGGTAAACATTAAAAAAAGGACCTTTATTGGGTAGTAAATCCATGCTTCTTTTGTACAATGCTTTATCAGGATAACCCCAACTAAATCCGGCTGCTGTTTTCGGAATTTTTTCATATGCATCGGTAAAGTTCTTTTCATCTAATATGGTCTCAACTCCTTGATAGTCTAAAAACTTTTTCTGACCATCAAAATCAACATCACCCCCATAAAAAAAGCCGGTTTTGTAACCATTTTGTTTTAGTAACTTATACAACGTGGTGTGGTTTGGGTATTTTTCTAATTCCATAAAACCTGCCTTGCCAAAAGGTAGCGAACCTAACATACTTGGCAATACACCAAATGTTCTTCCGGTAGTGCTTAAGAAATTTGTCCAAAACAACCCCTTTTCACTTAACGAATCTAGGTAAGGCATACAGCCTTGGTATTCTGCATTAGGACCAACGAATGTTTTTCCTAATCCTTCAACAATTACAAAAACAATATTAGGCGGGGTATTAGATGTTTTGTTTAAAAAGGGACCCAATTCATCATCAATGTTTTGTTGGTACTGTAATGGATAAGCACCTGCACTTGCCATTAACTCTTGTTGCATGTATGGCGAGTTTAGGTGATCGCCTAGCACAAAATCAGCGGTTTTTTTCAAAAAGTAATCACCCTTACTAACAGCCAACGATTTGTTGTTTACATCATCAAGCTGAATAAACTGGAGCGAAGTATTTAAGAATCCAATTACAATGTACACCCCAGCAATTGCCGATGACCAAACCATGGTAAGCGTATGTTGTTGAAACCAATAATGAATACGCATGGCTAAGCCAACAAACAACGGAAACACAATTAGTTGCCACCAACTAATATTTGCTGATGCTTTAACGGTAAGTTTAATATCGTGCCAGGAGTAATTCCATAAATCAGCACCTAATATCATGTTTGAAATGAGGTAGTATTGCATTAAACCAACAAGTGTAATTACCGTAATGGCTAAAAATGCACCCATCATCATTCGGGCTAAAAAATCGCTGCTCCAATAAATAATTAGGTATGCAGGGAACACAAACAAGCTAAACCTAGCTATAAAAGTTACATCGTTTAAAAAAGAGATAATAAAAATGCTAAGGTTAGGAATGGTTTTACCGTTTGTAGTAGTAATTATTATCTCAACCAAGTGTAGTACAAATGCAATGGCATGCAAAAACAACATGCTAGAAATAAATCTGCGCATGGCAAAACCACTTTTTTCTTTAAGCATCTGCATTGGTTAGGAGTACGGGGTAGTTTTTTGTTTACATACGAATATATAAAGTTTTAGGATTGTTATTTACCGGCATTTGTTCCGGCAATAAATCCGGTTGTCCAAGCTGCCTGAAAATTAAAGCCTCCTGTAATTCCGTCAATATCTAAAACTTCGCCAGCAAAGTGTAGCCCTTTTACTTTTTTACTTTCCATGTTTTTTAAATGCACATCATCTAACGAAATACCACCACAGGTAACAAACTCTTCTTTAAAAGTTGTTTTGCCTATTACATCGTATTTATCGTAAAGTAAAACCTCTACTAAGTTATTTACATCTGCTTTCGATATATCTGCCCAGTTTTTATCGGCATCAACACCGGTTTTGCTAAATAAATAATCTTGCAAACGTTTGGTTAGTTGGTGGTATGGAAACAAGTTACGTAAGTGTTTAGTAGGGTTGGCTGCTTTTAAATTCATCAACTCGTTTCTTACTGCATCTTCTTTTTTATCATTTAGCCAACTAATATTTAGTGTAAAATTATAATCTAGTTCTGCCAAATCTCTTGCAGCGTATGATGAAAGTTTAAGCACTGCCGGTCCGCTAAAACCCCAATGGGTAATTAAAACAGGTCCGCTAAACTCGTGTTTGGTTTCGGGTATTTTTACTTTTGCTACTTCAACACTTGTACCCATTAATTCTGTAATATTATTGTTAGGTACATTAAAAGTAAACAAAGAAGGTACAGGCGTTTCAATGCTGTGCCCTAATTCTTTTAACCAATTAAATCCTTCTTGTTTAGCTTGCCCGCCCGTGGTTACAATTATTTTATCGGCAGCAATTGGGCTGGTGTTTGTATTCAGTATAAATCCACCATCCATTTTAGTTTGTATAGATTTAACTTCTGTATTTAAAACAATGTTTACCTTCAGTTTTTTGGCTTCGTTTAATAAACAATTGGCAATGGTTTCGCTATTATCTGTGGTTGGAAACATGCGCCCATCCGATTCAGTTTTTAGTTTTATGCCTCGTTGGGTAAACCATTCAACGGTGTCTTTGGTGCTAAATCTTGTAAATGCGCTTTTTAAAGGTCTCTCACC
This sequence comes from uncultured Chitinophaga sp., assembly GCA_964603255.1. GTDB lineage: Bacteria > Bacteroidota > Bacteroidia > UKL13-3 > UKL13-3 > UBA6183. Next base: position 16,056 of record CAZRVA010000007.1, read on the forward strand.
TCTAGGATAATTGCCCGTTAATCGATTATTTTCAAAACAAGCATGCGTAACATTACATCTGCCACCACCCGATACAAGCACTTTGGTGAGTAACTTTCCGGTTTTTTCATAAATGGTTACTTCGTTTGTCTTATTTGCTGAAGCTGCATGAATGGCTGCAAAAAAGCCAGCCGCTCCTCCTCCTATTACTGCTATTTTCACAGCCGCAAAGGTACGGCTTTATTTAAAACCTTAAAAGCTAAACTTTTAATTCGGGTTTTTATGATTTTAACGACAAGTTTTATCCTTTTTTTGGCGTGATGCAGGTATGAGTTGATCTAATTTATTTTGTCATTTTGAGAAAATGTATCTAGTTAAAATTTATACAATATTCTGATAATCAAACAAAAAAATTGCCTATTAGGTTAATGGCATTAAATTTATACCTGTTGTGTTGTTATGAAAAATAGGCATTTTAAAATTACGCTGATTGAGGATAATGAGTTTTACAACAACATGTTCGCTCAAAAACTTCGGTTTTTCTTGGATGGTTTGATGACTGATTTTGAGTTCACTTATCAGTTGGATACATTTACAGATGCGGACAAAGCAATGGACTTATTGCCATACGATGTTGATTTGATTTTTTTGGATTATTACCTCGGAAACGATAGAAATGCACCTTATTACTTGAGTAAAATTAATGAAAGATACCCACTTTGTGAAGTGGTTGTAATTTCGCAACATGTATTTTTTACTACTAAACTGTTGATTATGCTGCAAGGAGCTACGGCATGCATACCCAAAGGCCAATACGCTTTTTTAAAAAGTTGCTCTATTGTAAAACGTTTAATTCACAACCGCCTTGATTCAAATTTTCAATCATAATGATTTGGCTATATTTGAACATTAGCTGCTGATTTATGATAAAAAAATTTAGTACGGAATTTCGTATTGCTGCCATTATTATTGGTATCTTATGTATTGTTATCTTAACCGGGGTTTGGGGGTATTTTAGTCTTACCCGGGTAGTTGAAAAAGTAAGTGATTCAGCCCGACCAGATATGCGTTTGGCATTGATGGAGCAGCTATTAGCTAATCTTGCTCATGCAGAAAGCAGTGTAAAATCATATAACCTTACCCGAGATGAGGTTTACCTTACACCGTTTTATAGGTCGCTTTCCACTATAGATGGACAAGTGGCTTCGCTAAAAAAATTAAGCGCCAAAAACGACAGCACTTACATTGCATTAACTGATAGTATTGAACAGCTCATCGAAAAAAAATACCAAGTTCTTTCTGATATTTTAAGTTTAGGTAACAATGAAAGGGTAACTGACGAATTGAAGCGAATAGCAGCGCAAGCCGAGTTAAGTACATTGATGGCGTTGCAAAAAATGCAAGAAAAAAAAGAGGTTACAGTTAAAACCAAACGCAATATTTTTCAACGTGTTTTTACGTCAAAAAAGAAAAAGAAGAAAGAGGACACCATCATTATTTCTCCATCGGCACAACCTGTTATCAGCAAGGTTAAAAAGGATATAACCCGACAGGTTACAGCAGTTAAAAACGAGCAGATTCGTCAGTTAAAAAGCCTAAAGCAGCAGGAATTACAACTACTTAAAAGCGATAAACAAATCATGGCTAAAATTCGTTCATTGGTTTCTCATATGCAATATCTAGAGAAAAAACGAATTATCATGGATGCAGCATTGGTGAGTAACTTGGTGCAAAAAACAAACAACCGTATTATCGCATTCTCTGTATCTATAACTGTATTGTTGTTAATAGTTAGTTATACGCTTGTAACTTATATTCAAAAAAATAAAGATTACACAGCAGCCTTAAATTATGCCAAACACGAGGCTGAAAATTTGGCCAAAACCAAAGAAACCTTTTTGGCAAACATGAGTCATGAGATCAGAACGCCAATGAATGCCATTGCAGGATTTACTGATCAATTGCTGCAAAGTAGTTTGCCTAAACAACAACAAGAGCAGGTGCAAATCATCAAAAATTCAAGCAATCATTTATTGGGTGTACTTAACGAAATATTAGATTACAGTAAGCTGATGGCCGGTAAAATTGTATTAAGTAATGAGGTATTTAACCCAGCTAAAGAAATTACCAATGTTTGTAACACATTAAAAATTCAAGCCGATAAAAAAACAATTGCATTAAAAGTTGATATCCCTGAAACTAATTGGTGTAGTGGTGATGCTGTAAGGTTAAATCAAATACTGTTTAACATTATTGGTAACGCCATTAAGTTTACAGAAAAAGGCGAGGTGCGTGTATCCGCAACTACTAAGCCTGTAAATCACGACTCAATAGGTTTAACTGTTTTTGTGGCCGATACCGGAATTGGTATTGCACAAAAAGATTTAGGTAAAATTTATAATGAGTTTGAGCAAGCTGATGATTCTATTTCAGGCAGATTTGGCGGTACCGGTTTAGGATTGAGTATTTCTAAAAAGTTAGTAGAGTTGCAGGGAGGAAAACTCATTGTTAATAGCACAATAGGTAAGGGAACAGAGGTAATAATTTTTATTCCGTATAAAAAATCAACCCAAAGTAAAATAGAAAAAAATGAAACACTTGTGCTTGATGGTGTAATGATGAACAAGCATGTTTTGGTTGCTGATGACAATGCTTACAACCGCGAATTGTTAACCACTATTTTAAATAAATGGCAAGCAAAAATAACTGTTGTGGTTGATGGAAAAATGGCATGGGAAAAAGTAAAATCAGATAACTTTGATTTGTTGTTGCTTGATATCAGAATGCCGGGTTTAAAAGGTAATGTTTTGGCACAACAAGTAAGAAATATAGAAGACGAACATAAACGCAAAGTGCCAATCATTGCTTTAACTGCAGCTGTTTCGGCAGAAGAAAAACTGTCTTATAAAAATCACGGAATAGATGGCACGTTAAATAAACCATTTAACGAACAAGAATTATATCATACTATTAAAGAACTTTTTCCGCAGTTGTTACTTGAAGTTTCGTTGCGTGTTTCAGGTCAAGAAGTAGTAGCCAATTCGGTTGGTAAACATTATAGCTCAAAAGATTTATACAGCATGGGCGATGAGCAATTTGTTAAAGACATGTTGCAAGTTTTTGTTGATACAACCACTCGCGGTATGCAAAACTTGGATAACAACTGTAAGCGAAAAAACTGGTCGGCAGTTGCTGATACTGCGCATCAAATGATTCCATCTTGCAGGCACATGGAGGCAAACATACTGATGAATATTTTGAAAGAGATTGAAACAGAAATACGAGACAATAACCGAATGAATCAGATTCCTGACTTGGTTGCTCAGGCAAAAAACGAATCAAAGTTGCTGCTTCAAGAAATAAAACAAGAAATTAATCGGAATGCTTAATATTATATTTGCCTAATTTAACAGCTGATCTATAGTAATGCCTAACGAAAAACAGTTCACCATATTTGTTGCAGAAGATGATGAGTGGTACAATAAACTTTTGGTGTATAACCTATCATTAAACCCCGATTATGTGGTGAAGAGCTACACAAAAGTTGGTGATTTAATGAATGATATTCACTTAAATCCTGATGTGGTTACACTTGATTACCGCTTACCTGATATGTTGGGTGATGAAGCCCTAAGGCGCATCAAACAATATAATCAGGACATTGAAGTGGTTGTGATATCAGAGCAAGAAAATATAGAAACTGCTGTTGAGTTACTAAAGTCCGGTGCTTACGATTATTTGGTAAAATCAAAAGACATCCGAGATCGGTTGTTGAATACCATTAACAACATCAGAAAAAATAGAGGCTTACAACAACGTATCTCTAAATTAGAAAATGAAGTACAAAAAAAGTACGATTTTCAATCATCTGTAATTGGTAACAGCTCAATCATGCAAAAGGTTACCACCCTAATGGGCAAGGCACTTGAAACAAACATTACAGTAACCATTACAGGGGAAACCGGAACAGGAAAAGAAGTTGTTGCAAAGGCGATTCATTACAATTCAACCCGAAAAAATAAACCTTTTGTTGCGGTTAATATGGGAGCAATTCCCGAGGGTTTGATTGAAAGTGAATTGTTTGGTTTTGAAAAAGGTGCATTTACTAACGCACATACCAGACGAATAGGTAAGTTTGAAGAAGCTAACGGTGGTACTTTGTTCTTGGATGAAATTGGCGACATGGATTTGGCCATGCAGGTAAAACTTTTACGTGCATTGCAAGAACGTGAGATTACGCGTATTGGTGGAAATAACACTGTAAAAATTGACTGCAGAATTATCGTGGCTACTCACCGCAACTTGCAAGAAGAGGTGAAGAAAGGTAAGTTTAGAGAGGATTTGTTTTACCGCTTATTCGGTTTGCCAATAGAGTTGCCTCCATTACGTGATCGCGATAAAGATGTGTTGATTTTGGCTAAACATTTTGTGGAGCAATTCTGTAAAGAAAACAACATGGCCACCAAAAGCATAAGTACGGATGCGCAAAAGAAACTAATGGGTTATGCATTTCCTGGTAATGTGCGCGAACTTAAATCGGTAATGGATTTGGCAGTGGTGATGAGCAACGAACACGAAATTAAGGGTGATGATATCATGCTGTCTTCATTCGATGCGCTGCCAGAAGTAATCAGTGAAGATTTAACCATGCGCGAATACGAGCTCCGAATCTTACATACTTATCTTAAAAGATACGATAACGACATAAAGAAAGTTGCCGAGAAATTAGACATTGGTCAATCTACCATATACAGGATGTTAAAAGAGAAGTAAATTTTCATTTTGACTTCGATTTTTTCATTTTGAGAAAATTGGCACGCCCATCATGTTTTTATGCATACTGATTAGCAGTGTATTACGATTTTTATTCCGATTGGCATTTCGTTTGGTTATAGCAAAACAACCAAACGTTACTGTTATGATCACGCTAAGAAATATCCTAATCATTTGCTTTGTGCTGGTTAGCACAAATGCAGCTGAAGCTCAAAAGGGTTTGGCCATAAATACCAACTCTTACCAAAATGCAATCGGTTTACGCGCTGGACCAACATCTGGGTTAACCTTTAAGCACTTCATGGGCAATAATGCCATCGAGGGTATTTTAGGATTCTGGCATTCGGGTTTTAGCTTAACAGGTTTGTACGAGGTGCACGCAAGTGCGGGTGTTCCGGGTTTAAAATGGTATTACGGTGGCGGTGGTCACATTGCCGCTCAACCCTCAAATTATTATTACCGCACATATCGCAATGATTATTATTACAGATACCGAGATCAAGGTGTTGCAATTGGTGTAGATGGCATTGTTGGTCTGGAATACAAAATTAAACCTATACCCTTTGCCATTAGCCTGGATATAAAACCATTAATTGAAATAAACAATCACGGGGATGTGTTTACAGGACTAGATCCCGGTTTAGGAATTAAACTCACCTTTTAAACTCAAAAACTATGAACTACAAGACTTTAAAATTGGTTCTGGCTATTGGTATCGGAACAATATTAATTATTGCCATGCTTACCAGTTGCAAAAAAACAGATGCAGAAGAGCGTGGTCAGTTTTCGGTAGAGATGACAGACGCACCGGGAGATTTCCTTCAAGTAAATGTTGATGTAAAGTCGGTGCAACTGCATTATGCAAATCAAAATGGTTGGACAGAACTAAACACCAAGGCTGGTATTTACAACTTGCTTGATTTACAAAATGAAGTATCCGTTATGATAACTGATACTGCAAGTTTGCCAACAGGTAAAATTACGCAAGTAAGATTGATTTTGGGTGAGCAAAACAGTGTAATGCTAAATGATAGCAGCACTTTTCCGCTCACTATTCCGAGTAGTGAAAACACCGGAATTAAAATTAATCTGAACACAGATGTTTTACCAAATCAACACGTAAATGTATTGCTTGATTTCGATGCTGCACTATCGGTGCAACAAACCGGAACAGGGCAATACAAGTTACAACCGGTAATTCATGTAAAAAGAATTACCACCAGATAAAGAAACACTTTCATACAGGGTTAGGGGAGAGCAAGTGTCCCTGCGGTAGGGGTGCCGCAGGGCCTTGCTCATTTTTTATTATCTATTTAAAAACGTTAATAATTAGGTTGAATATCATTATCAACTAGATTATGCAATAAGGCTTTTTTTACTAAGCCCGCTGTATTTTTTACACCTAATTTAGCGCATAAATTCCTTCTGTGGCCTTCAACTGTTCGTTCACTTATAAAAAGTTTATCACCAATTTCCTGAGTGGTTAATTCTTGGCAAATTAAACTCAATACTTCTTTTTCTCTGGTGCTTAATTCGTTTACAGGTAGTTGTTTGTTCGACTTATCCTTTAATCCTATCAATAGGGCTTTCGATACGATTTCACTGTAGTATGTACCTTTGCTAAATACCGTATTGATGGCAATTTCTAATTCTTCTCTGCTAACATCTTTTGGCAAGTATCCATTGGCTCCTTGTTCCATCATATAACTCACCATACGAGGCTCGTTGTGCATGGATAAAATTATTACTTTGGGTCTGTTGGTTAGCGTATTCAGTTTTTTTAGTGTTTGGATGCCATTCATCGTTTTCATTTCAATGTCCATCAACACAACATCTACTTGAGTAGCGTTCAATTTATCAAGTAATTCTTCACCACTTTCAGCCTCCAGACACAAGTCTATTCCCTTCATGCCGGATATTATCATACCTATACCTTCACGAAAAAGACTATGATCATCGGCAATTCCAAGTTTAATATTGTTCATGTTGTTTGACGTTTTGTGATTCAACCTCAAAAAGGAAATGTACACCTTGATCAGCTTCCAGTATTTTCATTTCTCCATCAATAAGCTTCAATCTACTCTCTATACTTTTTATACCTAAGCCAAATTTAGCCTTACTCGAATTAAAACCAACACCATCATCCTTGTATCTTAATAGTAACAAGTTTTTTTCGATTGTAATTTCTATACTAATAGTTTTCGCTTGCGCGTGTTTTAGTGTGTTACCAATTAGCTCTTGGATAATTCGGTACAACAAAAGTTCACTTTCTTTTTTTAATACAATGGAGAGCTGATGTTGGAAGTTAAACGCCATTCCTGCATCAATCAGTTTGTTTTTGATGTCTTCTATTGCTTCTATTATGCCAAGATTTTCAAGAATAATTGGTCTTAAATCGTGTGATATGCGCCTAACGTTGTATATCATCTCATCAAACAAGAAGTTGATTTTTTCGCTAATCTGTGTTAGTCTTTCTTCTGCGTGGCCAGGTCTTAGTTGGTTAAAGTATAACCTTGAGGTAGTTAATAAAGCTCCTATTTCATCATGTAAATCGTGGGCTATACGCTTACGCTCTAACTCCTGAACCTCAATGCTGGACCTGAGTAATTCTTGTTGGTATTTTTTTTCCAGTGCTTCCTTTTCCAACAACTGTTTGTAAAGGTTTTTTCTGAAATGTTGGTTGAGCATAATTACACCAATCGTAATGATAAATACGATAGCTGCAAGCGGAAGCAGTGTTGTTAATAAAGTTAGTCCCTCACTTGATTCCATAACCCAACAAAGAAACAACAATACATGATAACTGAAAATAGTGCGTGTAATACCCAAGTGTAATCTACAAGGGCTGAGGGAGAGAGAATGGTTATTATATTTCCAAAATGAAAAATGAGCAGACTGGATGAGTAATAAATAAATATGCCTGAGTTAAGCCAATCAACACTTTTATGAATTTTAGCATGGTTCTTTTTCACCACATCATTCATCATAAGCATGTATGTAGTTAACGAAAAAATAACCAAAATAACCGACTCAACAGTTAATGCGTATGAGTTGAATGTATACACATTTTGAACAAACAAAGAGTTGAACAACGTGAATGCTGTAAAGGCAATTTGCAGAATCCAAATAATCTTGGGATTAACAAAGTCTTTTAATAGGTACCTATAAAAATACGACAAGCATAAGAATCCCACTGCTACATATATGTGTAGCAGTGGCATATTATTTTTACCATTAAACCAAAGTACTCTGGATATTGCTTCTATAACACCGGATAACAAGATAAACCAAGTGAATACTTGAATGCGGTGAGGCAATTTTTTGTATACAAAAGCGGCATATGCCGCAACCAGCAAGGTTGGTAGAAAGGAGAATTTATTTATAAAGTCAACAACATGATTCATTAGTTCTCCGGCATTAGCGGTGTATTAACCGGGCATGAGTTAGGGCAAGGTCCTGTAAAGTCCATTACATATTGCCCTATGTTTATTGGGTCACCGGCATCTCTTGTATTTGCAGTATAACTTCCATCAAGTATTACATCTTCTCCAGGAACGCCCGCTTCAATGTTAGCCTCTTTAACAGGAGTGAGCATTAAACGGAAATTATTTCCTGCATCCATTCCTAAGTATACACGAATGTGCTTGTATTTTACATTAGCGGTATCTTCAAGTGGTATTCCTAAAGACTCCATTAAATCAATTGCTCTTATGGTATAGGCTTTAATCGGTATATCATTCTTCAGAACGTGTTTAACAATAGAATCATACCTTGTTATGTATGATACAGCAGTGTCAAGAGGAAGCGCGTATTCTGCAACTTCATCTCCATTGTTAATTTTGTTGTCGCTGCTTTGGGTACATGCGAAAGTAAACGGTAAACAAGCCAAGAAGTAAATTACTTTTTTCATACTTTTAGTTTTCTTTAGGGTCTTTAAACTATTTAAGGAATCTTTATTGCTGCTAAAATATAGTTTGAAATGCTGAGTAACAAATGCCAACGTACAAGGGTCTAGGGTTAATAATAAGAAAATCAGAATTTTAATTTGAGCGATATATTTTAAAACACGTGGTTTTACCCATATAAACACGTAAAAGTACGTGGTTTAAAAATCGGGCATTTCCACGCTTACGTCACATTGTACTGTTTCACATCTTTGAACCAACAAAAGCTTTTGAAGTTGGAGTCCGGAAACCAAGTTAAAAAACGGGGCGATTTTCGAAAAGCCATACGAGTAGAAAAATAAATAATTAATCCCTAAAACTATGTCAAACCCAGTTAATCAAATTATTAATTTAAACGGTGCTACCGGTAATGCAACAGGATTTATTACCTGCCAAACCAATGCAGGCTTTACACAAAGAGTAATCGTTACTATTACAGATGCTACAGGAAGTACCATTGCCAGCGGAACCTTCGAAGGAAAAGGTGAAGGCGCTAAGCCAACTCCATTAACAACCGGTGGCTACTCGCTTAATTACACGGGCGTTTTACCGTTTACGCTTAACGCCACTTTTTATTACAACCCCAATGGTACTTTTACACAAAATGATCCTAGCAAGGTAATTGAATCTACTCCATACAATCATAAAATGATTGAACACATTACTATCATATCAGAGGATAGTGTGGATGGCGACTATAACGATATCATTTTTGATTGCATCACTTACAAATCGTAATCTAAGCCCAGACTTTTGGGCAATAAGCCCATCGTTAATCTATGAAAATAAAAAGCCCTTGAGTTTGAACTCAAGGGCTTTTTATATATAGTACCAATTGGTTATTTTCCTTTAAACTTCACTTCTTTGGCATCACCCCAAAGCTCTTCTACCGCGTAAAACTCTCTTTTTTCGCGCTGAAAAACATGAGCAACCACATCAATGTAATCTAATAATACCCACTCAAGGTTTTCAAAACCTTCGCGGTGCCAAGGTTTTTCGTTTAATACTTTAATGGTTTCTTCCTCGGCACTGTTGGCAATAGCTTCAACTTGCTTGTCGCTTTCTGCATGACTAATTACAAAAAAATCTGCACTTGCACCACGTACTTCACGCATATCTAAAATTCTGATGTCTTCAGCCTTTTTCTCGTACATACCTTGTGCAACACACATGGCCAAAATTAATGCCTGATCGGCTGTTGTGGCTTTGCTGCTGCGCTCCGGACGAATACCTTTTGGTTTGGTAGTTGCACCTTTTTTAGCTGCAGGTTTCTTTTCCTTACTTAGTTTCTTTATTTCTTTGTCAAGCTCTTGTGCTTCTTTTGCCGCCTTACTTAATTTTTTAGGGGCAGTTTTTTTAGCGCCCTTTGCAGCGGTTTTACCAGCGGTTTTTTTCGCTGCTGTTTTTTTTGCTGGTGTTTTTGCCATTACTCTTAATAACTTTGATGCAAAAGTAATCTTTTAATGGATATAAACTCATTAACCCATCAGCTACAGTTTAAAATTGAACATTTTGATGAGGTTACATCAACCAACACACTATTGCGCGAATGGTTACAAAATAGTAACGCTGATGAAGGACTGGTGATTGTAGCGGCAAATCAAACCCAGGGTCGCGGACAGTTAGATGCTGTTTGGGAAAGTAATTCGGGTAAAAACTTGTTGTGTTCAGTACTTTTATGTCCCACTTTTATGGCAATTAATCATCAAACCTACCTCAATATGGCCTTGTGCTTGTCCATGTTTGATACCATTAATAAATACGTTAATGAGGTATACATAAAATGGCCCAACGATATTTTCATCAAACAAAAAAAGGCTTCAGGTTTGTTGGTTGAAAATACATTGCAAGGAAACAACATTAAAAATACCATTGCCGGAATAGGCATCAACATTAACCAAACAGATTTTAACCAACCCACTGCAACGTCATTAAAAATAGAAACAGAGGAAAGCATTATTATTGATGAAGTTTTGCATGAGTTGCTAAACAATATTAATAAGTGGTATGGTACTTTAGTTTTAAAACAATGGGAAGTAATTAATAAAGAATACCACAAGCACTTGTTGGGACTCAATAAATCACTACCATTTAAAACACAAACCAACACGTTTACGGGTATTGTTAAAGGTGTTGATGAGCATGGTAGGTTAATGGTAGAACACGATGGTGTGTTAAATTATTATTTAGTAAAAGAAATTAGCATGTTATGATAACAGCAGCAATAGATATAGGCAACACACGCACCAAGGCTGCAGTGTTTAACAACAGCAAGATGTTGAGCGAAATTGTTTTTCACCAGCCCGATGATTTGCATACCTTCCTTCAAATACAACAACCCGAATATGTGGTGATGTGCGCTGTTGGGGCAGGGGCAGATGAAGTGGCTGATCAAATAGAAAATCATAAAATACCATTGCTGCGTGTTACTTATCAAACCTCGTTTCCGTTTGTAATTGATTACGAAACACCACACACCTTAGGAATGGACAGGGTTGCAGGAGTTGCAGCAGCACAACATCTTTTCCCTGATAAAAACAGCTTGGTGATTGACGTAGGAACTTGTATTACCTACGATTTTCTTTCTAAAAATAATGTGTACAGCGGAGGTGCAATTGCCCCCGGAATGCAAATGCGATTAAAAGCTATGCACGAGTTCACCCATAAACTACCTCAGCCGGAATTGGCTTGGCCTGTTGATTTTGAAGGGAAAAGTACCAACCAAGCGTTATTAAGTGGAGTTTGTGTAGGTGTAGCTGATGAAATAAACGGAAAAATTGAGCGTTATACCCAGCGTTATGGCGATGTGCAGATATTATTATGCGGAGGTAACTCGGCAATGTTGGCTAAACACATAAAAAACAACATATTTGCAGTGCCTTCATTAGTTTTAGAAGGTTTAAACCAAATTTTATTATTCCATGTTAAAAAAGGCTAAGAGCCTCTTCAGTATAGTGTTGATGCTGTTCGGGTATCAACTTTCGGCACAAAACTTATCCAAATCGCCATATTCGGCACTTGGTATTGGCGATATGCAATTTGGCGGTAGCGCTTTTATGAGCGGTATGGGTCAAGTTGGTCAAGGTATTAGTTTGCCAAACTCGCTTAATAACCAAAATCCGGCTTCATACAGCGCATTGCAACTTACCACTTGGGATGCTGCAGCAACGGGTGCTATGGCAAATATCAGTACAACAACGGCTAGTGGTAGCTTCAACACAGCATCATTGGCCTATATGGCGCTTGGTGTGCCGCTTTCACAAAAACTAAATTGGGGTTTAAGTTTTGGTTTGATGCCATATTCGGGTGTTGGTTACAATGTTACCCGTCAGGTGCAAACGGCTACATTTAAAGGAACAGAAAGCATTGAGGGTAGAGGTGGATTATCTAAGTTTTATATTGGATCGGGTATCAAGGTATATAAAAAATTGCATGCCGGTTTTAATGCATCATACGTTTACGGGCAAATTCGTAACGCTACTTTATTAAGTATTCCTCGCGATTCCATGATGTACAATTTGGTTGAAAACCGCGACAGGTACATGGGCGATTTATCTTTTGAAATTGGATTACAATACACAGATACATTTATTTACAAGGAAAAAAAATACAGCTTTGGTGTTGGTGCAACTTTTGGTCCGCAAACAAGTTTAAGCGCAACAGATAACTATAATGTGAGAACTTTAGGTGTGGGAATAACCGCACCAACTAACTTAGGTAAAGATACTGTAGCTAATGTTTCAGAGCGTTCGGGTAAGGTAATCATACCAATGTATCTAAAAGGTGGCGTGTTTTTTCAGCAGGTTGGCAAATGGGGTGTTGGGTTTGATCTGGCTTACAACAATTGGTCTAACTATTTAGGTATGGGTATTCGCGACTCATTAAAAAACATGAGCAGTTTTAATATTGGTGGCTACTACACGCCTAATGCGTACGCCATTAAAAGCTTTTTTAAACGTATTGAGTACCGCGCAGGTATGCGTTATGATAATGGTATGTTAAGTGCCAACGGAACCAACGTATCAACACTTGCATTTTCGCTGGGTGCCGGTTTACCACTTGGTAAAACCCGTTCTAAAGTTAATGTGGCTGCCGAATACATGATGCGTGGTACAACAGAACAAAAATTGGTGCGCGAAGAATACATCAGATTTGTAATTGGTGTATCAATTTCAGATAAATGGTTTTACCGTTACAGATACGATTAAACATGCGTGGCATTCTAATTTTATCATTTGCTGCATTGTTACTGTTTGCGTGTAACAACAATACAGAAGAAGCTAAACTGGTAGCTGCCGAGCGTGTTTTGCCCATAGAAACTGGTAAAGAGGTAACCATAAATTATACCGATAGCGGATTTACCAAAGCAAGGGTTAAAGCACCTTTGTTAGAGCGTTACGCCACCGATGATAAAAACTATACCGAAATGCGCAATGGTATTAGTGTAGATTTTTTAAATAAAAATGGGTCGGTAGAAAGTTTTTTAAAAGCCCGATATGCAATTAGGTATGATAGAGAAAAACGCATGATTGCCAGAAATGATGTAGTGGTGTTGAATATTGATGGTGACACCCTTCGTACCGAGGAATTAACCTGGGAGGAATCAACCCAACGTGTTCACTCCGACAAGTTTGTACGCATTACCACCAAAACAGAAATTATTATGGGTGATGGTTTTGAGTCGGATATCACCTTTAAAAATCCTAAGATTTATAAAATAAGGGGGATTGTTAATCTCAAATAAACCTTATCTCATTTTGCTTTAACTTGCAAGAAGCTTTTAGTTATCAATTTTATAACTTGCAGGCATGTTTAAGCACCAACGTTTTCTTGAAAATTTGCATATTCCTATGTGGCTCATAAAGGATACTTGCTGGATGCTGCAGTTCAAGTTGCTGGGGACATTTATTGCCTTTCCTACGGTTGCTATGGCTTTGTATTTGGTTGTTATCACCCGTCATTTTCCGAAGCGTTTTTGGCCAAATTTGGCCGTGTTTTTTTGGATTGCCGCCAACTCAACCTGGATGTTTGGCGAGTTTTACGGATTTGATTTTATAGTGGCCTCAACTATCTTGTTTGGCGCAGGTATATTGGCTATTTTCGTTTACATGTATATTATTTTAACAGGCTCAAAACCGCAACGCACCAAGGGTTAAAAAAATATAATAATAAATTATCGGGATTATTTCCTTAAATCAAAAAACAAATACTAATTTTACGCGGTTTAATAACACAGAGCATTCAATTGAATTTACTTCGTTTTATAGGTTTTTAATAGAACACAATGGATAAAATTAAAAATAGGTTTGAAGAAATCGGCTTACCTAAAGCAGCAGAAATTAAAGAGTTTTTAAAAGCAAATGCAGATTTCCCAATGGGATCTTATACCTTGGATTCTGTATCATCAGGAATGAAAGGAATGATTGGTTTAATTACCGAAACTTCATTGCTTGATGCCGAAGAAGGTATTCGTTTCAGAGGATACAGCATCCCTGAGTTAAGAGAAAAACTTCCTCGCTTAGAAGGTACAACCGAACCATTACCTGAAGGTTTGTTCTATTTAATGTTAATTGGTAAAATTCCTACTTACGAAGAAATGTACGAAGTAGGTAGCAATTGGACTAAACGTGCCGTTGTACCAAAACACGTGTTTGAAGTAATTGATGCGTTGCCAACTACAACCCATCCAATGACACAGTTTTCTGTAGGTATTATGGCTATGCAAACCGAAAGTGAGTTTGCTGCTGCATACCGCAACGGTGTTAACAAAAAAGACTACTGGGTTCATACATTCGAGGATTCAATGAACTTGATCGCTCGTTTACCACGTATTGCTGCTTATATCTACCGCAGAACTTATAAAAACAATGTTCATATCGAGCCAAACCCTAAATTAGACTGGGCAGCAAACTTTGCGCACATGTTAGGTTATGGCGATAATGCAGGTTTTGCAGAGTTAATGCGTTTATACATGGTAATTCATGCCGACCACGAAGGTGGTAACGTATCTGCTCACACTACGCACTTAGTAGGTTCTGCATTAAGCGATCCTTATTTAGCTTTCTCTGCTGCGATGAACGGTTTAGCTGGTCCTTTACATGGTTTAGCTAATCAAGAAGTAATTCGTTGGGTATTGGAGTTACAAGAAGCTTTAGGCGGAGGTAAACCAAGCAAACAACAAATTGAAGATTACATCAACAAAACCATCAACGAAGGTAAAGTAGTACCAGGTTACGGTCATGCTGTATTGCGCAAAACCGATCCTCGTTTTACTGCACAAATGGAGTTTGCAAAAACTCACATGCCAACAGATGAGTTAGTAAATATTGTTTGGGATGTATATGATGTTGCACCAAATATTTTAGGCAACTTCAAAAAAATTAAAAATCCATGGCCAAATGTTGATGCACACAGTGGTGCGTTATTGTTACACTACGGTTTAAAAGAGTACGATTTCTTCACCGTGTTATTTGGTGTATCTCGTGCGCTTGGTGTGTTAACTTCGTTAATCTGGGATAGAGCTTTAGGTATGGCGTTAGAGCGTCCTAAATCAGTAACCTCAGATTGGATTAAAAACAAAATTGCAGCGCAATCACAAGCAAAATAAATGACAGCTAAACGCTATATTTTATTATACATCGCAGCCGGTATGTTAACACTTACCGGCTGTGGTTTTTATTCTCATACAGGAGCATCTGTGCCTCCTGATGCTAAAACTTTTTCGGTTGATTACATCAGTAATGTGGCAAGTATTGTAATGCCTGCCTTTAGTCAAATATTGACCGAAAGATTAAAATCTAAGTTTATTAACGAAACATCATTAAAGCTTACCCAACAAGATGGTGATGTGCGTTTTAGTGGTAAGATATTAAGTTACGTTACCGCTCCTGTGGCGGTGCAAGGCAATCAGCAAAACGCTGTAAACCGTTTAACAGTAACCATCGAAATTACCTATCAAAACACCAAAGACGAAACCAAAAGCTTTACCCAGCAGTTTAGCAATTTTGTTGACTATCCGGCTACTGAGAATTTTGCCGCAGTAGAATCTGATTTAGTAAATAGGGTTACAGATATTTTGGTTCAAGACGTATTTAACAAAGCATTTATTAATTGGTAAACACTAAACCAGCAGTCATTTAAGGTATTTGCTGTTCATCAATTCAAAAAAAAACCGTTTATTCGCATCTTATCTGCATGAACAAAACGGAATTCATACAACTTATTCAAAACCCTGAACAGCTTGCTGCAAGTCATGTTGCTGCGCTTAAGCAAATGGTTATTGATTTTCCGTACAACACCCATGCACGTGTGCTGTTGGCTAAAGCCCTTTTTAACGAAAAGCACTACGACTACGACAAATTTTTAAAACAAACCGCATTAGCCGTTCCGGATAGGGATGTGTTATACCATTATTTACACGATTTAACTCCGCAATGGCAATTGCCGCAACAAGAAGTTGTAGTAACGCCAACTGTTACACCATCAACACCAATTGTAAGCACCATTGTTAATGATGTGGTGCAAGTAGAAGAAAAAGTTGTAGAAGTTAAGTTGCCACGGGAAGAAACTCCTGAAGGGATTGCACCGGAAATTGTAGAACCAAAAGTGGAAGAGGTTGCGGTTACTGAAGAACCTAAAGAAGTAGCTGCTGTTGCCGAGATAGAAGAAGACGTGGAAGTGCAACAAACCAAAGATGAGTTGGATGTAGATTTGGCTATTTCTACTTTGTTGGAGGAAACACAGGTTACTCAGCCAACCGAACCAATTATTGAAGAACCTAAAGTTGAAGAAATAACCCCAACAAAAATAGTTGAGTTGGTTGATACCATTGAACCGCAAAATGTAGTTGAGGAAACTGTTGCTACAGAAGAGAACGAGGATGAAGAGGAGCTAAGTTTCGTAGAGTGGTTACAACGTAAAAACAATTCGAAAACTGAGATTAAACCATCTGATAAAGCCAGTTCTGATGTGAAGCCATTGGAGGTTCCTGCAAATACAGCAGAAACCAAAACCGAAGATGTTGCACCGGTTTTACAAGAACCTGTAGAAGTTGCCAAACCAGAGGTTGAGAAAATTACATTGCCAACATCAACCGTAGAGGTAACAAAAGAGGAAATCGAACAAGCGGTTGCTAAAAGTAACATCAACGATTTTCATAACATTTTAGATAAATTTATTAAAGAAAATCCGAGCATAAGCCGACCAAAGGCCGAATTTTTTAATCCGATAAATATGGCTAGGCAAAGTGTAGAGGAAGATGAAGAGCTTGTAACAGAAACACTTGCAAACTTATATTACAAACAAGGTAACCACAAAAAGGCCATTCGTGCGTACGAAAAATTATGCTTGTTATATCCAAGCAAAATGTCTTATTTTGCGAGCCTCATACAAAAAATTAAAACAGAGATAAAAGACTAATTACCATGTATACAGTATTTTCAATCATCATTATTTTAGTGTGCATTTTGCTAACACTTGTAGTATTAATTCAAAATCCAAAAGGTGGAGGAATTGCCGCTAATTTTGCAGCGCCAAGCCAAATTATGGGTGTTAAGCGCAGCAGCGATGTGGTAGAAAAAGCTACATGGATTTTGGCAGTAGTTCTTATTGTATTTTCATTAGCAAGTAACTTTGTTCGCCCATCTGCAGATACAGAAGGTGATACTCCTGAAAGCCGTATCAAAGATCAAATCGAAAATACTGCAGCACCTGCTCCGTTGGCAGCACCTGCTCCAGCTCCAGCGCCTGCTGAAACAGCACCGGCAACCGGTGGCGAGGCAGCTCCTGCAACAACAGCACCTGCTAAATAAGTTTAAAATATTAAATGTAAAAGAGGCTGATTCACATAGGTTGAGTCAGCCTCTTTTTTTTATCCCAAATGCATAATATGAGTTTATGCAATTTGCTTTAGCAATAACCTTTTGGCTATGGGTAAAATGGTGTATTCCACCGGATATTCGTAATGGGTTTGAATGCTGAAAGTAGCAGGGTTTGGTAGCTTGCGGTGATGTTTAATCAAATCAATTTTTATGTTTTCGAAAGTGTTGATGAAACCAATTTTATACGACTTAATCAATTGGGTTGATAAGCTTTTATATTCATCATCCTTATGCATAAAAATACCAAGTTTGTATTCGTACACTTTTATTTCATCCGACTTTAAGAGCATGTAGCCTTCGTTTTTATAAATAGGCATGATGCCTACGGGCTCCAATAAAATTTCTTGTTCAATAAAGTCGTGTATGTCTTTTCCTTCCTCAATATGCTTTTGCATTTCAGGTAAACTAAACGCAATCACTTCATCCAAATGATGCATCAATTCATCGTTTGAAATCACCTTATTGAAGTGCAGTTTAAAGTTTCTTAAATCAATCTTGTCAATGTATTCCGGGAAGTGATGGTACAACTCATCCTTTTGTTTTTTAAAAGCAATTAAGTTGCGGTAATGCTCCACCAAATCAGATAAAGCGGGGTACAATTTGGTTTGATTAAATTCTTTGTGAACGGATTGCAGATAGGCCAACAGCACATATTTTTTGTACTCAAAATCTGCATGGTTTTCGTAAAACCAATTTTTATTGAGCTTTTGCATAGCCTTAAGTATTTTAACACCTAACGCTAATTTAATAAAAAATATTTTAAAAATGTTTGCGTAATCCAATACTCATACCTACCATGTAAGGGTGTTGTTTAACGGCATAATTTCCATCAATCATGCTGTTTAAACTGTAACGTAAATATGGCATAGCAGTTAAGGTAACAGACGAGTTAATTTGATAAGCTAAACCCAAATAAGCTTGGGCAAAAATGCTGTTTTTTACAAACGGAAACGACTCCTTATTTTTAACCGCAAACACGCCTACATTATTTTGTCCAACCAATGCTGCATCAACCGTGCTTATAAAGGCATAGCTCGCGCCAACTTTGGCTTCTATACCCAAACGTTTATGTGGTGTAAAACGATAAGTAATTAAGATTGGAATTTCGTTCCAACTATACCTAATTCTGGTGTTGTTTATACCATCTGCTGTTACCGAATCGTTGGTTACAACTTGGCTGTTGGGTTCTGGCTTAGGTTGTTGCGCTGCGGGAGTTGTGCCGTAAGTCATACCCATACTAAAATTGGTAAATTGAATACCACTCGATATCAAGAATTTCTTCCATTCGTAGTCTAACAAAAATGCACCGCTCCACTCTATTTCCGCACTCTCTATTTGGTTGCGCAAAGCCACGTGTTTGGCCAATTGTGGTTGATTGGTATAAAGATGCATTTGGCTGTAATGCGCACCCATCATAATGCTTAACGAAAGCTTTGAAGGAAGTTCTTCATCTGTTAAATTAGGCAATGGTTTGTTTGCGGCCACAGCACTATCGCTTAATGGCGGAAGCACATTTTTAAAAGCTTTTGTACTGTCAGTTGGTTGTTCTGTTGATGCAGTTTGTGCAGCGACCAACGGCTCATTTGTTTCGGTTTGAGCTGTATTGGAGGCAGTTTGTTTTTGCGTTGTTTGCTCACGTTGCGTAATACCTTCCTGTTCGCTTAAGTTTTGAGGTGGTGCAATTTGTTTCTTGTTTAGGCTTTGGTTGTTGGCAACGTTATTTTTGGGTAAGTTACTTTCAGTTACAATAACACCAGCAACTGGCTGATTGCTATTATTAAGTGGTGATTGATTAAGTGCAATTTGTTTCTTGTTTTGGTTATCAGTAACATCATTGTTAGGCAATTTGCTTAAAGTTTCATTACTATTTGCTATTGTTTGTTTGTTTGTTGTTTGGATTGAGGTAGTAGTTGCAATTTGTTTCTGGGTTGGCTTCTTAGTTTGGCTTGTTAAGTCTTGATTGTTATCATCAAACTTAATATCATTTTGTTTTGGCTTGCTGTTTTCTTTGTTATTGCTTAATGTTTCAATTTGTGTTTTGGTTTGATTAGGTGCAATAACTTTAGTTTCAACATCAGGCTGCTCTTCAAAAGCAGAAGGTGCTTGTTGTTCGTTGCCATTAATCACTAAAATGGTTGAAGTATTTTCAATTTGATTCAACCAAAAACCTATACCCAAACCACTTATAAATAACAAAGCAGTGAGCGGAATCCATAAATATTTTCTGCGGTTTTTGCCATTAGGTTCCGGTGGCAATTGGGCTTCAATTTGTTCCCAAGTTTCTTTTTTAGGATCAAGTTGGTAGTTACCAATTTTACCTTCTACCTTTTGCTCAAACTCGGGCCTGTTTACCTCTTGGTCAATACGACTCCACAACGAATCAGAAGGGTTAAATTCTGTTCCGTTAAGTTGATCGCTCAACTTTTTCTCGAAATCGTTATTTTGGCTCTTGAAAAGGCTCATTTAAAATTTGGTAATGTTTTGCCAACAATTGTTGCATGGCGTTTCTTGCTCTTGAGTATTGTGATTTTGATGTTCCAACGGCTATGTTAAGCATATCACCAATTTCTTTGTGGGTATAACCTTCAACTGCATATAAGTTAAAAATTACACGGTAACCTTCCGGCAATTGCTGCACCAAGGCAATAATTTCTTTGGCCGAAATTTGTGTTATGATATCGTCTTCAAAAACGGCATCGTAATTTTCTTGGTCTAAATCTTCCTTAAAAGTACGGCTGCGGTGTTTAAAAAAGTTAATAGCGGTAAACACCATAATGCGCCTTACCCAACCCTCAAAACTTCCTTCATTTTTAAATCGGGCAATGTTCTGAAAAACCTTAATAAACCCTTCTTGTAGCATATCCTCGGCCTCGGCTCGGTCTTTTGCGTAACGCATACAAACCCCCAACATTTTGGAAGCAAAACGATCGTAGAGCATCTTTTGGCAGCTACGCTTGCCATCAATGCATCCTTCAATCATATGTTTTTCTTCGGGTAACATGGCGGGTTTAATTAGAAGTCAATATATAAAAAACTATGGTTGCATGACAATTTTTTAGTTTTTGTATGACAAATTTAATTCTGCTCTCCCTAAAACTACCCCAAAATGGCAGCATTTGTCCATTGGCACAAAAGTAGAGGCACGGCATGTTACATTTTATAATCAAACAATAAATTAAAAATTATATGTCAGTAAGTCTTAAACCATTAGCAGACAGGGTTCTAGTTGAACCTGCTGCAGCAGAAGAGAAAACAGTTGGAGGTATCATTATTCCGGATACAGCCAAAGAAAAACCACAAAGAGGTGTTGTAGTAGCAGTTGGAAATGGCAAAAAAGATGAACCAATGACAGTAAAAGCTGGCGATACCGTACTTTACGGTAAATATGCCGGTACCGAAATTACTGTTGATGGCAAAGATTATTTAATGATGCGTGAAGCGGACATTTTCGCAATCATCTAAAATTTAGTTTTAATTAAACGGTAGGTCAATTTGGTTTGATTTGGCCGTTAAATTTTTACTCACTAAAATTAAACAACAAAAAAATGGCAAAAAAAATTCAATATAACGTAGAAGCACGCGATGGTTTAAAACGCGGTGTTGATGCATTAGCAAATGCAGTTAAAGTTACTTTAGGTCCTAAAGGCCGTAACGTGGTTATCGATAAAAAATTTGGTTCACCAACCGTTACCAAAGATGGTGTTTCGGTAGCTAAAGAAATTGAATTAAAAGACCCAATTGAAAACATGGGTGCACAAATGGTAAAAGAAGTAGCAAGCAAAACCGCTGATATTGCTGGTGATGGTACTACTACTGCTACTGTTTTGGCGCAAGCTATTGTTACTGCCGGTATTAAAAACGTAGCAGCAGGTGCAAACCCAATGGATTTAAAACGTGGTATTGATAAAGCTGTTGAAGCTATTGTAGCTAACTTAAGAGTACAAAGCCAACAAGTAGGTGACGACAACAAAAAAATTCAACAAATTGCTTCTATTTCGGCTAATAACGATGAAGTTATTGGTACCTTAATAGCTGATGCAATGGCTAAAGTTGGTAAAGAAGGTGTAATTACTGTTGAAGAAGCAAAAGGTACAGAAACAGAAGTTAAAACTGTTGAAGGTATGCAATTCGACCGTGGTTACTTATCGCCATACTTTGTAACCAATGCAGAGAAAATGGAGGTTGATTTAGATTCACCTTTCATTTTAATCACAGATAAAAAAGTAGGTAGCATGAAAGAATTATTGCCAATTTTAGAGGCAGTGGTTCAAACAGGTAAACCATTATTAATTATTGCCGAAGATGTAGAAGGTGAAGCTTTAGCAACTTTAGTAGTAAATAAATTACGCGGTTCGTTAAAAATTGCTGCAGTTAAAGCTCCGGGCTTTGGCGACAGAAGAAAAGCAATGTTAGAAGACATCGCTATTTTAACCGGTGGTACTGTAATTAGCGAAGAGCGTGGCTTTAAGCTTGATGCAACCGATATTACCATGTTAGGTAGAGCAGAAAAAGTTACCATTGATAAAGACAACACAACCATTATTAATGGTGCCGGATCAAAAGAAGATATTACTGCTCGCGTTAACCAAATTAAAGCGCAAATTGAAACCACAACAAGCGATTACGATAAAGAAAAATTACAAGAGCGTTTGGCTAAATTAGCCGGTGGTGTTGCGGTATTGTACATTGGTGCAGCAACTGAGGTTGAAATGAAAGAAAAGAAAGACCGTGTTGATGATGCTTTACATGCTACACGTGCTGCGGTTGAAGAAGGTGTTGTTGCAGGTGGTGGTGTTGCCTACATCCGTGCTATCGAATCGTTAGAAAGCTTAAAAGGTGCTAACGATGATGAGAATACTGGTATTGCAATTATTAAACGTGCGGTTGAAGAACCATTACGCCAAATTGTTGCAAACGCAGGTGGCGAAGGCAGCGTAGTAGTAAACAAAGTACGCGAAGGAAAAGCTGATTTTGGTTACAATGCTCGCACCGAGAAATACGAAAACTTAATTGCTGCAGGTGTTATTGATCCTACTAAAGTAAGTCGTGTTGCATTACAAAATGCGGCAAGTGCTGCTTCAATGATCTTAACTACCGAGTGCGCTTTGGTTGAAGAGAAAGAAGACAAAGCTCCAGCTATGCCGGGTGGAATGCCAGGCGGTATGGATGGTATGTACTAATTCAACAAAGAATATAAAGCCGAGAGGTATTATAAAAACCGAATTGCATTTGCAGTTCGGTTTTTTTATGTTTGATGTGTAAGCAATAATTGAATTGATTAATCTACCACATTAATTTTTTAATATTAGATTCGTTTTCAAAACACAATAAACCCTGAATTATGAAACATAAACTAATTCTTCTAACAATTTTAACGAGCATGTTTGGTTTTGCTCATGCTCAGTATAGGGTAACAGATTATTATGTACTTACTGCCACCAAAGAGGGCAGACCCGTAAAGTTCGGTAAACAAATAAAAAAGGCAAACGTAAGTGCTTATGAAATGAGTTTTTTAAACAGTAAGGGTGAGGTTACTTATAAATATACTTACGAGTTAAACAAAGTAGGCAACACTACTCATACACGAAGCTATAACCACAAAAACCTTCTGAAAAGACAATCATATTTCACTTATTTAAACGATACCCTTTTAACACAACAAGTAGATTTAAATAAGAAGGGCGATACTACAAGATTAGCATATTACCATTTTAGTAACGGGAAAATGGTGAGCAGTTTATCCAAATATGGAAAAAGAACATTTGAGTATTTGTATGCATACAACGATAAGGGTAATCGCACATCATACGTTTACAAAAGAAATGGAGAGTTAAGAATTAAAGTTTTGTACGATTATGATAGTATAAGTGGTAAGTTGGCCAAACAGTCTACATACAATAAAAAGAACAAATTGGTAAGTGTGGTTAATTATGAATGCAATTATCAGGGCGAAGTAAAAAAGGATATAAGTCAATCAAAAGTTTGTATAAGAAGAGATGCTCTGCCAAGTGGAGGTTTTGTGGTGTATAATGATTACACCAATCCAAAAGGTAAGTTAAGAAGAAGTGTAGCAACCTACAGTAACGATAGCAATTTGATGCAGATTAAGGTTTATGATACGAAAAATAAATTAGTGTCTGACGCTAGATATATTTACGATACAAATGGTAATTGTGTGGAGTATACTTACAGTAAAAACAATAAAAAATGGCAAAGCATTTACAGCTATAACGATAAACTTTTATTGAGCGAATATTACAACAAAAAAGAAGGAAAAATAACCAATAAGGTAAGTTATAGTTATACTTTTGCGAAATAGATTAGCGAAGAATGGAAATATTTTTGGTGTTGCTTTATCAAGTTATTGTTAACGTAAGTTATCACACTGGTGGTTTTAACTACATCAACGAGCCTCCTGTTTTAAAAGATAATCCCTACACATTTAATAAAACACAAATCACTGATAACCGTATTAGGTTTGCCATTGAAAAACAATACAACTACCAGAACAAAGGTTATGATGTAATTAATAAAAGTGAGTTTGATGAAAGCGGTAACCTGATTAACTACACTGACTATATTTCACATCCATCACCTTATACGTTTGTAATGACATACAACAAAGCAGGTTTTCAAACATCACGAGAAATAGGCTTAGGTAAAAAGGTATTGAGTTTTGTAACCTTGAATTATAACAACGATACGCAATTGGCTGTTATCAACGCTCATTTAAAAACCGAATTTGGCGATTCGGTGAGCTTTAGTAAAGTATTTTCTTACAATGACAAAGGTGTATTAATACGCGAAAATACTGCAGAGATTAATTTGCCCAGAAACATATCATTGGGTGAAAATTTAGATTACGTATACACATCGGATGGCGTATTGCGCGAAATAAAAGTGTTTGATGTGAAGCAAAAAAACAAACTGAAAAAACGCTACCTATGCGATTGTGATTCCTTTTATGCTAAAACGCCTTATAATGCATACTTAGAAATTGTATGCGATACGGTGATGATGAAAGATGATGGAGGTCGCATAGAACAGAAACAAACAAGGGTAAATACTACATCAACTTTTTCTTTGTATAAAATGATAGATGAACACGGAAACCTAACTTATTTTGATGCAAAAAATAGCAAGGGTAGAAGTACTTATACCCAAAGTTTTATTCATAAGAACTTGCTTGAAACCTACACCATTTTAGATAAAAACAAGGTTTACCTAAAACGTGTTTATGAATACAACAATCAAAAACTTCCTATAAAAAGCACCAAGTACGACCATAAAAATAATAAACTTGGACATCGTATATTCGAATACGAATTTTACCCATAACACATGAAATTTTTAAAGTGGTTTGTCATTGTACTTGTTGCTGTTTTTGCAATTGCAGAAACCTACATTTTTGCATCAGGTAACACCTATCTTAATACCCTATTTCCGCTTACTATTTTTAGCGGCAAAATGGGTCCTGGTATTGACGAGCTAACATTATTTAACCGTAATGAAGTGTCAACTGAAAGTCCGCAACCATGGGCCGTTTCCGATAAGCCAATAAACTTAAGCGATAGTGTTTTACAATTGATGGAGTTGTATGAAACCGTTTCGTTTTTGGTGATTAAAAATGATACGGTACAATACGAAAAACATTGGGAAGGTTACAACGATTCGTCTTTGGTAAACTCGTTTAGTATGGCCAAATCTATCACCGCTATGCTGGTGGGTTGTGCTTTAAAAGATGGTTTAATTAAAAGTGTGGATGAACCTGTTGCCAAATATATTGATGAATTTAAGGTGGACGATTTACAAAAAATTACCATCAAACATTTATTAACCATGAGCAGTGGTTTGGACTTTAAAGAAGATTATTCAAGTATGTTTTCGTGGCCTGCTGAGGCTTATTACGGTCCTGATGTAAATGGACTTACCATCAAACAATCTAAACCCGAAACCGAGCCTGGTAAAACATGGTTTTACAAAGGTGGCGATACCCAATTGTTAGGTATAATTCTTAAAAAAGTTACGGGTAAAACTGTTGCACAATATGCTTCAGAAAAACTGTGGAAACCCATGGGAGCAGAGCAACCTGCATATTGGAGTTTAGATGAACATGGTATGGAAAAAGTAAGTTGTTGTTGGTATAGCAATGCAAAAGATTTTGCGCGTATCGCTAAGTTAATGATGAACCAAGGCAATTGGAACGGACAACAAATTATAGATTCAACTTTTGTAAAAGAAGCTTTAACACCAGCCGATTTATTGGATAGAAAAGGAAACAAAAGCCAACAATATGGTTACCAATGGTGGCTGATGAAGCACAAAGGCCGTGATGTATTTTATGCACGTGGCATACGTGGCCAATACATTTTTGCCATACCTGATATTAAAACTATTGTGGTGCGACTTGGCCACAAAAGGGCTAAAAAAGAAGGTGATGAATTGCCTGAAGACATTTTTGTGTATTTGGATGCGGCTTTAAACTAATTGCTAATAATTACACCGAAATGCTTAAATTCGTTAAGCACTAATCTTAAACAAATTTACCAAAAGGTGAAGTGCTTAAAGCACTTCACCTTTTTATGTTTACAAACCATGAGGTTCCTACTCTTACATATCATCTTATTAATTGGTACTGCACAACTGCAAGCACAAATAAACTTGGTGCCTAATCCTAGTTTTGAGGAGGCGGATACGTGTTATGAAAACTTTATGCACCCGATACTAGACACCATTGATATTGGTAGACAAGGTCAGTATAGAATTCCTTATCATTGGTTCAATGCAAATAGGTCACCTGATTACATTAAATTATGTAAAAGTCCATCGATTTTTAAAACTGGGCTTTACCAAGCACCAAGGACAGGTACAGCTATGATAGGACTAGTAACAAGTGGCTCAAATAGTGAGGTTCCCATCAATTTGAGAGGCGGAAAAGAAAATGTTGGAGTTCGGTTAGTGAAGCCTCTACTTAAGGGCCAATACTTTAAGGTTAAGTTTTATGTTAACTTAGCCAATGCTGTAAGTCTATATTATGGTTATAATGTTTATGCTACATCAGCAATTGGGGCACATTTTTCTAATACTAAATTAAGCTATGATGCAAGCGCAATTTCGCTAGCACCTATAGTTCCTCAAGTAATTAATCCCGCAAATCGTTATTTAATAGATACGGTTGGTTGGGATAAAATTGAAGGACTATACAAGGCCCAAGGTGGTGAAGAATGGCTTACCTTAGGTGATTTTGGTAACCGCAATCAAGATACTTTGGTATTTAAAGACCCCACTAAGGTTACTATGTTTTTTACCTACTACTTCATAGACGATGTATCCGTTACTTATTTTGATACCACTAACCATTTAACCGATACCACCATTTGCCGCGGTCGTAGTTTTTTGTACCACAAACGCCCCGATTGGGACAGTTGCATTTGGTATGATGGCAGCAGCGATAGCAGCAAGGTATTTACACAAAGTGGTGTGTATTGGGTAACTCATTTTTACGCAGGCTTTACCGCAACCGATACCATTAAACTAACCATTACCGATAGTTTACCTGTACAAACGTATTACCTTGGTTATTGTGTGGGCGATAGTGTGTTGTTAACGGCACGCCCTGCACAGCAATACATTTGGAACAACAGCAGCACACAACAAACACAAGTTGTAAAACAAGCAGCTACGTATTATGTAACAGGTAATACTTTAGGTTGTTTAACTACAGATACGTTTCATGTAAAAGAATTTGCTTTACCAACAATAACCGGATTAAAAGATACTGTAGTTTGTTTTGATGACATAAAAAAAATAGAACTGGATGCGGGCTTACACAACACGTACTTGTGGCAACCCACAGGCGAAACCACACGCACCATTTACAGTACCATGGCCATGTTATACAACTTAACAGTAACCGATACCAATGGTTGTAAATCTAGTCAGCCGGTAGCAGTAAACGAACAATGCAATTTACAGTTGTATGTACCCAATGCATTTAGTCCCAACAACGATGGTGTGAACGAAATATTTAAAATCAGCATTAACCCAAATCACATTAAACAGTTTGAAGTGTATAACCGCTGGGGCCAATTAATAGCGCAAAACCAAACAGGCACATGGGATGGCAAAGATGCCCCACAAGGCGTGTATGTAATTATTTTATACTACATCAATGATAACGGCCAAGAACAACGTTACTCGGGTAATGTAACTTTAATGCGATGAGGTTTGTATAAAAATGTGTGTATTCCATTTTAAAACACTGTTAGAATGAAAATTACCCTCCTTTTGGGTTGGCACCCAAACCGCCTTCACTTTTTTCTTGATAAAAAAGTAA
>CAZRVA010000008.1:0-29615 GCA_964603255.1 uncultured Chitinophaga sp.
ATGATTACGTGCGCAACATTGCCGAGCGATTAAGTTTATACAACGAACTTTCATCGTTAACCACCGATGCGCAATTGGATCAATTTGCTCTGCAGTTAAAAGATCGGTTTGGCGAATTACCACCGCAAGTTTGGGATTTAATAGAGATGATTAAACTGCGTGAATTAGCCAAACAATTAGGATTTGAAAAAATTGTAATGAAAAACAGTGGCTTTGCAGCGTATTTCCCTGACGAGAAAAAACAAGCGTATTACCAAAGTGAATTGTTTACTAAAATGTTAACTTTTGTACAACACAATGCGCAACGTTGCAAGCTTAAACAAACACCTAAAAGTTTAATATTGGGTGTGCAACACATTGCCGGAATTGGTCACGCTAAAAAACTATTGAGTGATATTTTAGCTAATACATAATAAAACCAATCCATCAAACAGATTGAGGGATTGGTTCTTAATTAAAACTCATAATCAACAACCCTGCGCTCGCTGCGTGCCTCAGCAATGAATGGCATTACAGCCTTGTGCAGCGGATGATTTGCATAAAAATCTAACGCTTCTTTGCTTTCAAATTCGCTGTATAAAACCACATCAACACTTTCTGCAGAGTGTAAAAAATCAAAGCCTACTTCTAACTTAATACAGCCTTCAATTTTGCCATTTAAATCTTCTAGTTTTTGTTTGATAGCTGCAGCATTTTCTGCTTTACTCATGCCGTTTGCATCTTCTTTTAATTTCCAAAATACAATGTGCTTTACCATGTTGTTTAATTTATAATTCCTAACCAATTAATTTTATTACTGCGTGATATTCCGGCCGGATTAATGCCCGGTTTTCCTTCAGGTATTTCTATGTTTAATTTCTTATAATAATCAACCCAAGCTTTAAAATAGGTATTGCTATTCGGTGTTTTGAAAGTCATAGGCTCTAACTCAAAAAACGGTTTGTTTTGATTTGATGATTTAAATGCATCATAAATCAACTCGCTGCAATAATACTTTTGATTGTTGTATAAAAAAGGTTCATCATAAGGTATGCCGAGTTGATTAATTGCAAACGAGATGGCGCTATCAATTAGATGAGCATACGCTTGTTTAACTCTACCCAAATACAACGGATTTTTTGTTCTTGATTTAAACTCTTGATAGGGCGTTAAAACCACAGCCTTGCCAATAGCTTCAATGATGTATACACTATCATGTTTGATATAAACCAAACCAATATGAGAAAATTTTAAACTGTCTTTTCCATGTGTCACTTGTTCAATGGCATCACATAAAGGCCCGCAATCCAAATTCTGAAACAATAAATCGCCTTGTTTTAAGTTTTGTTGCTGTGCATTGGCTACCAAACCTATAAACACAAATAGATGAATGAAATACAGTCTCATTTTGTTGATAGGGTCGTTTTAATGTTCGGTGTAATAAAATCCATTTTCAGACATCATATTTCCGTTTTCAGTATCATTTAAAATAATATGAGTGTTGTGTGTTTTTTCTTTGCTCCACAAAACTAAATCTATATGTGGAACAAAATTAACAGAAAATCATTGGTGTTGGCTGCTTTTTTAAATATCAGCATGTTTGCACAAGCTCAAATTGGTGGTACGCATACCATTAATCCTACGTTGCCTGCCAGTTATACTGGCACCTCTTACAACTTTCAGTCAATACATGATGCGCTAAACCATCCTCAATTTGGTTTAAATACTTTGGGTGCCGCTACATCTGGGGTAACTTATTTACTTGCCGATGGTGTTGTTTTCAATGAGTCGAATTTGGCGGTACGCAAGGGTGGTTCGGCCTCTGGATGGGTTAGTTTTATTGGCAATAATAACAACAAACCTACCATTAAAGCGGCTGCAGGACTTGGGAATAATGATGCCATTTTTGCCATTTTTGGCGCTGATTACATAAAGTTTGAAGGGATAACATTAGAAGATAATTTTTTGGCCAGCAATAATCCTACAGCAAATATGGAGTATGGATTTGTATTTTTACGTGTTGGGCAAACTCCTGATGCATCGCAATACATTACCATTAAAAATTGTGATGTAAAATTGAAGAGTGGATACAGTACAAAGGCTATTGCTGTTGTAAACTTAAATGAAAATTTTGCATCAACCCAAGCAACTACAATAGCTGGTGTTTCGGGAAATTTATTGTTTCAAAATAATAACATTAATGGTGTGGAGTTTGGCTACTATCTAGAGGGTACTTCTGTAAAAGATTACAACGATCATCACATTACGGTTCGTGGTGGTTCGGTAATTAATTTTGGCGGAACCAACAGATTTAGTGGTGGTGTATACGCAAAACATCAACAAAATTTAGAGATAGATTCAATAACCATAAGCAACAAACTTATTGCTGCACATAATGGAAAAATTGGGGCCATTTGGGTTGATAAGTGCGAAGCTTCAAACATTAAAATTAGCAATAATTTAATCAGTATTCATGCCATAACTGATTCACTGGCTTACGGTATTTATAACGTTGGAGGAACAGCATCAAACTATACAGCCAACGGCAATACAGTTGAAATTACTAACAATACTATACAAAATTGTAACCTACGCGGTAGCAATCAGCATTTGGCATTGATATTTTCGGGTGTGACAAGTTTTGAAAAAGCACCAGATGTAACGTTAATCAGCAGTAATTTAATCACCAATAATGTGTTAAGTAAAAGAGAGGGTTTTGCCGAATTACTAAAAACAAATGCAGGCTTGCCTATAGATAAAATACTAGTAAACAATAACGAAATATACAGTAATAAAATAATGCTTGATAGCTCGGGTGCAGGTAGGGCTATTTACAATGGTTTATCATCGGAGGCTAAAAGTTATGAAGCAAGTTTTAATACAATAGACTCGTTTGAAGTGGCAACTAAAAATGGAAGCTTAAGTGTAATTTATAATTATGGTAATCTTGGCGATTCATCCATTATTACCAATAACAGCATTTCAAATATTAAGCTAACAGCAACGGGAATGGGTTACACGCATGTTATTAATTCATCGGGTAAATCAACCGTAAAGTTTAAAATTACTAATAATAGCATAACAAATGTATTGGGCGGACGTGGTTACTTAAAAGGAATATATGTAGCTAATAACCGTAACGGAATAGTGGCGCAAAACGAACTTAGTTATTTAGAAAATACAGGAAGCGATCAAACTGATTTAACAGCTATTGAAGTAATGAGTTCGGCAATTGATAAGGATGAAGTGTTTGGAAATAAAATTCATCATTTAAATTCATCAGGTTGGTTGTTATACGGTGTACATTGCGCTACTGAGCGTTCAAGAATTTATAATAACGAGTTATTCAGCTTCATCAATTCGTCATCTATTGCTAATACTATTGGTATTCACCTAAACAATAGCTCTGCACAGTTTGTATACAACAACTTTGTTTCCGATTTACATGCGCCAAACTCAAACGAATCATTGGCAGTTAAAGGCTTAAGCACCGGATTTACAACTAAAGGTTCTGGTACGCGTGCATTTCTTCATAATACAGTTTACCTGAATGCACAGGCCAATCAACTAAATTTTGGTTCAGCGGCAATACATACCACAGTGCCAAGTAATCTTGTAATGTGCAATAATATTTTAGTAAATAAGTCGGCACATGGAAGCGCTGGTAGAACAGTTGCCTTAAGCGTTTTTGGTACTAATTTCGCGACTGGTTATTTCCAAAGTATATCTAACAACAACAATTTTTATGCAGGTACACCATCAAGCAGTAATCTTATATTTTACAATGTAAGCAACTCATTTAGCAGCTTAAGTGATTTTAAACAGTTTACCGGTGGAGTAGAGAGCAATTCCATTTCAACACCATTTGTATTCGTTAATGATACCATTGCCCCATATGATTTACATTTGTTGGTGAGTGGCAATAACCAGGCTATTAATGCAGGTAAAGATGTTTCGTCATTGTTTGTAGTGGCTTCCGATTTTGATAATGACACGAGAAATCAATTATTACCAGATATTGGCGCTGATGAAACCAAAGTATTGCCATCAGGTATAAGTGAGTTAAAAGATGTTATTTCGTTTACCGTTGCACCAAATCCGGCAAAAGATATTGTAAAAATTACATTAAACGATTCTGAAGTTAAAGTTGATCAAATTGAAGTGTTCAATGTTTTAGGAAATCGAATGCTCACGCAATCTGCTGATGGTTCAGATCTGTTGAGTATTGATATGAGTGGGTTAACCGGTGGAGTTTACATCATGTCTGTTACCACCAAATCAGGCGCTACATTTAGCCAAAAGCTAGTAAAACAATAATAACCCCGTTTTCTACAGAGCCACATTTATCAAATACGCCATTTGTTAAATGTGGCTTAATTGCTTTATTTTACCATTGTGAAAATAACAAAAACCTTACTAACAATTTTAGTCTTGTTGAGCACTGCAGTGCATTCGGCTGAGGAAGGTATTTATAAAGTAGTGAAAGGGCGTGTTGCTTTGTTATCATATGCACCACTGGAGGTAATTAAAGCACACTCTGATAAGTTGGTGGGGGCAATAAATACCAAAGAAAACACATTTGCCTTTACTGTTGAAAGTGGCACTTTTGAAGGTTTTAACAGCGATTTGCAGCGTGAACATTTTAACGATAATTACATGGAAACAACCAAGTTCCCAAAGTCTGTTTTTTTAGGTAAGATTATTGAAAAAATAAATTACGCGGAAGTTGGTGTGCATGAAGTAAGGGCCAAAGGCAAACTCACGGTTCATGGTGTAGAGCAAGAGCGCATCATAAAAGTAAAATTGGATGTAAAGGAAAATAAAATCATTGTTCACGCTAACTTCAAGGTGTTGTTAAAAGACCACAACATGGTTATTCCCAAAATTGTTTATCAGAAAGTAGCCGAGGAAATTGAGTTGGAATTAAATGCCGAATTAGTAAAAAAATGAGGTTATACCTATTCATCTTATCCGTATTTGTGTTAATGGGTGCCAATGCGCAACATTATAACATCAGGTATCAAAAGCTTATTTATGATGATGCCGAGTTGCACGTAACCAAAGTGTTTCAGGATAGATCAGGATTTATATGGTTGGGTGCAAAAGAGGGTTTGTTTCGATACGATGGAGTGGCATTAGAGCGTTATTTTAGTGCTAATTCCGATTCCATATTTCATGTCACATCTTTTTTCGAAGATGAAAAAAATTCCTTGTGGATTGGTACCTCATCTGGAAAAATCTTCGTTAAAAAAAATCAAATCATTTCACCTTTTGAACCCGAAGAAGGTTTGCCCAAAGTACCAATTACGGCAATTGTAAAAGATAGGTTTAACCAGTTGTGGTTTGCAACTTATGGTGAAGGTTTGTATTGTTACACCTCCGAAAGGCTATTTAATTTTAATACAGATGATGGTATTTCAGATAACTACTTTTATGATTTAGAAGCACACTCATCGGGATGGTTAATTGGTGGTACAGATGCAGGAATTAACCTTGCCATGTTTGCCAATAAAAAGAAGTACGTTAAAATAATTGACGAACAAAATGGCCTGCCTGATAACATCGTAACCGCTATTCATTATCAAGGTAAAAATAAGTTTTTAGTAGGAACAGAGTCTAAAGGTGTGGTGCAGTTTGATATCGGTAACCTTAAACTAAGTAAAGCGTTTAACTCAACTCAATGGTCCTTCGGTAAAGTGTCTGATTTTGTTGGTTTAAGCAATGCATATTGGGCAGTTACTATTGATAGTGGATTGGTAGCATTAGATTTAAAAAACAATAAAACTACTGTTGTTAAAGGTAATTCTTTGCCTACAAATATTGGTTTGGCTGATGTATTTGCTGATACCGAAGGTAATATTTGGACGGTTAATGTTTTAGGAAAACTAGCGCAGTTTAATCCCATGTTTTCGTTTTATACGGTAAACAGCAAATCGAACAGAAATTTGTATGCAGTATTGCATGATGACCAAAATAATTTATGGTATGCCGATGGCGTAAGTGTTGGTTTTATAAGTGCTGATGGTAAAGTTAATGATGCTACTTTCGTTAAAATTCCAGCTATTTCAATAGCCAAAGATGCTTTCGGAAATATTTGGTTCGGAACGTTTAACCGGGGGACTTACGTATACAATATACAAACCCGTAAAGTAATAAACTATACCGAGAAAAATGGTTTAGTAAATAATAATGTGCTTAGTATTGCATGTAAAAACAATGAGGTTTGGTTTGCCACTTTGGGCGGTGTATCTAAGGCTGTATTTTATGCCAACCAATACAAGTTTGAATCGTATGGTCATAAAAGCTCTTTGGGTGCATCATATATTTATCAAGTATTGGTTGATAGTAAAAACAATGTTTGGTTTGCCACAGATGGTAACGGATTGGTTAAATACAACAACGATGGCACGTTTACAAATATAAATGTTACTGGTGCCTCTAAATTAAAATCTGTATATGGTTTGGCCGAGGATACCAAAGGTAAAGTTTGGCTAAATGCCGGTCAGGCCGGATTGTATTTTTGGGATGGCACAAAACTCCAACAGTATCCAAAACTAAATGGTGTTAAGTTTGATGATGTAGCTGCAATTTTTTTCGATAATCAAAACAAATTATTGTTGGTTAAACGTTCGGGTATAGATTTGTTGAACCTCTCAACAGTATTACTTTTACACCATACTGACGAATTGGGGTTGAGTGAAATAGAACCCAATTTAAATGCAGGTTTTAATGATGGTAAGGGCAATATATGGATAGCATCAAACAGGCAATTAATAAGGTACAATGCAACTTTTAATTTGTTGGACAAAGGTGCTCAAGCTATCATTACAAACAAGTATGTTTTAAACCAAACAATAACAGAGGGTGAACAAAAGTTTGCCCACGATAAAAACTTTTTTACGTTTGAATATGCCGGTTTGTGGTATCACAATCCAGAAGAAGTGGTTTATCAAATAAAGTTGGATGGTTACGACAAGGAGTGGGTCAGAACAAAAAATAAGCGCGTTACTTACCCTAAATTGCCTCCGGGTAAATATACATTCAGACTAAGGGTTTCTGCAGATGCTAATCCTGTTAATTCGCAAGAGGTATCGTATGCATTTGTAATTTTAAAACCATTTTGGATGCAATGGTGGTTTGCTTTAGCTGCAATATCAGGTTTTGTTTTGGCTGTATTTTATTGGTTTAAACAACGCGAAATAAAAATACAGGAGCGACAAATGTTGGCCAAAGAAAAAATTTCATTTCAGTTTGAAACACTTAAAAGTCAAATCAATCCTCATTTTTTATTTAATAGTTTTAACACACTAATTGGTTTGATTGAAACAAATTCAAATCAAGCCGTACCGTATGTTGAGCACCTTTCTGATTTTTACAGAAACATACTTAATTACAGAGATAAGGAGGTAATTACTTTAAACGAGGAACTGCAGCTATTGGATAATTATATATTTCTGCAAAAGAAACGTTATGGTGAAAAATTGAGCTTAACTATAGATGAAGAGTTGTACAGCGAAGTGTTGTTTATTGCGCCACTAACCTTGCAAATGTTGTTAGAAAACGCCATCAAACACAATGTTATTTCAGCCGAAAGCCCGCTTGGTGTTTATTTAAAAATTGATGGCGATTATCTGGTTGTTGGTAATAAAATCAACCTAAAAACAACGGCAGTGGCATCAACCCAAACCGGATTGCAAAATATAAGCAGCAGGTATAAAATACTTACCCATAAAGACATTGTAGTAAAACACACAGCGTTGTTATTTGAAGTTTGTATCCCATTAATAAAACAGCAATGATTAAAGTTATAATTGTTGAAGACGAAGAATTAGCAGTGCAAAGGCTAACTAACTTGCTAAAAAGTATTAGTAATGATTATGATGTTTTGGCCACCGCAGATAGCATTAAAAGTGCTGTAACTGCTATGTCTGATCATCCTGAGGCGCAATTAATTTTTATGGATATTCAACTAGCCGATGGACATAGTTTCGAAATCTTTAATAAAATGGAGGTTACTGCGCCCGTTATTTTTATCACTGCATTTGATGAGTATGCGATAAAGGCGTTTAAGTTTAATAGTATAGATTATTTACTCAAACCAATAAAAAAAGCAGAATTAGAAGCGGCCTTAAATAAGTTTAACAAACAGCATCAATCAGGCAAACAGCCTAATGTTGCAGAGTTAATCAGTTCACTAACTATGCAACTTAATCCTACATCACAAAAACGCATATTGGTTAAAGTAGGGCAGGTTATTAAGGCTATTGATGTGGATGATGTAGCTTATTTTTATACTGAAGAACGAGTGGTGTTTATGTGCACCAAACAGCAACAACGCTTAGCTGTAGATTATAATCTTGATGAGCTTGAACGCATGTTGAATAAGGAGAAATTTTTTCGTGTAAACAGACAAATAATTACAAGCATTAGTGCTATCGATAAAATGTACACGTACACCAAGTCAAGAATAAAGTTATTGCTTAATCCACCACTAAATATGGATGCTGTGGTAAGTTCTGAGCGAACTCCTGAGTTTAAAGAGTGGTTGCAGGGAAGGGTTTAAACCTCGTTTACAAACTTTTGTTTAATAAGTGGATAGGTAAACACGCTAATTAAAATAATAGCAGCACCAATGTAAAATCCGCTGCTCATGTATTCGGTATCGCCAAATAATAACAACGAAAATGCAATGCCGTAAACAGGCTCTAAGTTGTTTGTTATGATTACTGTTAGCGGACTAAAATGTTTCAAGATTTCTATGCTCCAGGTAAAGGCTACTATGGTGCAAAGTACACTTAAAATTATTAGACCAATTCCATCACTCCATCCAATTTGTGGTAATGTAAATCCATCTCCATCTACAGCAAATTTGGCTAGCGTAATAAAAATTAATGCACCTAAAAATTCGTAGAATGTAATTTTATACGCACCATGTGTGGCAATCAATTTTCCATTGTACACACCAAAAAATGCAGCGGTTAGTGCAGCTAAAATACCATAAATTATACCGGCCAACTGATCGGTTTCAAACTTGAAAATTATACCAAGACCAACCACCAATATGATACCGTAAATAAAATCGCCCCAAAAGAATTTTTTCTTGAGCAGTAATGGCTGCATTAAACTTGCAAACAAGGTTAACGTGCTGAAGCCGGCCATTGTAACACTTACATTACTAACTTTAATTGCGTTATAAAAAAAGTACCAATGCAATCCTACTATGGTGCCAATAAGCCCTATGTGTAAAAAAGATTTAAATGTAATGACAAGCGATTGTTTAGCATACCACATAAATAACATCAACCCTACTAAAGAAATAGCCAAACGATACCACACTAAATCTAAAGCCCCAAACGAAATAAATTTACCTAATACAGGCGTAAAACCCCAGAGTAAAATGATGATATGTAACTGAACAAATTTATTAACCTGCATATATTATTTTGGTGCGGCTTTGGTCATCAATAAGGCTACCACTAAAAACATTATGTTTGGTATCCATACCGCAATTTCGGGAGGTAAAACATTGGTTACACCAAGCGTATTAAATATTTGTATAACCAATAAAAATGTAAATGTTAAAAATATACCTATACCCAAGTGTAAACCTGTACCACCTCTGCTTTTGCGCGATGAAATGGCTACTGCCAATAAGGTAAGAATAAAGAATGAAAATGGCGTAGCAATACGTTTGTATAACTCTACATAATATTTGCTGATACTGGCCGAACCTTTTTCTTTTTCCCTGCGGATGTATTCATTTAACTCAGGGTTGGTCATTGATGAAACAAATTGGGATTTTACAATAAACTCATCCGGACTAATTCTTAATGTAGTATCTAAAATATTTCCTTTTTCAATCAACTCAACACCATCTTTAAACAACCTTCTTTGGTAATATTCTAATTGCCAATTTTGCTTCTCTCGGTTCCACAATAAACGGTTAGCAAATACCCTTTGACTGACTTTAAAATTATCAAACCTTTCAAGCGATACGTTATATCCGGTGCTGTCTAAGTAGTTAAACGATTCCATGTGCAAAATCGTTCCTGGTTCTATTACACAACTGATGTTGTTGCTTTGGGTTGTTTTCTTTTCTTTGATCCAAGCTTCTTCAAACGCGTAACGCTTTTTATCGCAATAAGGAATTACCCATGTGTTTAAATATAAAAATACTGCCGCTAAAATGGTGGCTGCTATTAAGTATGGACGTAAAAATCTTCGGTAGCTAATTCCGCTATTCAGTATCGCAATAATCTCGCTGTTTTGCGCCAATTTACTGTTAAAAAACATGGCACTTAAAAACACAAATATTGGACTGAACATGCCAAAGAAATAAGGCAAGAAGTAAATGTAATAATCAAAAACAACCGTAAAAAATGGTGGTTTGCGTTTTAAAAAGTCATCAATTTTTTCGCTGATATCAATAAAAATGGCAATTAAAGAAAACAACCCCAATGTAAATACAAAGGTTAATAAGAACTTTTTTATAATGTATCTATCGAGAGTTTTCATCTGTTTGTTGCTTGGTTTGGCAACCCTGCAATAATAGTGCGCAAATTTATTTTTTATGTATTTGTTCTTGGGTTGATTTTACAACCTCACCGTTATTTGTTTTAAGATTTGAGTTTTCCATGTGGCAAAATCACCTTCAATTATGTGTTTACGAGCTTCTTTAACTAACCACATATAAAACATGAGGTTTTGTTTGCTGGCAATTTGTGCACCTAAGTTTTCTCCTGTATGAATCAAATGTCTTAAATAAGCTTTGCTATACTCGGGAGTAAACGATTCGTCTAAGGGGCTGTAATCAAATTGCCATTTTTGGTTTTTGATGTTGATCACACCTTGACTGGTAAAAATAAATCCGTGACGAGCATTGCGCGTTGGCATCACACAATCAAACATATCAATACCCAATGCAATACACTCTAAAATATTCTGTGGTGTGCCAACACCCATCAAATAACGTGGTTTATCTTTTGGTAAAATACCGCAAACCAATTCCGTCATTTCGTACATGTCTTCAGCTGGTTCGCCAACACTTAATCCGCCAATTGCATTACCTGCACGGTTTTGCTCGGCAATAAACTCAGCCGATTGTTTGCGTAAGTCTTTATAAACGCTTCCTTGTACAATTGGAAACAAGTTTTGCTCAACTCCATACAAAGGTTCGGTTTTATCAAATTGCTCAATACATCTTTTTAACCATCGATGAGTCATGTGCATAGAGCGTTTTGCATAATCATACTCACACGGATATGGCGTACATTCATCAAAAGCCATCACAATATCTGCACCAATGGTTCTTTGTATATCCATTACATTTTCGGGTGTAAACTGATGTTTACTACCATCTAAATGCGATTTAAACTCTACTCCTTGCTCACTTATTTTTCTGATATCATTCAAAGAAAAAACCTGAAAACCTCCACTATCGGTAAGCATGGGTCTATCCCAATTCATAAATTGATGAATGCCGCCTGCTTTATTTATAACTTCAAGTCCCGGACGTAAATAAACATGGTAAGTGTTGGCCAAAATAATTTGGGCATTTACGTCTGTTTTTAGTTGTTGCTGATTTACATTTTTAACCGTAGCTTGTGTGCCAACGGGCATAAATATTGGCGTTTCTATTGGTCCGCGACCAGTTTGTAAAACGCCTGCACGGGCATGCGTATGGGTATCTGTTTTAAGTAAATTAAAATTCATGATTTAACGTGCGAAGGTAATGATGCTTAACCTTCAAAGTGCAAAGAAAATTGAATTAATTGAGGCACCAAACGATCTATTGATTCGGTGTATATGTAGCCATCGTGGTGAAGGCTGTTGCCAATGGTGTTGCAAAATTTAATTTCGGGCGAGAATTTGAAATACTCGAAGTACATGTCTAAACCAAATCCGGCCTCATAACCAAAAGATACCGGCTTTAACGAAACAACTGGCTTTGCAATACTTCTATCTTGTTTTACGGTTGATGCTAAATCGTAACTGCCTCTAAAACCTCCAATAACATAAACACGCACGTTTTTTCTTCGGTCTGATTTAAACTTAACCAACAAGGCCGCATCACAGTAGGCCGATTCTATTTCGGTAGTTTTTTTACTATTTTGAAACTCGTAATTGATGTTACGCTGAACAAAAGAAATTACAGGAAACAACAAACGTAAATCCCAATTGTTGCCTAGGTGTAAGTTGGTAATCGCACCTAAACCAATTCCTGGAAATGTTACAGAGTTAATGTTTCTTACGGTATCAAAAGGAGTTCTGTCTGTTCTCCTGTCTATACGCACGCGGCCAGTGTTTGTGCCAATGGTAAAACCAAAGTGCAGGCGTTTATTATCGTATTGCTCCATATTGGCTTGAGCAAACAAATCAAAACTGCACAATAGCGTTATGAATACTAATTTTATTTTATGGCGGTGTATAGCGTACAAATCCCGAATGTTAAAGGTCTTATTTTAATGTTGGTATATCCTGCGTTTTTCAAATATGTAGCAAATTGTTCTCCTTCCGGAAAATGTTCAACCGACTCTGGTAAGTATGTGTAGGCAGTTTTACTTTTACTAATTAAACCGCCCCAACCCGGTAAAATGTATTTAAAGTAAAAGTTGTACAGTTGTTTAAACGGAAACGATTTTGGTTTGCTAAATTCTAAAACAGCCAACTTTCCTCCCTTTCGGGTAACTCTGTACATTTGGTTGATACCTTGTTGTAAAAATTCGAAATTACGCACTCCAAATGCAACGGTAATGGCATCAAATTTATTGTCTTCAAATGGTAAATTGGCCGAATCTGCTTGTAGTAAAGTAATCTTACCAGATAATTGTTTGTTACCAATTTTATCTCTTCCAACTTGTAACATTTGGTTACTGATGTCGATTCCCGTAACATGATCAGGATTCAGCTTTAATGCAGCAATAGCAAGGTCTGCCGTGCCTGTAGCCACATCTAAAATTTGCTTTGGGTTAACCTCTTTAAGTGAGTTGATGGCTTTTTTTCGCCATATTTGGTCAATTCCCATTGATAAAAAACGATTTAGAAAATCGTACTTTGGAGCAATACTGTCAAACATTTGTTCAACTTGCTCACGCTTACTGCTTTGTGTGTCTTTATAAGGCTTAACTTCTATCAAAATCGTAAAAAATTGAGTGCAAAAATAAGGTATTCCGTTTAGGTTGTTAGCTTTGTAAAATTATTACATGGAAATTAAACAAGTAAAGTTCGTAAAAAGTTCGGCAGATTTAGCCGGTTGTCCTGATGGGCATTTTCCTGAGTATGTTTTTACCGGAAGGAGTAATGTAGGCAAATCTTCACTCATTAATATGATTGTGAATAGGAACGAGATGGCCCGAACCTCATCAAATCCGGGGAAAACCATCACCATAAATCATTATTTAATTGATGATAAATGGTATTTGGTTGATTTGCCAGGTTATGGTTATGCCCGCAGAAGCAAAACTTTACGTTCTAAATGGGAAGATTCCATGGAGGATTACATTAAAAATAGAGCGCAGTTACAATTGGTGTTTATTTTGGTTGATAGCCGCATCGATCCTCAAGCAAAAGATTTAGATTTTATAAATAGTGTGGCAGAGTGGGGCGTTCCATTGGCTATCATTTTTACTAAAACGGATAAAAACAAACAATCGGATACGGCCAAAAATATCAATAAATTTAAAACTGAATTGCTTAATAATTGGGAGGAATTACCATTGATGTTTCAAACTTCATCCCTTAAAAAACGTGGTCGCGAAGAGATTTTGAGTTTTATTGATGAATGTAACAAAAACTATTACGCATCAAAATAATCATTCTTCAAAAAATAAATCGCTAGCAATGCCATCTGCTAAAATACGAGCATTGGTGGTTAACTTAAAAATTGTTCCATCATCAACTATTAGCTGTTGTTTAATGTAAGGTTTAATCTTATATTTTAACTCAGCGTAGTACTGTTCGCCAAATCTGCTTTTTATTTCTTGCCAGCTGCATCCCCAAATGGTTCTCAATCCAGTCATCATGTACTCGTTAATGCTGTTGGCTGTGGTCAGTGTTTCAATTTCAATTGGTAAATTTTTTTGAGCCAATTGTTTCATGTAAACCTGGTTGTTGGCAACATTCCAACTTCTTTGTTTACCGTTAAAACTATGTGCCGATGGGCCAACACCCAAGTAAGGTTTGTTTTGCCAATAACTGGTGTTATGCACGGCATACTCTTTATTGCGGGCAAAGTTGCTTATTTCATATTGTTCAAACCCAAAACTACCAAGTTGTTCAATCATCATGTTAAATTGTTCGGCAGCTTTTTCTTCATCAAGTGCCGGTAGTTTTCCTTTGTTGATGTGGTGGTGAAGCGCGGTTTGAGGCTCAATAGTAAGGCAATAAGCCGATACATGATTCAATCCCAATTCGTTTATTTTAGCCAAGTTTTTAGTCCAATTTTCATTTGATAGGGTAGGGCCGCCATAAATCAAATCAATGCTAATTTTATCAAACCCAAAATCTTGAATCAGTTTTATGCTTTTTTCTGCTTCATTGGCTTTGTGCGCCCTGTTCATCCAAATTAAATCCTCGTCAAAAAAACTTTGCACACCCATGCTAAATCTGTTTACAGGAGTTTGTTTTATGGCGTATAATTTTTCAGGAGTAATGTCGTCTGGATTGGATTCTATCGTAATTTCAGCATTGGGCTCAACTTTAAATGTGGCATAAATTGCATTGAACAGTTGATGTAATAAATCATCACCTAAAATACTAGGCGTACCTCCACCAACGTATATACTCTGCAAAGGCTCGTCAGGTAATTCGTGTTTACGCAATTTCATTTCAAGCGTAATGCTGTTAATCATTTCTGCCGCATACTGTAGTTGCGTACTAAAATGAAAATTGCAATAGTTACATGCTTGTTTACAAAACGGAATATGAATATACAGCGATGCCAAAGTGTTGTGTGATTACAGATATAAATCGTTTAATTTGAAAAGTGCCACAAAGGTATTTTAAAATAATTGTATTGTTGGTTGTGCTGCAAATTAATACAGCATATGGCCAGCTTATATACCAAATAAAGTGGTTGCCAGATAGTGCATCAACAAGCATCTTTAAAAAATTAGTACCCGATGATAAAACTCTTTTAGATTCTGCACAGTGTATTCAAAAAATAAATCAAACCATGCAGTTTTTAGCATCACAATCGTACCTTACAGCTACCGTTAATAATATTAGTTTTAAAGATTCTTTTTGTGATGTTTCGGTTAACATGGGTAGCGCTTATAAATGGATTAAACTACTTGAAGGTAATGTAACCGAGGATGTTTTAACGGCTAGTGGATGGCGACAAAATTTATTTTATAACAAGGTTTTCAACTACCAAAATTACGCTCAAAAAGCAAATCAAATGTTAGCTTATTTAGAGCAAAATGGATATCCGTTTGCACAAATAAAATTAGATAGCATCGTGGTGCAAAATGATGGCATTAGCGCTCAGTTAAACCTTGATAAAGGCGATTTAGTAAAGTTTGATACGGTTGAAATAATTGGTGATGCCAATATTAAAAGTTGGTATGTGGCCAAGTATCTTGGCATAAAAAAAGATGGCCTTTACAACGAACAATTGTTAAAGCGCATGGATGCCAGGTTAAGTCAGTTGCCATATATTCAACTTACACGTTCTTCATTGGTTTATTTTGTTGGCGCAACAGCTAAGCCAGTGGTTTATCTTACCAATAAAAGAAGCAGTAGTGTTGATGGTGTGATTGGTTTTGCCCCATCAAGCGACAATAACCAAAACAAATTACTAATTACAGGTGAGGCGAACTTAAAACTACAAAATTTATTTGGCACCGGAAAAGGTTTTGATTTGGCGTTCAGAAGTTTTTTAAATGGTTCGCAAGAGCTTAAAACACGCATTGTTTGGCCTTATATAGCCCGCAGTAATATTGGGGTTGATTACGAGTTAAATTTACTGAAGTTTGATAGTACTTTTTTAGATGTAAAACATGACATCGGTTTGCAATACCGTTTTGTGGGAAGTGATTATTTGAAATTCTTTTTCAGCACACAAAATACATCATTACTTAATGTTGATACCAATGCTGTAAAAGTAACAAGGGCATTGCCTGCATCAAACGATTTAAAAGTTAATTTGTATGGTTTAAGCGCAAAAGTTGTTCGTTACGATTATTTTTTAAATCCACGAAAAGGTTTTGGTTTTGATGCATCAGCGGCTATCGGAACAAAACAAATTGTTCGCAACCCAACCGTAGATGCCTTAAAGTTTAAACAACCCGATGGAAGCGATAAAAGTTTGTATGATACCATAACATTGTCCTCCACACAATACAAACTTACTTTTAGGGGTGATGTGTTTTTACCTTTGTTTGATCGCGCTGCCATTAGGTTTGAAGGTAACTTTGGCCACTTGCAAAGCCCGGTGTTATTTTTTAGTGAGTTATTCAGACTTGGTGGAATTCGTACACTAAAAGGATTTGATGAACAAGCTATATTCGCATCCTCATACGGTATTGTAAATACAGAGTTAAGATATTTGCTGCAACAAAACAGCCATGTAATGTTGTTTTGGAACGGTGCATGGTATCAAAACAAAATAAGGCAACCTATTGTTGAGGATACGCCTTATGGTTTTGGTGCAGGTTTAAATTTTGAAACCGGTGCAGGAATATTTTCTTTGTATTATGCCGTGGGTAAACAATTTAACAACAGCATAGAATTTAACAAGGCTAAAATTCACTTTGGTTTTGTAAGTTATTTTTAAATGAAAGAATTGATAAAATATATCATAACAACACTTGCAATGCTTTTGGCTGTTGGCGTTTATGCGCAGCAGGATGAAGATAGTTTT
Source organism: uncultured Chitinophaga sp. (assembly GCA_964603255.1). GTDB lineage: Bacteria > Bacteroidota > Bacteroidia > UKL13-3 > UKL13-3 > UBA6183. The sequence continues at coordinate 16,841 of CAZRVA010000008.1, forward strand.
AATTTCTCTACGGATACATCATACGTAAGCGATAGCCTTTATACCGACAGTGTTTTTAGGGTTGCTGTAACAGCTAACAAGGTTCCATATGGATTGATGGATACCATAACTAACGATACTATTCTCACCGCAATTTTTAAGAGTTATGTCAATATCAACAACCAATATATAGAACGTAAATTGGTAAGAAAAAACTTACCTACTGTAAAAGAAATTAAACCAAGACCCGAAGAACAAAACAAGTGGAAATTTATAGTAATCATACTCATTATAGCCTATGTGGCATTTGTGCGTATATCCAACTCAAATAATTTTAGAACCTTCATGTTGTCAGTATTCAACCTAAAGTTAAGTCGTAAAATTTGGGAAGATCAGCGTTCTTTTTTCGGATTTGTTATTATACAATTGTTCGCCATTTATTTGTTTATAGCCGCCATGTTTATTACCAATTACATGGAAATAAAACACATTTTGTTTTTTGATAATTACAGCATACAATATGTGGCAGTGTTGGTTGTTTTAACCATTGTTTACTTGTCGAAGTTTTTATTGCACTACATACTTGGTTTGTTGCTTCAAATGAAAAACCTGGCAATTGGGTTTGTAAGCAATACCATATCGGTAAATAATTTTGTGGCTTTAATAATTTTTCCGGTAACCATATTTGGTATTTATGCCAACAACCCAATGTTGGCAACGGTTTTGTCTCAAGCAATTATTGCTATATTTTTTGTAAGTGTGCTATATAGGGTAGTGCGAATTGTGCTTTTAAGCAATAGTTTTTTCAGTTTCCCTACATTTTATTTATTTCTTTATCTTTGCGCGCTCGAAATAGCACCATGGTTTATCATTGTTAAATTTTTAAACAATTATCACACTTGAAAAATACCAAAATAAAAAGTATCATCATTTCGCAGCCAAAGCCGGAGTCGGAGAAGTCGCCATATTTTGAGTTGGCCAAGCGCCTTAGCTTAAAGATGGATTTTAGGCCTTTTATAACGGTCTCGCCAATACCTTTTAAAGAGTTCAAAACTCAAAAGGTAAACATTGCCGAGCATACGGCCATTATCTTAAACTCGCGTAATTCTGTTGATCACTTTTTTAGGATGTGTACCGAAGCCAAAATCGAGATGCCGCCTGAAACAAAATATTTTTGTGTGAACGATAGTATAGCCAACTATCTTGCCAAGTATATTCAAGTTAGAAAGCGTAAAGTATTCACCGGTAAATCAACAGAAATTGAGCTGTTGAATGTGGTTAAAAATCACCCAACCGAAAATTATTTATTTCCTTGCAGTGATTGGCGTAAACCCGACATCGAGAAGTTCATGAAGAAGAATAAATTCAAGTATAAAGAAGCATTCTTCTACCGCATTGTTTCGTCAGATTTGAGTGATTTAACAAACGTAAATTACGATATCATTTGTTTTTTCAGTCCTGCAGACATTCGTTCTTTGTTCGAAAACTTCCCTGAATTTAAACAAAATAATACACTAATTGCCGCATGGGGAGCAACAACAGTAAAGGCCATTACCGATGCTAAATTAACGGTAAATATTATGGCTCCAAGCCCCGAAAGCCCAAGTATGATAATGGCTTTAGATAAGTATATTGAAAGCCACAATAAGAAAGTTTAATCAAGAATATTTTCATAGAATAAGCCGCAGTCAACAACTGCGGCTTTTTTATGTTAAAAAAAACCATTTGATTTATTTAAATTAAGTTGTATACTTGTTAATCAAAAAATAACTCAACACTACATAAACGCATGAAGAAACTACTACTAGGCATATTATTAGCAACCGGTGCAGGCTCTGTATTTGCTCAGCAAGATGCGCAGTTCACGCAATTCTTCCGCAATAAGCTTAATTATAACTCTGCTTTTGCCGGAAGTGAAGATGGTAAGATTTGTGCTTCATTATTGTACCGTTCTCAGTGGTTAGGTTTCGGTTCTAAAGAAAAAGGACAAAGCCCTTCTACTTTTGGTGGTAATGTTCACGCACCATTAATGGGTGGTAGATTAGGTTTGGGTTTAAACATTTTTAGCGATAGGTTAGGTCACGAAAGTACATTAACTCCTACTTTATCGGTTGCATACCACCATACCTTCCAAAATCAGCATAAATTATCAGGTGGTGTTGGTGTTGGTTTTATTCAAAAATCATTAGATGGCGGAAAGCTTAAGCCTCAAACACAAAACGACCAAGCAATACCTAACACACTAGTAAACGGAAATGCGCTTGATTTAAATTTTGGTGTTTACTACCAAATACCCTCTATTGCCGGATTCAACAATGTATATGCAGGTTTATCAGGTACACATTTAAATCAAGCTCAGGTTGATTATGCTTCTATTAAATATAAAGCAGCAACACACTATTACTTAATGTTTGGTGGTGTGTATGATATGGGTACATTTACCATTGAACCAAACGTTTTTGTAAAAAATGCAGTTAAAACAACTTTAGATTTAAACGTAATGACCACATACAACGGCAACATATTAGGCGGTATTACCTACCGTACTGTTGATGCGATTGCATTGCTTGCTGGTTATAAGTTTTCAAGTGTATCAAGCGCTATGGTATCATACGATTTAACAACAAGTAAGTTATCGCAGTTTAGTAACGGTACGGTTGAAATTGGTTACAGACATTGTTTTGGATTTAAAACAGAACCGCCTGTTAAAACCATCAGACCAATATATACACCAAGATTTTTATAGTGATTAACAATAAATTAGCATTTATCCACGTTAAGAATCTAAAAAAAAGTACAGCAAGGTTGCATTTTTGTATGAAATATATAATTTTGCCTTATTCAAACTAACTATATCATTCCAAAATGAAAAACATCAAATGGTTTATATCAGCCCTGATAATAACAACATTGTTCAGCTGTGGCATGGGCGGTGATAAGGGCGAACTAACCGGTGTACCTGGAAGAAGAACATGGTTTCACCCACAACCTTACGGAACAATTTATGTTCCTTCAGGGTCAATTCACGTGGGTGCTAATGAGCAAGACATTCCAATGGCTCAGATTGCCCCTAACAGGCAAATCACCATCACTGCTTTTTACATGGATGAAACGGAGATTACAAACAACGAATACCGTCAGTTTGTATACTGGGTTCAAGATTCCTTGTTCAGGAATAAACTTGCCGAAACAAATCCGGATAAGTATTTCCATCCGCTACCAGAAGGTGAGGAAGATGAATCTATGCGTGGTTTGAATTGGGAAGAAAAAATGGACGAAGAGGATATCAAAGCTACTGAAGATATTAAAAATTTCTTCTACAATCAGGCCGAAACCTACTACCGCGTTAAGCAAATTGATGTACGTAAGTTAATATACAGCTATGAGTTCATTGACCAGCGTGCTGCTGCTCAAGTTAAACGTCAAAACTGGAAGAACATTAACCGTGCTGATTTCAAAAAGAAAAAAGAAGTAGAAATTTATCCTGATACGTTAGTGTTTATTCGTGATTACACTTATTCATATAATGAACCTATGACACAGGTTTACTTCTGGCATCCGAAGTATGATGATTATCCTGTTGTTGGTGTAAATTGGCATCAAGCAAATGCATTCTGCGATTGGAGAACCAAATATCTAAACTCTTTCTACGCAGACATTCTTGAGAACACGGTAACAAGTTTCCGCTTACCAACAGAATACGAGTGGGAATACGCAGCAAGAGGTGGCCGTGATCAAACAATGTATCCTTGGGGTGGTCCGTACATCCGTAATGCTAAAGGTTGCGCATTAGCCAACTTTAAGCCAGGTCGTGGTGAGTACAGTTCTGATGGTGGTGTTTATCCAATCCGTGTAGCATCTTACTTCCCGAACGATTTTGGTTTGTATGATATGGCTGGTAACTTAGCAGAGTGGACAAGCACTGCTTATGCTGAATCAGGTAACTTGTTTACACACGATTTAAATCCTGATTACCAGTATGACGCTAAAGAAACTGATCCAGAAACATTAAAGCGTAAAACAATACGTGGTGGTTCTTGGAAAGATGTTGCATACTTCGTACAAAACGGAACTCGTTCTTACGAATACCAAGACAGCTGTAACTCTTACGTAGGTTTCCGTTGTGTAATGAGCTACATTGGCCGTTCGAACAGAGATAAAAACTAACACACACAAACAAACAACTATAATTAAAACAAAAATTTAACCTTTTAAAACAGATTTCTAACATGTCAAGTTCAAACAGTTTCTTCGAAAGCATGGCTTTCAAAAAAGTAATGGCTAAAGTTTACGGTCTCGGTGCAGCAGTTGTAATCGTGGGAGCGTTATTCAAAATTTTACACTGGAAAGGTGCTGACTTAATGTTAATGGTTGGTCTATTAACAGAAGCATTCTTATTTACGATTTCAGCCTTTGAACCTTTACATAAAGAAACCGACTGGACTTTGGTTTACCCTGAATTAGCAGGTTTAGAACCAAAAGAAAAAAGCAAGAAAAATGCGGCTTCAGGTACTGTTTCTCAACAGTTAGATAAAATGCTTGAAGAAGCTAAAGTTGGTCCTGAGTTAATTCAGAGTTTAGGTAACGGATTGAAGAGCTTAAGCGAAAATGTTACAAATCTAAAAGATCTTTCAACTGCTGCTGTAGCAACAGATGAATATACAAAGAGTGTTCAAACCGCTGCTGCTTCAGTTAACGGTATAAGTAGCTCTTATGCCAAAGCTGTTGATGCAATTGGTGGTTTAGTAACAGCGTCAGAAGGTTCTAAAGAGTATGGTGTTCAAATAGAAAGAATGACTAAAAACTTAAGTTCATTGAACGCGGTGTATGAATTAGAAATTACAGAATCAAATAACCATTTAAAATCTATCAACGAATTTGTTGGTAACTTATCTAAAGTGGTAAATAACTTAGCTGATACCCAATCTGAAACTGAGAACTTCAGAAAAGAAATGGGTAAATTATCGACTAACTTAACTGCATTAAACAATGTTTACGGCAATATGTTAGCTGCGATGAATGTTAATCGCTCTGCGAACTAATTCAGTCTAGTTACAATTTTTTGATTTAAAAATAATTTAAAACGGAGAAAACAAAAGATGGCAGATAGTAATGCATCACCGAGGCAGAAGATGATTAACATGATGTATCTCGTGTTAACAGCGCTATTAGCGTTAAACGTTTCTGCCGAAATCCTGAAAGCTTTCCACTTAGTGGAAGTGAGTATGGCTCGTGCCGGTGATAATATAGATAAAAAGAACCAGGAATCTTTGGCTGCGATTGCCAAATACAAAGCGGATCATCCTACGGATCCAATAGCTTTAGATGCCGAGGCAAAGGCTAAGCAAGCTATTGAAATATCTAAAGAAGCCGTTAAGTATTTTAATGATTTGAAAGAAGAGTTGATTGCTGCTACCGGTGGTAGAAAAGAAGATAGCAACGGAGATGGTAAAACAGAAGACGAAGAAATCGTTGGAGCTAGTAATACCGAGATTCATGCGAATATGATGATTGTTCAAAAGCGTGGTGAAGAGGTAAAGAAAAAAATCAACGATACCCGTGAAAAATTATTAGCGTTAGTTCCTGCAGATAAAAGAGCTGGTATTAAGAGTGATTTAGTAACTCCTGATCCTCCTCCACATGAAGGTACAAACATTTCTTGGGAGTCTCAAATGTTCGAACACACTCCTTTGGCTGCGGTAAATACCTTGTTGACCAAAACACAAAATGATATCAAAAATACTGAAGCACAAGTTTTAGATTACTTCCGTTCAAACTTAACGGGTGATGTGATTGTAATTGATAACTTCAAAGCCCAAGTAATTCCTACCAATGGTACATATGTATCGGTTGGAAGCAAATACGCTGCTGATATTTTCTTGGCTGCCGCATCTTCTAAAACTGATGCAACTGTAACTGTTAATGGTCGTGAAATAAAAACTGAAGAAGGTATTGGTAAATTTGAAACTGCACCAGGTAGTGAAGGAGAACAAAAATACAAAGGTGTTATAACTACCAAACGTGCATCTGGTAAAGTAGAACAATATCCATTTGAATTTGCGTTTACTGCCGTAAAACCAATAGCTGTTATCGCTGCAACTAAAATGAATGTGGTATATATCGGTTTAGATAATCCAATTTCAGTCTCTGTTCCAGGTTATGCTGCAAGTGATATAAGTGTTAGTTTAGAACCAGCAAGTGCAGGTCAATTAAAGCCAGATCCGAAGCAAAAAGGGGCATATTTGTTATCTCTAAACAAAACTGCGAGTAAAGTAAAGGTTATTGCCTCAGTTAAAGATAAAGGTACCGGTGCTACTAAAAGAATGGGAGAACAAGAATATCGCGTTCGTATGGTGCCTGATCCGATTCCTGCTTTAGGTACAATTGAAGTAAGTGGTGGGGTAGCTGCAGCTCAAATAAGAACCCAGAATGTTGTTCGTGCTCCATTAAAGAATTTTGCTTTTGATGGTGTTAACTATATACCTTATGAGTTTCAATTTGTAATGATTCCAAAGCGTGGAGGTGCTCCAATTGCAGAAAAGGCTAATGGTCAAATGTTAACTTCAACTATGCAAGCTGCTCTTGCTAAGGCAGTTAAAGGGGACAAAATCATTATTACCTCAATTAAAGTAAAAGGACCGGATGGTGCAAGACAATTGCCTAGTCCATTAGTATTTGATGTTCAGTAAGATCATGAAAAAGATAATATTTTTAGTAGTTACAGCCCTTTCAGCTATACCAGCAATGTCTCAGGGTGTATATGACGATTTCATATACACACGTCAGGCAGTTACTGAACGTAAAGTTGTTGATTGGCCATATTTACGCGAAGCTGATGTTTTATGGGCCAAACGTATTTGGCGTGTGATTGATACACGTGAAAAACAGAATCAACCAATGCAGTGGCCTAAGAATCCTTTAAATATTATCATTTACAATGCTATAGTATCCGGTAAATTAACTGCATACAAAGATGATTCTTTAAATAGTTTTCGCAGTCCTGAAGAATTCGTAAATTTCTTCAGTGATAAAAAACCAGATAAAAAGTTAATAGATCCGAATGGTGACCCTGAGGATCCTGCAAACTTTTACATGGATACTATTTTAATTAAACTTGCTGCAACTGATATCAAAAAGTATAAAGTTGTAGAGGATTGGATTTTTGATAAAAAAGAATCTAGAATGTACGTTCGTATCATTGCAATTGCTCCTATTGTTGCTCCTAAAATTGAAGGTGCTGAAATTGGAGAAGTTGAATGGGCTTGGCTTAAATATCACAAAGATGTGAGTGATGCTGATCCAGCAGATGTAAGAAGCATTCTAGTAAATATGGAAGTATTTAACCGTCAGAATGATGCTGCCCGTTTAACATATGACGATTGGTTTGAGCAACGTTTGTTCAGCAGTTACATTGTTAAAGAAGCTAATCCATATGATGCTGCGATTAAAGAATTTTCAGACTTTAAAGATGATGGCGTAGCAGCATTGTTAGAGTCAGAGAGAATCAAAAATGAGTTGTTTGAAAAAGAACACGATTTGTGGGAATACTAATCCTGTAAAAATATCAAAGCCCCGAACATTGTTCGGGGCTTTTTTTATTCTTTATTTTTACTGTCAATAATGATGGTAACTGGTCCATCATTGGTTAAACTCACTTTCATGTCGGCACCAAATATGCCGGTTGGTATTTCTTTTCCTAAATTTTGTACAAGAACTTTATGAAAGGCCTCATATTGTAATTTGGCAACATCTGGTTTTGATGCTTTAATATAACTTGGCCGATTACCTTTTTTGGTACTTGCATGTAACGTAAACTGACTCACCAAAAGAATATCTCCATTAACTTCTGCTATAGTCAAATTCATTACACCATTGGGATCATTAAATATCCTTAGGTTACAAATTTTATTGCTGATCCAAGTATAATCTTCTTCATTGTCCAATTCTTCAAACCCGGCAAGTATTAATAAACCTTGTTTAATTTGGCCTATGGTGTTTCCATCAACAACAACATTTGCCTCGCTAACTCGCTGTATAACTACTTTCATGACTATTCGTAGTAATCTTTTTTTGTTAGAATATTGATGTAGCTTTCAAAACGTTCTTGTGCAATTTCACCATTACCAACGGCTTCCTTAACTGCACAACCAGGTTCATTAAGGTGTTTGCAATTGTTAAACCTACATTTGGTGATGTAAGGACGCATTTCTTTGAAGTAGTGTGAAATTTCACTTTCATTAAAATCAACAATACCAAACTCTTTGATTCCCGGTGTATCTATGATGTTTCCTCCAAAGCTCAGTTCAAACATTTCGGCAAATGTGGTGGTATGTGTACCTTTTTGAGAAAAGTTTGAAATATCGCCCGTTTTTAAATTTAAACCGGGAGAAATAGAATTAAGTAAAGATGATTTTCCTACACCTGAGTGGCCAGCAACAAGTGTGGTTTTGTCTTTTAGCATTAACTTTAATTGTTCTGTGTTTTTCCCGTTTACCACAGATGTTTCTAAACACTGGTATCCTATTTTTCTGTACATAGACATGGTTTCATCTAAAATATCAGCTAACGGACCTTCATATAAATCTGCCTTATTAAATATGAGTATTGTAGGTATGTGGTATGCCTCGGCCGTCATGATAAACCTATCAATAAAACCAAGAGATGTTTGTGGTTGAACTAATGAAGCAACAAGTAAAGCTTGATCAATATTGCTGGCAATGATGTGAGTTTGTTTAGATAGATTACTTGACTTTCGAATGATGTAATTTTTTCGGTCGTGAATTTTATTAATCACACCGGTGTGTTGTTCATTATTGGTTTCTATTTCATAATCAACCTGGTCACCAACAGCTATTGGATTGGTATGTTTTATACCCTCTAATCGGAACTTGCCTTTTATTCGGCATTGAACGTAATTTCCATCTTGTGTTTTTACTTGGTACCAACTTCCAGTTGATTTTACAACAACTCCTATCATGCTTTGGTAATTAATTGATGTAATTGAAAGCCTCCAAATGTGGCCAAAATACCCATAACGTTGGTTAATAAAATGTATGCAAGGGCTGTTGTTAATCTGCCGTTTTGTATCAAAATAATACTTTCTAACGAGAAACTGCTATAAGTTGTAAAGCCACCTAAAACACCAATCATTAAAAAATATTGTACAAGTTCTTTGTTATTTGATGTGATAAGTATTGATGCGGCTAATCCAATTAGTAAACTACCCAATATATTTATTGAAAAAGTATGAAGCGGGAATGACAATACATTATCCGATTTTAGTAACAAGCCTAAACAATATCTAAAAACTGCCCCGAGAGCTCCGCCAAATGCTATATAAACAAATAATTTCACGCTGTAAATATAGTATAATTTACCTATGTGTTATTTTGAAAGAGAAGTAATGTTAAGGTTGTTAAATGTATAAAAGCATTTGTAAGGTTGTTATATCATCATAAAAAACGTGTAAATTGCGCATCCTTAAAATTTAAAAATACACAACATGTTAAACCTTGTACTATTTGGCCCTCCGGGTGCCGGCAAAGGAACACAGTCTGCGAAACTTATAGAAAAATTCGGTTTGGTGCATTTATCAACCGGAGATATTTTTAGAGCAAATATTAAAGGTGGAACCGAGTTGGGTAACTTGGCTAAAAGCTACATCGATAAAGGACAATTGGTTCCGGATGAGGTAACCATAGGGATGCTAGCCAGCGAGGTTAACAGTAACCCTAATGCCAAAGGTTTTATTTTTGATGGATTTCCACGCACACAAGCTCAAGCATTGGCGTTAGATAACCTACTTAAAGATAAATCTACTTCAATTAGCATGATGCTAGCATTAGAGGTTGAAGAAGAAGAGTTACGTAAACGTTTGTTGCTTCGTGGTAAAGATAGTGGTCGTGCTGATGATCAAAACCCTGAAGTAATTCAAAACCGTATTAACGTGTACAATGCTGAAACCATGCCAGTTAAAGACTATTACATGGCTCAAGGAAAATATAAAGGCATAAACGGAATTGGTGAAGTTGAGGATATCTTCAACCAATTGTGTCAAGCCATAGAAAGTGCTGCAAATTAATTTATAAGGACTACCAAAAAGAATGGCCGAATCTAATTTTGTTGATTATGTAAAAATATGCTGTCGCTCGGGTAAAGGAGGCGATGGTTGTATGCATTTATTGCGCGATAAGAAAACGGCAATGGGTGGTCCTGATGGCGGTGATGGCGGTCGTGGTGGAGATATTATAGTAAGAGGTAATGCCCAAATGTGGACTCTACTTCACTTAAAGTACAGAAAGCACGTTATTGCAGAGCCCGGTGGAAATGGTAGAGATCAGAATTGCCATGGAAAAGATGGAAAAGACGATTATTTGGAAGTGCCACTAGGTACAGTAGCAAAAGATGCAGAAACAGGTGAGGTATTGTTTGAAATAACACGTGATGGCCAAGAAGAAATTTTACTAAAAGGCGGAAGAGGCGGACTCGGTAATGCTAATTTTAAAAGCAGTACCAACCAAACTCCTCGATATGCAATTCCTGGCCAACCTGGTAAAGAAGAATGGAAAATATTAGAGTTAAAAGTACTTGCTGATATTGGTTTAGTTGGATTCCCTAATGCAGGCAAGTCTACTTTATTAAGCGTGCTTACAGCCGCTAAACCTGAAATTGCCGATTATCCTTTTACTACCATTGTACCAAACTTAGGTATTGTTGAGTACCGCGATTATAAGAGTTTTGTTATTGCTGATATTCCCGGAATTATTGAAGGAGCACACGAAGGCAAAGGACTTGGGTTGCGCTTTTTACGTCATATTGAACGTAACGCAACCTTGTTATTTATGATACCTGCGGATAGCAAGGATATTAAAGCAGAATACAAAATTTTGTTAAATGAATTGAAAAAGTTTAACAAAGAATTATTGGATAAGAAGAGGCTTTTGGCCATTACGAAATCCGACTTATTGGATGAGGAATTGATGGCTGAAATGAAAAAAGAATTACCTAAAGTGCCGCATATTTTTATTAGTTCTGCAACTAATTATAACATCATACAACTTAAAGATAAGTTATGGAGTATGATTAACGAAGACTAATTCGTTAATCATACTTTAATAGTTTAAGCCAACTGTCCGAATTTTTTCAATTCAAAAATGGTAATCTCGGGCATTATACCCACGCGGCCCGGATAACCTAAGAAACCAAACCCACGGTTTACATACAATCTTGTTCCATTTACTTCATACAAGCCAGCCCAATGCGGGTAAATGTATTGTGATGGACTCCATCTGATTTTTCCAAACTCAAAACCAAATTGCATACCGTGCGTATGGCCGCTAAAGGTTACATCTATATCAGGATGTTTAATGCTAACAATATCATCAAAATGACTTGGATCGTGAGAGAGCAATAACTTTACCGGCACATCAGGCATGTTCTGCATAGCTTTATCTATATCACCAAATTTTTGGAATCGACCTTTATTTCCCCAATTTTCAACCCCAATAAGACCAATACGCTGTCCGCCTTTATCAAGCGTAACGTGCTCGTTGCGCATTAAATTCCAACCCATATCAAAATGTAACTTAGCTAAATCGTCAAGATTTTTTTGTTTGGCTGCTTTGGTTTCCCACCTCACGTAATCGCCATAATCGTGGTTGCCATAAATACTAAAAATACCCATTGGTGCTTTTAGTTCGCTAAACATATTTGCGTAGTTATAGGCTTCTTTGGTTTCGTTATTTACTAAATCACCTGTAAAGAAAATTACATCCGGTTTTTCCGCCATCAACATATCCATACCTTTCTTTACCGCATCTTGGTCTAATAAACTTCCGGTATGTATATCACTAAGTTGAGCAATTTTTAATCCTTCAAACGCAGTAGGTAGGTTTTTTAAGTAAAGTGGTACCCTGTGTATTTTATAATCGTAACCGCCTTTAAAAACGCCTTTAGTTAAAAGTATAAGGGGAGCTGCAGCAGTTAACGTTCCTGCTTGTGCCAAGAATTGACTGCGTGAAATTTTATTTGTTGAGGGTACTGTTTCAGTTGCGGGCTCATCAACTATTTTTTCTTCTTTAATGGGGTTAAAGTTGCGTGTTTTTTTTACCCATAAAAATGCTCTTCTCAAATCATCAACCAAAACAAAAAGCATAAGAATAAACTTGCTAAGGTAAATGATAAAGATACTCGCAGCAACGTATACACGGTATCGGCCGTTGGTTTCAAGTTCAATAAATAAATATCCTGCTGTAAATAAGGTAATCAATATTACCGGTATACTCCACCAAATCCATCTGCCCCATTTGGTTACTGTTTTCCCTCTTTTTTCTAATAAATGTTTAACTCCATGCCATGAGTATATATCTACAAAAAGCATGAAGCCAATTGCCACAAGGGCCATTTTTATTTTATATTCCTGCATTATTTATGCGTTAATTTGCAATTGTACAAAGGTAAATTATTACTGTAATGATTAGTTATCCGAATGCTAAAATCAATTTAGGATTACATGTTATTAATAAACGTGATGATGGTTTTCATAATATAGAAACGATTTTTTATCCTATTGGTTTCAGCGATATTCTTGAATGTTTAGAGAACAAGGCTTATGCCAAACACAATAAATGTGTGTTGGTGCAACATGGTTTGAGTATTAGCGGCAATATTGACACAAATTTGGTGGTGCGTGCTTATAAACTATTGGATGAAAAGTTTGATTTGCCTCCGGTTTTGGTGCATTTAAATAAGCTTTTACCCATGGGTGCAGGACTTGGAGGAGGCAGTAGTGATGCCG
>CAZRVA010000008.1:29625-42668 GCA_964603255.1 uncultured Chitinophaga sp.
TACACAGTTTGTGCTTGAAAGAAAGGAGAAGAAAAAATGTTAAACGAATTGTTTGGGTTGAATTTAACGGTTACTGCACTTCAAAACTTTGCATCTGTGTTAGGAAGCGATTGTCCGTTTTTTATTGAAAACAAACCTGCTTATTTATTTGGTAAAGGACACGAATTGGAACCGTTTGATTTATCCTTAGCCGGAAAGTATTTGGTTTTAGTAAACACCGGAGCCCATAGCAATACTGCCCTTGCCTATAAATTTGCCAAACGCAGAGAGGTGTTTAACGAAGAACAATCGTTAAAAAAGTTGATTAAAGCACCGACTGAATCTTGGAAAGAAAATGTAGTAAATGATTTTGAACTTTCTGTTTTTGAAAGTATACCCGAGCTTAAAGAAGTGAAGAGTTGGTTATACAAACAAGGTGCTGTTTATGCGGCCATGAGCGGGAGTGGGGCTTCTATGTTTGGTTTGTTTGATGAGGTGCCAAAACCAAGTGATATATGGAGTAAACACGTTGTTTACCAAGACTGGTTATGATAAAAAAAACACGACCGATTGCATGCAATCGGCCGTGTTTGTATAAAAAGGAAATGTTTATCTGTTTACGTTGAATTTTACTGTGGCTTTACCATCACTGCCAATAATGGTAACGAAATATAATCCACTGTTCAAATTGTCAGTAGGTAAGGTTATTTTGGTTTGATTTTCTCCTTTAACTTCAAATTTGTTCAGTGCTTTTCCTGCAATATCAGTAAGTGTAACTGCGTAGGTTTTATTTGCAGATAAATTAGCTTCTATAGTTAATACATCGTTTGCCGGATTTGGATAGGCATTGGTGTTAAAATTGTTGGCTACACGATTAAATAAACCGCTAGAAACAGGACGAGGTGTTTGGTATCTAAAATCTTTTTGTTGGGTTGGGGTATCAACCACCATTCTTGCTTCAGCCAAAAAATACTTGCTGTTTTCGCTTAGCCAAACATAACGCACATCCAGCTGATTATTAGGAACGCTGATTGGTATGCTTGATAAAGGAATTTCTGTCCAAATCATTTTTGTTGGGTTTAACGGATTGGGCAAACCACCTTCAAAACTAAAGTCGGTTATAGTACTTCTCCTTAAACGTAGTGAGTTAAATTCGCCATTGGGTGTTTTAATAGTTCCCCAGCCATCGCAAAGTACATCAAGTTTAATGCTAAGTGTTATTCTTACCGAATCAAAAATTGGAACCTGAATTAAAGAAGCGGGAATAACCGCCTGTGATATTGCCGTATCTCTAATGCGCGTTAAATAATTAAGTGGAAATGTTATACTGTTTAAATAAAGAAAAGGATCGCCACCACCAATGGGTATTGGATTTGGTATAATTGTTTGTATGCCGCTTGAGTTAACATTCATAAAAACGGTGCCCTGTGGGCCTGCATCTTCAACCAATACGTGGGTAATGTTTGTGGGTGCAGGAATAGGCGAGTTAGCCGGAGATAAAAACAATGACTCTGATACCCTTTGTTTGCCAATAGAAGAATAATCCCAAACTTTGTTAGCTCCATTCGTTGTGGCCAAATCGCTGCTTAACCTTGTGCTATCAATGCCATAAAATATGGTATCCCCCGGTTGGGCAAAGTTTGCGTTAGTTAATGTTATTTGTGCTTGGGCTGATAAAGCAGTAAAAGCAGCTAAGGCCAAAAATATTTTTTTCATGTGTTGGGTGTTTTGTGTGTTATCTTTTGTACCACAAACAAATATAACTTTTTGTTGATGATACAAACGCGATGATCCAAATTTAATCAGATACTCTTGTGTAATTATGCCTTTTTAAATTTGTGCTTAATAAACTCGAACACAATTGGTAATAAAGAAACGCCAATTATACCAAACACCACCAATTCAAAGTTTTTCTTCACCCACTCAATGTTACCAAACATGTAACCTGCCATAGTTAGCATTACCACCCAAACAATAGCACCTGCAATACAATAGGTAATGTATTTGCTGTAGGTCATGCTACCTACACCTGCCACAAAAGGTGCAAATGTTCTAACAATAGGGACAAAACGCGCAATAATAATGGTTCTTGCACCGTGTTTTTCGTAAAAAGTATGGGTTTTATCCAAGTAATCTTTGCGTATGGTAAATAGCCCGAAAAGCTTAGCACCTTCGCCTTTTTTAGCTAGGTATTTGCCTATAAAATAATTGGTGTTATCGCCCAATAATGCCGCAGCAATCAATAAAATAATAATTAAAAATACATTTAGGTTATTGGCTTCGTTAGCAGCTAATGCACCTGCGGCAAATAATAGAGAATCACCAGGCAAAAATGGCGTAACCACTAAACCGGTTTCGGCAAAAACAATTAAAAATAATAAAGCGTAAACCAAGGCTCCATAAGCCTGAACAAAGTCTTGTAAGTGTTGGTTAATGTGTAATACAAAATCAATAATTTCTTTCATAATTTTATAAGTTGCTGCAATGTTAAGCATAATTACTAATTTTGCTTGTGCTTAAAAAAATAATAACATATTCAATTTTGGCCGCTCTGGCACTAACTGTTGTTAGTACACAAGCTTGCAAAACCTCTAAGTCTCGCAAAAAAGGTTGTAACTGTCAGTTTTAAATGAATACACCACTAATAAGTTTAATTACGGTTTGTTACAATGCCGAGGGTTTAATTAACGAAACCCTGCAAAGTGCCATCAACCAAACCTATAAAAACATTGAGTTGGTTATTGTTGATGGTGGCAGTAAAGACAATACGGTTGCTGAGGCTAAAAAGTTTGAAACCCACATTGGTACTTTAATTAGCGAGCCTGATAAGGGTATTTACGATGCCATGAATAAAGGCATAAGAGCAGCAAGAGGCGAGTGGTTTTATTTTTTAAATGCGGGTGATTCGTTTTATAACAATACGGTTTTGGAAGATATTTTTACGAACCGAAACCTAACCGGAGTAGATTTTATATACGCTAAAATGCAAACCGTAAACGAACCAACAGGTATCAATTATATTGGTGGACATGAAGTTTCGTTTAAAGATTTTTATTTTAAATACCCAATTTGTCATCAAACCACATTTACACGTAAAGCAGTTTTTGAATATATGCCTTATTTGGATGCAAGCCTTAAAATTATGGCAGACAACAAATGGCAAATGACCTTTTTTAAATACCACCAAAACAAAGCATTGTTTATCGATAAGGTAGTAGCTTTTTACGATATACAAGGGGCATCGTACCACAAAAGAATGAAGGGCTACCGCGAGTTTTTGGGCTATATTGGTAAGTTACTGCCCTTTCATATTTACATGGCCAATGTGTTGCTGTACCCGGTAATTTGGGCCAAGGTTAAATTTATTCGCACATTTCAGCAAACTGCGTGGTTTAAAGCATACCGCAACCTTAAGTTTAAAAACAAAAAGGCTAATGTTTAAAAAATGTTATATAGTTAATAACTCAACCCGTTTATATTGCGCTCGCTTAATTTTTAACGCATGATTTTATCCGACAAACGTATACTTGAAGAAATAGAAAAAGGAACCATATTAATTGAACCTTTTAAACCGGAGTGTTTAGGCACCAATTCATATGATGTTCATTTGGGACGTTATTTAGCAACCTATAAAGACCGTGTGCTTGATGCTCGTGAACATAACAAGATTGAAACTTTTGAAATTCCTCAAGAAGGATTTGTGTTGCAACCCAATACCTTGTATTTAGGTGTTACTGCCGAGTATACCGAAACACATGCACATGTGCCTTTTTTGGAAGGTAAAAGCAGTACCGGACGTTTAGGTATAGACATACATGCAACCGCAGGTAAAGGTGATGTTGGTTTTTGCAACACGTGGACTTTAGAAATATCTTGTGCTCAGCCCGTACGTATTTATGCCGGAATGCCTATTGGGCAGTTAATTTATTTTGCTGTGGAAGGTGATATTGAAACCATGTACAACACCAAGAAAAATGCGAAGTACAACAAACGCGGTGTTAAGCCTGTTGAAAGTATGATGTGGAAGAATAAATTCTAAAAAGTATAATTAGTGAATAACAAAAATCCCGCCTCAGTTACTGGAGCGGGATTTTTTATTTACTGTAATACTCTTTAATTTGGTAACAATCGCAAAACAAGTTGTACTCCGTCCATTTGCCAAAGCGCACTGCTGGTTTGCCTGCTTGATTAACTTGATACCCTGCGTTGTTTAGTAATCCACCGGGTAAAAAGGTAACCACAAAATTTACCTTCATGTTATTTTTAGGGTTAAGCCATTGATTGGTTATTTGTGCGTTGGTGTACTTTTTTAAATCAGAGGATATTTCGTTGCTCATAGAATCGTTGTTGTTGGTTAGTGTGGTGGTTATTTCTTGAAACCGACCATTGTTATATAACAAATAACTGGTGTAGTTTTTAGCTTTAAAATTACCCCAAAACACACTGCCATTGTTGTTAATGTTAATGCTTAAATGAGTGTTGAGTTGATGGTTGTAATATTCGTGCAAACGAACCAAACCTGTGGTATCAAATTGTAGGTAAACAAAACCAAAATCAAACGATTTTTTCTGGTCGAATTTTGTCCCTTTTTTAAAATAAATTCTATCGCACAAATAAAACGGATTGCCCAATGCAACCAAACCCTCAAAAGGATAGTTGGCAGGTTTAGATTTTGATGCGCAAGAGTCTTTAGTTAAACTCACACTATAATCGCCATCGAAATAATAGGTGGTATCAACTTGCGAAAAAGTCAAAGTAGAAATTAATAAGCCAACAAGTAGAAAATGGATTTTCATACCCATTTAACTCAACAAAATTTTCCAGGCACTTTCTACCTCTTTACGCTCTAAATACTGATGAGCCAATTGGTGTTTGGCTTTAACCAAAGCATCACCGGTTTGTGTTTGGATAATGTTTTGTAAATCCTTATTCATTCGTTTAAACACTTCAATATCGCTGGCATCGGGTAAGTTTTCGGTATTGCCAAGCATACCCAAATCGTTACCGGTTAATACAGCACTTGTTCTAATTTCAATTGGCAGTGCATCAACCCCCATCCCTAAAGTAGTTAATGGTTTGGGTACTTCAAATAAAGCATCGCCATGTGCACGTGCATACCAATCGCCACCTAAGCGAGATACCAAATCAATTTTTTGTTGATCTATTTTTCCAACAGCGTTTAGTACATCAATATTTACGTGCATTAATTTCACTTCACAAATCACCAAATTGCCTGCACCACCCTCTGTTCCTAGCGGTATAACCTGGTTTACCACACACTCAAACTGTACAGGCGATTCTTTTACACGAGGTGGTTTTATGGTTAACGAAGCTTCTTCAGTTAATCCAGCTTTTACAAACTCGTTTGTACCCCGCGGATACTCCGTGCTGCTTAAACTGGTTTGTTGTACCATGTTGTAGGTAACAACATTAATGCATACTTCGGGTACTTCAAGTACATTCTCTAAAGTGTGTTTGGTGGTATTATCACGACCTCTACGAGCAGGAGAAAAAATTAAAATAGGAGGTTTGGTGCTAAACATGTTGAAGAAACTAAATGGACTTAAATTTACGTTGCCATTTGCATCAACTGTACTTGCAAAACATATAGGGCGTGGTGCAATTGCACCTTGCATTAAGCCCTGTAATTCCATTACCTTTAACTCCTCTGGGTTGTAGGTGCGGTATTGATTACTCATTTAGTTGTAACGATAAAATTAGATTATTGCACTAAGTGAAGCAGCTTCGCCAACCTCGCCATTAGCGCATTTTAAAATACGACCCGGATATTTTTGAATAATGCGGTAATCATGTGTAGCCATTAAAATTGCTGTTCCTTGTTGAGCAATGTTGTGCAACAAATTCATGATATCATCACTTACTTTGGGATCAAGGTTTCCGGTAGGTTCATCGGCCAAAATAATTTCAGGCTCATTTAACAAAGCACGAGCAATAACCACACGCTGTTGCTCGCCACCACTTAATTCGTGAGGCATTTTATAGTCTTTGGTTTGTAAACCAACTAACTCCAAGACTTGTGCAATGCGGTCTTTTATTTTGTTAGAATCCTTCCATCCGGTTGCTTTAAGCACAAATGATAGGTTTTGAAAAACAGTTCTGTCGGTAAGCAATTGAAAGTCTTGAAACACAATTCCCAACTTTCTTCGTAAAAATGGAATATCTTTTGGTTTAAGTTTGGTAAGGTCGAATCCGGCAATGCTCCCTGTTCCTTTTTCAAGCTTTAACTCACCATATAAAGTTTTGAGCAAACTACTTTTACCGCTGCCGGTTTGACCGATTAAATAAACAAACTCGCCTTGGCCAATTTTAACATCAACATCACTTAAGATGAGGTTGTGGCCTTGGAATATTTGTACATCTGTTAAATCTATTACTGTTTCCATGAGTTTGTTACCAATTAATTTTATGCATTTTGCCGAAAGGTATCTCGTTTAAGAGTTTAAAAATCTCTTCAGTTTTGTCACCTAATCCACATTTTTCAAGTGCACGTTCGGGTCTGTCGGTTCTAAAATAAGCGATAAGTGTGAAGTTATCGTCCCTAAGTTGAACGTAATCAGGTATTTTGGCTTTACCTTTTATTTTAATGATGTACAAAGCAGAATAAAATTAGTGTTGTTAAAAATAAGTGCTGTAAATTTAAACGAATTCCTTGTATAATTGCACTTGCAAAATTATAAAAAATCATGAGACTACTTAAACAGGTTTCTTACTCTTTTTTGTTTGCTACAGCAGCAATCACTACCGGATGTAGTGTAAAAACAAACATGGGTAACAACAATTACACCGTAACACCAAACCCGTTGGAGGTAAAAGGCGACTCAATTTTAATTACCATGAGTGCCAACATTCCGGCTAAGTCGTTTAACCCCAAAGCGAATGTTCAGTTTCAACCATACTTAAAAACTGCTAAGGGCGATGTACAACTTAAAGCTGTAACCCTTGGTGGCGAAAAAGTAACTGAGTCGGTTGATTTTAAAATTGATTCTAAAACAGGCGGTAAAATCACTTACACTGAGAAAATTCCTTACAATTCAGATTTAAAACGTGCCACTTTGTACCCTAGTTTTGCGGTTAAAGTGAATGGTAACTACCAAGCTTTAGAGGCAATTAAAGGTACAACTTTCGCTGACAAAGTATTGGCAGAAGGTACAATTACAACTCCTTTGTTAGTTAAATCAAGCGAAACTCCGGTGTTTGATGGTACTGCTTACACCGCAGCTTTCAGCACTAAGGCGGTTGATATTTATTTCCCATTAGACGTTGATAGATTCAATCCTAATTTTAAAGTGGGCAAAAATATCAGCAACAAAAAGCAATTAGATTTGTTGAAACAGTCTTTAAAGTCTAACAAAAATTGGACAGTTAAAGGTATTGCTATAAATGGTTTTGCATCACCAGAAGGTGAGTTACAAAGAAACTCAGGTCTATCTCAAGGTCGTGCTAACTCTACTTTCAGCTATATGAAAAAAGAGTTGAAGAAGTTAGGCTTTACAGAGGTTAACGATCAAAACTTAACCATGGGTGCTACTTTAGCCGAAGATTGGGCTGGTTTAGCAAAATTAATCGAAGCATCTGCGTTAAAAAACAAAGCTGCTTTGGTTGCTATTATTAATAACAACTCATTATCTGATTTAGATAAAGAAGCTCAAATAAGAGATAACGATAAAAAATCGTGGGAGAAAATTAAAACAGAAATGTTACCTAAGTTACGTAGATCAGAGTTAGTAGTTAAAGGACAAACGCCTTTAAAAACTGATGCTGAATTATTAGCAATGGTAAACATCGATTCGTTAAGTGATGTTGAAATGTTACACTTAGCAACTATCACTACTGATAATGCTAAAAAAATGGAAATTTACAACAAATTCCAAGCTAAATTCCCTAACGATTGGAGAGGCTTTAACAATGCTGGTGCTTTAGCTTTATCAACAGGCGATATGGCAACTGCAGAAAGCAGTTTAAACCGTGCTAACGAATTATCACCAGAAAATGGTGTGGTATTAGCAAATATGGGTGTTGTTGCTAAAAATAAAGGTAACATTAAAAAAGCTGAAGAATTATACAAGCAAGCAGAAGCTAAAGGTGTTGATGTTAGTTACCACAAAGCAGTAATTGCTATTAAAAAAGGCGACTATTCAAGTGCAGTTAGTTTGTTCAATAAATCTGGTAAAAAAGATTTCAATACTGCTTTAGCTCAATTGTTAAACGGTGATGCAGCTGGTGCAAAAACAACCATCGATAATATGGCTCCTGACCAATTAAACTGGGAATTGTACTACTTACGTGCAATTGCAGGTGCTCGTTTAAACAATGCAGAAGTTGTTACAAGTAACTTAACTCGCGCAGTACAACAAAACGGTGCTGTTCGTCAAATGGCAAAAGAAGATGTTGAGTTCATCAAATTATTTGGTAACCCAACTTTTGAAGGTGCTATTCGCTAAGCATTAATAATATTAAAACTTAAAAGGGTTGAAACTATTTCAACCCTTTTTTTATACACCAAACAAATAGTAATAACATGACTGCAGAACAGTTAAAAGCTTTACGTATAAGGGTTGAAGACCTGAGGAGGTATCTTTGACGTTGATGGAAAGTTACTCTTAATACAAGATGAAGAAAACCAAAGTTTGCAAGCTTCATTTTGGGATGATCCCAAAAGAGCAGAGCAGATTTTAAAAAGTATCAAACAAAAAAAGGTTTGGACAGATGCTTATCAAGCCGCTGAAACTGCGGTAGAGGATTTAAGTGTGTTGTATGAGTTTTTTACCATGGGTGAAGCCCTGGAAGAAGAAGTTGAGGCCGCATATAAATCTGCCATTGAAGTGGTAGAATCATTGGAGTTAAAAAATATGTTGAGTGGAGAAGAAGATCAGTTTAACTGTATCTTAAATATCAACTCTGGTGCAGGCGGAACCGAAAGTCAGGATTGGGCTGAAATGTTGATGCGGATGTATATTATGTATTCCGATAAACATGGATTTAAAGCAAGTGTTGTTGATGAACAACCTGGTGATGGAGCTGGTATCAAATCTTGTTCAATAGAAATTACAGGCGATTTTGCTTATGGATATTTAAAAGGCGAAAACGGTGTACATCGTTTAGTCCGAATATCTCCGTTTGATGCGAATGCTCGGAGACACACTTCGTTTGCATCAGTGTATTGTTACCCAATAATTGATGATAGCATTGAAATTGAAATTAAAGATGCAGATATTGAAATTCAAACCTCGCGTAGTGGTGGTGCAGGAGGACAAAATGTAAATAAGGTTGAAACCAAAGTGCAATTAACACATAAGCCTACAGGTATTGTTATTGTTTGCCAGGTAGAGCGTAGCCAAAGTGCAAATAAGGAGCGAGCATTTAAAATGTTAAAATCGCAATTGTACGAAATGGAAATGCGCAAACGTAACGAAGCTAAACAGGCATTAGAGGCTGGAAAGAAGAGAATTGAGTGGGGCTCGCAAATTCGGAACTATGTGTTTCATCCTTACAAATTGGTAAAAGACTTGCGTACCGATGTAGAAACAAGTGATGTGCAAGGTGTAATGGATGGCGACTTAGATCAATTTATAAAAGCGTATTTAATGGAGGAGTCTCAACATTAAACAAACTTATAGGCAACAAAAAAGCCCTCGAAAATCGGGGGCTTTTTTGTGTAATCAAAAAAATGAAACCTATTAAAACATGGCAACTTCCGTTACCGGGTTTCCAATTAAATCCAAATTCAGTCCATTGGCCTGAATCGATAAAGCATTTCTACATCATCAATTTGGTAAATTGATGAACAAATGCTAATCGGGGTTAATCCAACTAAATCAAGTAGTGCGCTTTTGCAAAGCTGCTATTGATTAACTTGGATTAAAAGTTCAACAACGGAGCGGCTTCTTCGGCAACTTTCGAAGTTAAATCTTCTTTGTTGTCGGCTTTTTTAGCGCCACCATTACCGTTGGTTATGGTTTTTACTTTGGTAAATTCACCTAAGCCAAAAACCTCGTATTTGTTTTCTTTCAAAAACATACCTAATGCAATGGCTTGTTTAATGTTGCCAATTTGCACGTCAATTTCAAACTCATCGTTAATCATTGGGCGAGGAGACACAGTGAAAATGATTTTTTGATCCATTAAGTAATCAAACAAAAATGCGGTTGTTTTTCTCTTCGCTAATACGGTTACTTTCTCTTCCATTATATGATAATTAGTATTTAAAGTGTTGATAATCTGGTTGTATGTTTCGCCTGAAACATGTTGTAAATATACAAATTAGGCTTGGTTTCCCCGAAATTTAGACTTGATAGATACACACAAAATTTTGTACCCATACCAACCTTATGCACATTGTAATTTAAAACGTTAATAACGTGTGAATAACAGATGGGTTATACACAGGCTTTTTGGCAGTCTAAACAAAAATTGCCAACCTTACAGTGGGCAATTTTTGGTGTAATCAAAACCAACCGTACATTAAAGCATGGCAAATGTATTAAGCTGCTAAGCGTTGGTTATGGTGGTAATCAGCCACGTTTTGTGCTAATTTTAAGTCTTTCAAGTAGTTGTCAATATCGCCTAATAACATTTTGCAATGCGCTCTTAAGCGGTAAGCATCTGCATAATGTTCGTCTAAACTGATGGCTTTGTTTAAATCGCTTAATGCAATTTCAGGCTTGTTAAACTTTACAAATACCAAGGCTCTCCAATAGTAAAGGTCTTTTCTAAACGGACTTTCAACTATGGCCTTATTAATAAATAAATAAGCTTCATCATAATCTTTTTGCAAGTAACATAACTCGGCAGCCATAAATAGGTAGTTGGCGTTATGGTTATCTAACTCAAGGGCTTTAACTAAAAAAGTTAATGCTACATCGTAGTTTAAGTTAATTTTATACAACTCGGCTAAATGAAAATACACCTCTGCATCGCTATCTCCTTCTTCTAACATTTTAGCTAAAATAGCTTGGGCTGTTTTTAGTTTACCCATGTACATGTAACACAAGGCTCGTTTGGTTTGTGCTACCTTGTTTTGATTGTCGAACAAAAGCACCATGTTAAATAAGTGAAGTGCTTCAGTAAAATCACCGCGATGTAAAGTCTGTAATGCGTTGTCTAAAATCTGTGTAGGTTTTACGGTGTAAACCATTTGCTCAAGTGTTTTCATGACGTTGTTTATTTAATTTCTGAGTACAAAGTTTGTTTGTCACTTCGCAGCCTATTTGCGAAGTGTTCAAGATTTATTCCAATCGCTCATTTTCAAGTCATTAAATGGTAAAAACTATTTTGCTGGCTTTGTTTTGGGTTGATATAACACCGGTAAATTCCTGCATTGGGCATGAGTTAAATGTTAACTTTGTCATCAAAACAGGTAATAAATTCTAAAAATGAAAACAGCATTGGTGGTAGGAGCAACAGGTGCAATAGGTAAGGCATTGGTATATCAATTAATAGAAGATAAAAATTATACGCGTATTGTGGTTTTATCGCGTAAGCCTTTAACCATTAAGCACCACAAGCTAACTGTGGTAATGGTTAATTTTGATAACCTAGCAGATTATGCGAAAGAAATGCTTGCTGATGACGTGTATTGCTGCTTAGGCACGACTATAAAAGTGGTCGGAAGTAAAGAAGCGTTTTATAAAATTGATCACGATTACGTGGTTGATGTAGCCAAAATTTGTAAACAAAACGGAGCGCACCAGTTTGTTCTAGTCACTGCGATGGGTGCTGATGCAAACTCGGCTATATTTTATAACAAAGTAAAAGGAGAAGTAGAACAGCATGTGGCTGCTTTAAATTACGATACTTTCATTACTGTTCGACCTAGCCTTTTATTAACCAACAGAGCAGAATTTAGAATGGGCGAATGGATTGCTCAATTCGTGATGAAGTACACTAAGTTTTTATATGTCGGTCCGCTTAAAAAAGTAAAAGCCATTCCGGTAGAAACTGTTGCCAAAGCCATGAGGCATTATGCCAGCAAAGGTTTAAAAGGTAACCACGTATTTACAAACGATACTTTATTTGTTGAATAGCAGAGTTATTATTTCTGCATATCAAACTCTTTTAACATATCGGTTTGTTTTTCCCAACGGCCGGTTTTTTTGTTGAACTTATAAAAATCATAAGAGCCATCGGGTACATAT
Organism: uncultured Chitinophaga sp.; assembly: GCA_964603255.1. Lineage (GTDB taxonomy): Bacteria > Bacteroidota > Bacteroidia > UKL13-3 > UKL13-3 > UBA6183. Next base: position 41,760 of record CAZRVA010000008.1, read on the forward strand.
GTTTCCGGGTGACCATAATCTTGTGGTCGTGTAGGAGCAACGTTTTCTTGTACTAAGATGTTTTTAGTTGGCTCGTAACGTAAAACCATGTTTGCGCTGTTGTTATATTCAAATATCATGCGCTTTAGTGGTTGTTTAAAACGTTTGTCTTTTAAATCAAAAATAGATGCACCAAAACGAGGTTCATTGTTTTCAAAATACAAAGATTCTACTACTTTTTTATTACTCATTTTGGTGTTTCCATCCCAGCCAATCAGCGTGTAGTAGGTTTGTTTTTTATAAGTGTTTGCTATGATTTTATAGTACAATGCACCAAACCAATGTTCGCTCCTCACGGTAGTATCCAAAGCATTTTTAATAAACTCAGACCTGTCAATTAACGGATAATAACTGCGTAAGTTGGTAGTATCTTTTATGGTATTGAAATAATCGGGGTTTAGTTGAATAACACCGTAGTTTCTATAGCTCTCGTTGTTTAACGCCAGGTTCCAGGTAATCACCCTAAACTTATTATCAGGAGAAGGCAATACCGAAATGTTTTTGATGGTATCAAAATTATAGAAGTAAGAATTTGGCACACGCAATGCCTTTACAAAACTTTTTACAAAATGATAAGCCGAAGTTAAGCGCTCTTGTTCATCGCTGGATGTAATCATTAATTTACCCAATGCCTCCAACCTAATTTCTAAATCATTTAACGAATCTAAACTTAGCGAGTCTATTCGGTTAATAGAGCCTTGAGGTAGTTTTTGAGCTTGTGCAGACTGAATACCCAAAACGCCAAAAACTAAAAGTAATGCAAAAACAAATGATTTCATATCGGGTGTAAATATCATAAAAACGCTTCAGCATTAATAATAATATTTATAATGATGCTGATTTAGAATTTTGCAATGCAATCACTCTTAC
>CAZRVA010000009.1:0-28307 GCA_964603255.1 uncultured Chitinophaga sp.
TTGCAAATCGTTAACATTTTGTTATTTATGTAGTAAAATTTACAGCACTAATCTTTTTAATTTTATGAACGCCCCTGATCATGTTTTGCTTATTGAGGTTAAAAGTGTAAAAGCGCTCGAGCTTATACATCAACTAGAGAACCTGAGCCTAATAAGCATACTGGAAGAAAATATAGCACTAAGAAAACCCAAATTATCTGAAAAATATAGAAGTAAATTGCCATCGGCAGAACTGCAAGGAGTAAAAGAATTAATTGCTAACGAAAGAATTCATGGAAACTAATCAGCAGTATTTGATAGACGCAAGTTCTCTGTTAGATTACCTCTCGGGCCGACTAAGTGAAACGGCTATGGGCTTTATGGATGAGGTGGTTGATGCAATTCCCAATGTTTCTGTAGTTACCAAAATTGAGGTACTTTCTGTAAATCTACACGATGAGCACATGCAGCTCTTGCATAATTTTATGAGTGATGCAATTATTCTTGACTTATCTCAAAACGTGGTAAAAAACTGCATCGTAATCAGCAAAACACATAGTATTGATTTGCCTAGAGCTATTATTGCCGCCACGGCAGTAACATATAATTATATACTTATAACAGACACACCTGAGTTATATGCCAACATAAAAGGGCTCTCTATAGTTGATATAAGGTATAAATAACGCATAATTTGTATTTTTTAAAAACTAACATATATTTGCAGTACTTTATTAAATATAATAATTGATGAGGGGACCCAAAAAGTCCCCTCTCTTTTTACCTAGAACTGAACATGGAGATTGTATCGCAAATTAAAGAATGGACAGAATCGTTTTTGCCGCAAGAGTTGTTTTTGGTTGATATTGAAACCAAAGCAGGCAGCAGCAAAGTATGCATCTTTATTGATGGCGACCAAGGCGTTGACATTCCTGCTTGTCAGAAGTTATCACGCTATTTATCAGATAAGTTAGATGAGCAAAACTATGGTGAAGAACCTTATTATCTTGAGGTTTCATCACCTGGCGCTGATAGTCCTTTACGTAAGTTTCGTCAATACCCGAAGCATATTGGCCGAGAGTTATTTGTTAAATTAAACGCAGCAACAGAACTAACCGGAAAGTTGGTTGCTGTTAACGAAAACGAAATAACCATTGCACTAAAAGATAAAAAGAAGGGTTATGTAAATGCCCCTGAAAAAAATATACCGTTTGCTGATATAGCTGAGGCAAGCGTAATTCTATCCTTTAAATAATAAATAAACTAAATAAATACTATGCATAGTTCTGGCTTAATCGACTCGTTTAGCGAGTTTAAAGAATTTAAAAACATAGATCGCGCAACCATGCAGCGCGTACTTGAAGACGTTTTTCGCAGTATGCTTCGTAAAAAGTATAACAGCGATGAGTTTTTTAGTGTAATTGTAAATGACAGCAGCGGGGATTTGGAAATTTGGCATAATCGTGAAATCGTTCATGATGGCGAAGTTGAAGATCCACGTAAAGAAATTGCGTTAGCTGATGCACGTAAAATTGAGCCTGATTTTGAAGTAGGTGAAGAGGTTACAGAAGAGGTAACACTAGAAAGTTTTGGTCGTAGAGCAATTTTGGCTGCGCGTCAAACCTTAATGGGTAAAATTCTTGAGCTTGAAAAAGATGAGTTATACCGTAAGTATAAAGATAGAGTTGGTGAGGTGATTACAGGTGAAGTTTACCAAATCTGGAAAAAAGAAATTATGGTTTTGGATGATGAAGGGAACGAACTTTTATTACCAAAAACAGAAATGATTCCTGCTGATCACTACAAAAAAGGTGATGCCATTAAAGCAGTGGTGTTAAAAGTTGAAATGTACAACGGTTCTCCGCGTATTATTTTAAGCCGTACCGCACCGGTATTCTTAGAGCGTTTGTTTGAAATGGAAGTTCCTGAAATTATCGATGGCATTATTGCTGTTAAGAAAATTGTTCGCGAACCAGGAGAACGTGCTAAAGTTGCTGTAGAAAGTTTTGATGACAGAATTGATCCTGTTGGTGCTTGTGTGGGTATGAAAGGTTCACGTATTCATGGTATTGTAAGAGAATTGCGCAACGAAAACATTGACGTAATTAACTTTACATCAAACCTACAATTGTTAATTCAGCGTGCACTCAGCCCTGCAAAAGTTTCATCAATTAAATTAGATGAAGAAAGCCGTAGAGCTGCAGTTTACTTAAAACCTGATCAAGTTTCTTTAGCTATTGGTAAAGGTGGTCATAACATTAAACTTGCCGGTAAATTGGCAGGAATGGAAATTGACGTTTACCGTGAGAGCGATGAAGATGAAGGCGATATTGATTTGGATGAATTTGCAGACGAAATTGATGGCTGGATTTTAGATGAATTGAAAAATATTGGTTGCGACACCGCTCGCAGCGTATTAAATTTAACAGTTGCCGATTTAGTTCGTAGAACCGAGCTAGAGGAAGAGACTGTAAATGAGGTTCGCAGAATATTGCAAGCCGAATTTGAATAGAATATTGGTTAATATCTGCATAAGCTAAACGATTGTTTGGTTTATGCAGGCATAAGCCGTACATTTGAGCCGCTTTTGGCGCAGCCGTCATCGTCAAAGGCATAGTTTTAAAAACAGTAAATGAGCGAAAACAAAGAATCTGTCCGTTTAAACGCAGTAGTAAAAGAGCTTAACGTGGGCATTCAAACCCTTGTTGAACACCTAGCCAAAAAGGGCTTTACGGTGGAAAATAAGCCTACGACCAAAATCACCGGTGAAATGTACCAGGTGTTACTAGGTGCTTTTCAGTCGGATAAAAAAGTTAAAGATGATGCCAAGGCATTAATCAAACCAAAAGTAAAAAAGGAAGAAGTTAGTATTCAACCGCCTGTTAAAAAAGAAACGGTTGCAGAAGACGAAGATTATGATGACGGCATCTTAATTAAAACCGGATTAGCACCAACAACAGTTACAGCAAAACCTACAGAGGTTAAAAAGGAAGAGGCTCCCGTTGAGGAAGTTAAAACTCCTGAGCCTATTGTGGTTGAGGCTAAAAAGGAGGAGGTTGTTGAATCGCCTGCGAACGAGGTTGCTGATGATAAGAGTGGTTTGAAGGTTTTAGGTAAAATAAATCTAGATGATTTAAACCCTAAGAAGAAGAAAAAAGCTGAACCAACGCCTGCCGCTAACGAGAAAAAAGAAGCTCCTAAAGCAGAAAAGACAGCCGAGCCAAAGATAGTTGAACAGCCAAAACAAGAGGTTGTAAAGCCAGAGCCTAAAGAAGAACCTGTTGTAAAAGCAGCAGAACCTAAGGTTGAAAAAGCTCCGGAAACTAAACCAGTTGAAGAGAAAAAAGCAGAGCCGGTTGCAACCGAAACTCCTGCTGATAATAGCGATGATTCGCGTATTACTGAACCTAACTACGAAAAACTTTCGGGTTTAAAAGTAATGGGTAAAATACAACTTCCGGTTGAACAGCCTAAAAAACCTCAACCTGTTGCAAGTAGCGATGATCCTAATAAGAAGAAAAGACGCAGAAAGAATTTTGTTGGCGGAAGCGACAATTTAGATATTAAAAAGGTTGAAGGTACCAACCAACAACCGCAAAATCGTGGTGGTTACCAAGGTAACAACAACCGCGGACCGGGTGGTAACAACCAAGGTGGAGGAAATCGTCCGGGTGGAGGTTACCAAGGTAATAACAACCGTGGTCCGGGTGGTAATAACCCTAATGGTCCACGTCCTCCATTTAACAAAGGTGGAAAAGGTGGTCCAAATAATAGAAATGCAGCTCCTGCTGAAAAAGCTGAAATTACCGATAAGGAAATTCAAGATAAGCTAAAAGCAACCTTAGCACGTATAAATGGCCAGCAAAATATTGGCCAGGTGCGTAGCAAAATCCGTAAACAAAAACGTGATGCTGCTGCCGATAGACGTGAAGAGGAAGCCATGGAATTAGAAGGCCAAAAGAAAATTAAAGTAACAGAATTTGTTACGGCTAATGAATTGGCTCAAATGATGGATTTACCTATTACCAATATTATCTCGGCATGTATGTCGTTGGGTTTAATGGTAAGTATCAACCAGCGTTTAGATGCAGAAACTATTGCAATTGTAGCAGAAGAGTTTGGTTTTGAAGTAGAGTTTGTAACAACAGATTTAATTGAGACCATTGAAGAGGAGGAGGATGCTGAAGAGGATTTAGTATCTCGTCCGCCAATTGTTACCGTAATGGGTCACGTTGATCATGGTAAAACTTCATTATTGGATTACATCCGTAAAGCAAACGTAATTGCCGGTGAGGCCGGAGGTATTACCCAGCACATTGGTGCTTACGAGGTAACCTTGGCTAATGGCAAACATGTAACTTTCTTAGATACTCCGGGTCACGAGGCGTTTACCGCAATGCGTGCACGTGGTGCTAAAATTACCGATATAGTAATTATTGTTATTGCAGCTGATGACAGTGTGATGCCACAAACCAAAGAGGCTATCAGTCACTCTTTGGCAGCAGGTGTACCAATTGTATTTGCAATTAATAAAATAGACCGTGATGGTGCTAACCCTGATAAAATCCGCGAACAATTATCAGCCATGAATATTTTGGTTGAAGAATGGGGTGGTAAATATCAGTGCCAAGAAATATCAGCTAAAAAAGGTTTAAACATTGATGCGTTACTTGAAAAAGTATTGTTAGAGTCAGAAATGTTAAATCTAAAAGCTAATCCTAATAAACGTGCTGTTGGTAGTGTAATTGAAGCAACCTTAGATAAAGGTCGTGGTATTACAACAACCGTAATGGTACAAGCAGGCACGTTAAGAGTGGGCGATCCAATTTTAGCAGGTACACATAGCGGTAAGGTTAAGGCCATGTTTGATGAGCGTGGTAAAAAAATGACCACTGCGGGTCCTTCAACTCCTGTTGTATTATTAGGTTTTGATGGTGCACCACAAGCAGGTGATAAATTCTTAGTTACTAAATCAGAGCAAGAAGCAAAAGAGATTAGTAACAAACGCTCGCAATTACAACGCGAACAAGGTATACGTACACAAAAACACATTACCCTTGATGAAATTGGAAGACGTTTGGCTATTGGTAACTTTAAAGAACTTAAGGTTATTGTTAAAGGTGACGTGGATGGTTCGGTAGAGGCGTTAAGCGATTCGTTAATTAAGCTTTCAACCGAGGAAGTTGCAGTAAATGTAATTTACAAAGGTGTTGGTCAAATTTCGGAAAGCGATGTATTGTTAGCTTCTGCATCAGATGCGATTGTAATTGGTTTCCAAGTTCGTCCTTCGCCACAAGCGCGTAAATTGGCCGAATCAGAAGCAATTGATATTCGCTTGTACAGTATTATTTACGATGCTATTGCACAAATTAAAGATGCGATGGAAGGTATGTTGGCTCCTAAAGAAGAGGAGAAAATTACTGGGAACGTGGAAATACGTGAAGTGTTTAAAATTACGAAAGTTGGAACCGTTGCCGGATGTTATGTTACCGAAGGTAAAATATTCCGTAACTCGAAAGTGCGTATCATACGCGATGGTGTGGTGGTACACTCGGGCGAGTTAGCATCGTTAAAACGCTTTAAAGATGATGTGAAAGAAGTAGCTTATGGTTACGAGTGCGGATTAAACTTCAATAACTTTAACGATATTAAAGTTGGCGATGTGATTGAGGCATACGAAATCATTGAAATAAAACGTACCCTAAAATAGTACAAATAAATTTATTGATAACTTATAAAACGGCTACCTAAGGGTGGCCGTTTTTGTTTGGCATTGGGGCAATAAAAAACGCGCGGAGCGAAGCTCCGCGCGTTTTTTTATCTATCGAAAATTTTACTAGTTGTACAACGGGAAGTTTTTCATCATGGTATTTACGCGTGAACGAACGCTGCTTAAAACGGCTTCGTTTTCATGGTTCATAATTACTTCATCAATCAACTCCACAATCTCTGCCATGTGTTGTTCTTTTAAACCACGTGTGGTAATTGCAGCTGTTCCAATACGTATACCACTGGTAACAAATGGCGACTTATCATCAAACGGAACCATGTTTTTGTTTAAGGTAATATCAGCTTTAACCAAAGCATTTTCGGCAGCTTTACCGCTAATGTTTTTATTACGTAAATCAATTAACATTAAATGGTTGTCTGTTCCACCACTTATAATTTGGTAACCTTTAGCAACCAAAGCTTTTGCCATGGCTTGTGCGTTGGTTTGCACTTGCTTCATATAGTCTTTGTATTCTTGTGTTAAAGCCTCGCCAAATGCAATAGCTTTTGCTGCAATAACATGCTCTAATGGTCCGCCTTGTGTGCCCGGAAATACAGCTGCATCCAACAATGCGCTCATCATTTTTACTTCTCCTTTTGGTGTTTTATGTCCCCACGGATTTTCAAAATCTTTACCCATCATAATAATACCGCCACGTGGGCCGCGTAAAGTTTTATGTGTGGTTGATGTAACAATATGGCAATGTGGTAAAGGATTGTTTAAAATACCTGCAGCAATCATACCTGCCGGATGGGCAATATCTGCCAACAACAAAGCACCAACGCTATCAGCAATTTTGCGTAAGCGTGCGTAATCCCAATCACGACTGTATGCTGATGCACCACAAATCATCAATTTTGGTTTTACTTCAAGTGCTTTGGCTTCTACTTTATCGTAATCAATTAAACCCGTTTCTTTTTCAACCCCATAAAAATGTGGTACGTATAATTTACCAGAGAAATTTACAGGTGAACCATGAGTTAAATGCCCACCATGCGATAAATCGAAACCTAAAATAGCATCACCCGGATTTAAACAAGCTAACATCACAGCCGCATTAGCTTGTGCACCACTGTGTGGCTGAACGTTTGCCCAAGCAGCACCAAATAATTCTTTTAACCTATCAATAGCTAATTGCTCAACTTTATCAACTACCTCACAACCTCCGTAATAACGTTTGCCCGGTAAACCCTCGGCATATTTATTGGTTAACACACTACCCATCGCTTCCATTACCTGTTTGGTAACAAAATTTTCAGAGGCAATAAGCTCAATACCGTGTTCTTGGCGGTTTAATTCATCATTAATTAAGTCGAAAATTACTGTATCGCGTTTCATTATTTTATTTTTAGCAGGCGCAATTTAGCATTTATGCTTGAATGCAAAAGTGAAACTACTAACTTTGACACATTCTTTTACAGAAACCGTTTTATTAACCAAACAGCATGAAAGCAGTTATTCCGGTAGCAGGTATTGGCACACGCCTTCGCCCGCATACCCATACACAACCAAAGGCTTTAATTCCAATTGCAGGTAAACCTATTATTGGCCATATCATAGATACTTTGTTACAAGCAGGTATTACCGAGTATGTTTTTATTATTGGCTACATGGGTGATAAAATTGAAAACTACATCACCAAACATTACCCTAATATAAACGCCCATTTTGTAATTCAAACCACCGGAAAAGGAACTGGGCACGCTATTTGGCTTGCTAAAGAGCAACTGCAAAACGATGAGTTATTAATTGTTTTGGGTGATACCATTGCCGATGTAAACATTACCAAACTTATTGCACAACCACAAACCACTTTATGTGTTAAAAAAGTAGACGATCCGCGTTTGTTTGGCGTAGCAGAAATGAATACAAATGGTACCATAAAACGTTTGGTTGAGAAGCCATCTATACCAAAAAGTAACTTGGCTTTAGTTGGTATTTATCGCATAAAAGAATCGGCTAAGTTGTTTGAAGCCATTGAATACAACATGCAAGAAAAAATTACTACGCAAAACGAGTATCACTTAACAGATGCATTGATGCGTATGATTGAAACGGGCGTGGAGATGCGCACGGTTGATGTAGACAATTGGTTTGATTGTGGTAAGAAAGAAATTTTATTAGATACAAATGCTACTTTACTAAAACGTTTAAGTTACGATACGTCAAAATACAAGTTTGAAAATACCATTATTATACCACCGGTATTTATTGGCGAAAACTGTAACATTAGCAACTCTATTATTGGCCCAAATGTATCTGTTGGCGATAATGCCATTTTAAATTACGCAGTTTTAAAAGACAGTATTATTGGTCCGTATGCACAAATTGAATATGCCATTTTAGACCGTTCTGTTATTGGTAACGATGCTTTGCTGAAAGGCATGAAACAAAGCTTAAATATTGGTGATAGTACGGAGATAAATTTTGGGTAGATTGATTTGTTTTCTGCGATTCATGATTGAATGATGCCTTGTACATGTGGTGTTACATTATTAATTATAACGCTAACGAGCGTAATGTTTCTGTTGATTATTTTGTACATTCGATAATAAATGATGTATAGTAATACCTATGAAATCCACTAGCGTTTTTTTGTTATTGTGTTTTACAACTATTTGCGGATATGTTCACTCGCAATCCATCAGAAATGGCATAATACCTAACTGGTTAGTTTACGAGCATATTCAACCCACATCGAAATACGATTGTTCATTTGGGTATCAACATGCCCACTACTATTTATCGGGAGGTGTACTAGACTCTGGGCATTTAGAGGCATGGTATAGTTCCATTTGCCTAAATAAGAACGAATTGTGTTACCATATTATGTCCAATGTTTGGGAGCGTGATGCACAGGATTCGTCAATTTATCAAAATGAGGAGCATGAATATTACTTTTCTTATAAAGACACCAATAAGCGTAACTTTTTATTAGAAAAATACAAATGGAATTATCGTTTTCAGTCCAATCATAAAGAGGATGATACGTTGGATTCCGTAATTAGTCGTAATAAGGAGATTCATTATAACTATTATTATATGGACAAAGAACAGTTCAACTTTGGTTTACATAGGATAGATAGGAGGTTCCAAATAAGTACCCTAAGGTATTATTTACCACCTTTTGGTGAATTGCCGGATGGTTTATTTAAATTGAGAGGTATTGTTAACCTAAATATAGGGAGCTTAGATGGTTTAGAAGAAGAGATAAAGCGCCAAATGGACATAACGTGGAGTATAGGGAATAAAACTTACACAGATCGCGAATACACAAGACTAAAGAGATGGCACCCGCAAAAGGCCAAAACTACATTAAAACTCCATTTTGGTAACGATTTTAAGTACGATTCATTACAAATGCTTTATGTAGAAGGAAGAAACTATTTCGACTACAAGCAAGAGGAGTTTGATAAGTTAAAATCGCTACGAGAGTTTTATTTATACTCGGGTGATGTGTACCACACTAAATTAAACCTTGCTAACTGTAATATTAAATTACTCGCCTTAGAAGAATATACCTCCATAAGAAAATCAAATCGCGACCTCGACAAAAAGCTGTTTAAACGTAAACGGTTGCCTAGCATCTTAAAATCTACAGCACCAACAATTGAAGAATTTAGGCTCGAGAACTTTAAGCTTACCCAAAACGACCCCGATTTGATTAAATTTAAGAACCTGCAAGTATTGAATACTACTATTTTTTCAAAACTAAGACACTTACCAGATGAGGTGGATAGTTTAACCAACCTAAGGGTGTTGATGTTAAATCCTAAAAACAAACGTTTTGTAAACAAACAAAAGCTAACCAAACTACCTAACCTAAAATGGGTTTGTGTGTATAACGGTGTATGGAATAAAAATGTATTTATGGCACCAAACCTTGAGCGAATTGATTTGATAAAGAGTGAAGGTGACCCCGAAGATTTAGCATACATGTCGCCTAAAGTAACTTTCTTAAATTTAGAATATGTAAAGCTGAATCCCATATTACCTTATTTAACCAACAATCATTTTAAAAGAATCATCGTTAAAACAACATACGAAGAGGTGATACCCATAGAAGTTCTTGATTGCATAAAGGCTGACACCATAGAATTTATAAGAACCGATTATTTCATAAGAATTGGTAAATACCAAATAAGGTATAAAGATGACTTAGAAAAGCTTATGAAAGTGTTGAAGGGCTTGGGAAATAACTCGCAAATTATTTATAAAAAAGATTATAGTTAGTTTAATTAAAATCACCATAACTAAGAGTTAAAAGTAACTCGGGTTCCTAAGTTTTGGATTGAGGTGCAACCCCAAGAAAAGAATCTATTTCACCCAAAGATTTCTGCGTTAAACACTCAACTAACATTTATCTTATTTCCACCTCAATACTTTTTTTATACTTGCACCATGAGTAACACACAACGTTTTGTATCGCTGTACGGATTTTTTGCCTTTGATTACCCGAACCATTGGGTTGAAGAAACCGATGAGGCCGGTCATTATATATTTTACAACAACAATGGCGGACAAGGAGCATTGCGCATTATGCTGTTGCCAAACGAGTTTGAAGGTGATGATGCAGCGGTAAAAATGTTGGAAGAAGTGTACAAACAAAACAAAGATTTTGACCCTTCCTTAATTGCTGCAGGCGAAAATCGTTTTGTGTCTTTTACCAAAGAACATGAAATAAATGGTGGAACGTTTACCGTGTATTATTGGGCCACGGCCAAATACGATAAAGTAGTGTTGTTTACGTTTACGGTTCAAACCGCTTTAAAAACATTACCTGCCTTACAACAAGAAAAAGAAGAAGTAGAACAAATGATATCTACTTTTGAATTCTTGAGTGGCGAAGACCATCAGCATGAATAGCTTTATACTAAGTTATTGATACAATTTTATTGCTTTGAGATGCATTCATGCATTTTCAAAACGCTTTTGTTGTCTTAATAATAACCTAAAGATTTTCTACTTAATGTTAATGTGATACTTTAAACTGTAACATCAAGTTTTCTTTCGCACTTTTTTTAGAAAAAAGTACTGCAAAAAATCAAACGATTTCATGGCGCTTCATCACCAACACGCGCAAGTCCAACCGCCCCTTGGCCCTTGGTGATTCCACCCGCAGAAGGCGGCCCCGCCAAATCGTTTAAAGCCCACCGCACGCTGAATCAATCACACATGGTTCACAAGAATAATCGGTAAACATTTATCAAGCCAGATCTATAGGAAGTGTATGAAGGACTCTATACGGCACATGATGATTTTACGTGACAATCAAGGTGACTGTTTGTGCATTGGGTATGGTAAGCAATCCCGAAGCGCAGCGGCTAGGATTGCGTGGCAAAAACAGGCACTGTAGATTGTAGTAAAAGCATCATAAGCCTTGACTTTTTTGAATACTTTTTGTGTCAAGACAAAAAGTATTGCCGGTTTGGGGTGGCAACCCCAAGAATTAAATCAATGACAAACAATAGTAAAAGTATCGCGGTTCCGAAGCTTCGGAAGGGGTGGCAACCCCAAGAAAAATTAAAGATGTTTAATCACAAACTCTGTTACTATAAATGGCATAGAGGCAAAGCCACTGAACTACTCCCAACATCCCATACTTGGTGTATTGCTGCGTGGGTTATTTTTAAAATCAACTAAAATATTGGTTTGTGTGCCTGTGTTTTTTGCAGGTGACGTTGCCTTGAGGCGGTAATCATTTATTACAAAGTTTTCAAACAAGGGATCACGGTTTAACACATTACCATTGGTGTTTAAACTGCTTTGTTTGGTTCTAATTAAATTACTTTGAATAATGGGCGTTGTAATGGGCAAACCCTGAGGGTGTGAGTTAATTAAAAGCTCTTCTTCTAAACTTCCATAAACAATATTGTTTACCAACTCAAAACTTAAATTGTAACGGGCTACAATATTGTTTTGCCTGTCGAAATAAGGTGTGTTATCAAAAACCACGATAGGATTTTGACGGTTAAATTTGGTATTGTATGATGCTATGGTGTTATGCACCAACTGGTATTTTCCGCCTAACGCACCAAAAAAGCCAAACTGACCACAATCGCTTATTAAATTATTTACCGCAACAATATGTGCCGAATAACCAACTATGCCCACTGCCGACATGTTATATATGTGGCTTTGAGTGATGGTTAAATTAGGATTGCTGTTTACCGATTGCGAATCAACCTCAATACCAATATATCCGTTTCTGATAATTGCACCTGTTATCACATTGTCTTTACTGCGTGGTAAAAATCTAATACCCGCCCATTGGTTGCTTAACTCTTTGTAATCGCCATCTAAGCGTGTTCCTTCAAATATTACCGGATTGTTGGCTGTGCCGTTTACAATTAAAGTTCCTGCTACCAAAATGCTCGATTTATTGTAAGAATGAATTCTTGTTCCGGCATCAATTGTCAATACACAACCTTCAGGAACTAAAATACTATCATAAATTACGTATGGCTTGTCGGCTGTCCAGCGCAGGTTACCGGTGTTACAGTCCAAAACATCATTAAACAAATAATTTGCATCTTGTCCCCAGGCTACCAAATCAACATCTTGAATATTGCCGTTGGTTTCAAACAAAATTTGATCGGCCACAATAAATGGTAAATTCTGACTGCCGGCCGGAATGTAGCACTGAACAAAAATAATTAAGCTGTCTTTACCATAAATTTCTTTGCCATAAACCTGATTGGTACTCTGGCCATCAATGTTTAACCTGAATACGCTTGGAAAATTTCCACTTAAACGAATATTGGTTTTAACCGCATTTTTATTGGGGTTAGTTACCCTAATTTGTTGGGTTACCGATATGGGTCTAACACCGCTCGAATCCAGTTGCGTAAATACCGTATCAAAATAAATGGTATCAACCGAAAACTCGAGTTTAGCAGAAGGGTCGGTGGTAAATTCATCCTCTATTTTGCAAGCATGAAATATTCCGCTTACAAAAACAGCAATCAGTATAAGTATATATTTTATTGGCTTCAATGTGATGCAAATATGCGGTATAATTCCCAAATTAATTAATAGAAGCTTTGTAAAAGCGCACTACTTGATTTAGTTGGGATTAATGTAGGATAATTACGAATTGTACCGCAATTTATTGTACCAAGTCGGCTATGGCTTTTTGCGCTGTAGGAAACTGAAAAGTAAAACCGGTATCCAATATTTTTTTTGCCGAAATATGTTGACTGCCCAACAACATACTACCCATTTCGCCAAACAAAAGTTTAATTACAAATGCTGGTGCATTAGGTAAAATAAGAGGTTTGCCAAGTTGTTTGGCCAATAGTTGGGTAAGTTTTTTATTGGTTTCCGGGTTTGGAGCAACACCATTGAATACACCACTTAGGCTTTTATTTTCAACTAAAGCAATAAACATATGGCATAAATCGTCAATATGAATCCAACTGGTTTGTTGCTCGCCACTTCCAAGCGCAGCGCCAAAAAAGAGGTTAATAGGGGTTGATACTTCTTTAATAAAACCTCCATCTTTGGCCAAAACTACACCAACACGAATAATTCCGGTTCTGATGCCGAGCTTTTCTATCGGCTTTACTGCATCTTCCCAATCTTCACAAACCTTGGCCAAAAAGGTTGTTGCTGCAGGAGTGTTTTCTGTGGTATTTAATGAGGTGCTGTTGCCATATATACCAATAGCCGAGGCCGAGACATAGGTATGCACTTTGTTTGTATTCGCTTTAAGTGCGTTAGCTAAAAGTTGGGTTGATAAAATACGACTGTCGTATATTTCTTTTTTATAAGCATCTGTCCATTTTTTATCTGCTACGCCAGCACCGGCTAGGTTTATAATTACCTCTGCAAAATCAAAAACGGCTTTATCAATGGTTTGATTTTTTACATCCCATTCAAATAATTTTATTGGCGATTTTGCCTTGCCATTGCGCGTTAACCACGCCACTTCATGTCCTTTACCAACTAACATTTGGGTTAATTTTTTGCCAACCAAGCCACTTCCCCCTGCTATTACTATCTTTGTCATGATTTTTAATACGTTTAACTTAAAACAATATTTAGTATTTATATGTTTGCTAAAGGTAGTTAAATAGTTAACAAAAAGGGAGGCACTGTAAATTGGGCGTATTTTCTATTAAAGACATTGAAGCTGTTTCGGGCATAAAAAGCCACACGTTGCGCATATGGGAGCAGCGTTACGGTATTATTGTCCCAAAGCGTACCGAGTCTAATATAAGGTACTACGATGATGATGATTTAAAACATATTTTAAACATCAGCATACTTAACAGGCAGGGTATAAAAATTTCTGAAATTGCACGAATGAGTAAAGAAGAAATAACCGAAGCCATTTTAAAATGCAGCGGTCATTCTTCCGAAAATTTTGATAGCCATGTAAAAGGTCTCATATCGGCTATGCTTAGTTTTGATGAGTATGGATTTCACAAAATACTCACCACAAATGTTATCCAGGTTGGCTTAGAGCAAACCATGTTAAATATTGTTTTTCCGTTTCTAACAGAAGTTGGCTTATTGTGGCAAATAGGTTCTATACATCCATCGCACGAGCATTTTGCTTCTAACATCATCAAACAAAAATTATATGTTGCTATTGATGGCAACGTGGGCAGGTATGCAGATAACAGAAAACGATTTTTACTTTTTTTGCCCGAAAACGAACAACACTCCATAGGATTATTATTTGCTAATTATATTTTACGTAGCCGCGGACAAGATGTATTGTACCTTGGGCAAGAGGTTCCGTTAATTGATTTAAAAGATGCGTTTATTGACCATGAACCGGATTATGTGTTAACACAATTAACGGCAGCACATTTAAACGTAGACAAACAAAGGTTTGTAGATGAAATTTCTACCTATTGGGGCAAAGCACAACTTATTTTATCGGGCGGGCAATTTTTAAATGCTGATTTAAAACTCCCAGAAAATGCGCGTGTAATTAAACGTATAGAAGATTTTATTACACTTGTAGATAGCATTGCCATGAATAAGGGTGAGGTGCTGAATTAGGCATCGCAATTATTTGCAATATTTCAAAACATAACTATTTGCATCTGGGTCACCCAACTTTAATGCCTTTTTAAATTCCTGACAAGCCTTCGCTTTTTGTCCAATTTCGTTTTGTAGGAAACCTCTTGTAAGGTAAAAGCTGCTCTTGTTAGGGTTTAGTGAAACCGCTTTTTCTAAATCATCCCAAGCTGATTTATAGTTTTTATAGAGGATTTTTATGGTTGCCCTGCCTTCGTAATATTCAGGTATACTGGGGCTGATCGATATGGCTTTGTTGGCATCTTTTAGTGCACCAACTTTATCGTTCAAAGAAATTTTTGATTGCGCTCTTTTGCTGTAGGCATCTGAATAGGTACTATCTAGTTTAATTGCATAATCGAAATCTATTATAGCTTCTGGGTATTTTCGTTGGTAATGTCTTACTAAGCCTCTGAATAAGTAACCTCTAGGATATTTCGGGTTAAGTTCAATTGATTTATTGATGTACTCAATCCCTTTGTATTCGTTATTCATTTGCAAATAAATGTAACCAACATTACAGTGGGCAACATATTCGCTAGAGTCTATTTCAATAATGCGCAAGTTATCTGAAACAGCACCAAAATAATCGTTCAGCCTTCCTCTTATTTCACCTCTAAAGTACAGGCCGTCTTTAAACAATGGGGCTATTTTTATTGCTTTGTTAACAGACTCTAGTGCATCTTCAAATTTCTCCTCCTCATAAAAAGTTTTTCCAATTAAATAATACGCAGCAGCACTCTCTGAATCAAATGAAAGTACTTTGTAATAGTCATTTTTGGCTGCAGCATAATTTTTCATTTCATGATTCAACCTACCCCTGTTGATGTAACTTAACACATAAGTAGAGTCTATTTCAAGAGCTCGGTTAAAGCTAATGAAGGCGGCTTCATATTTTTCGTCTTGAACCAGGAACCAACCTTTGTTGTTGTGCGCTACAGCATTTAGCGGATTTATTTCAAGACTTCTTTCAACATCCAATAATGCCTCCTTATTTCTTCCTAGATATACATATGCAACACCTCTATTTAAAAATGCATCTGAGTGGTTTGAATCAATTTTTATTACATCTGTAAATTTTTGAATCGCACTGTCGAATTTTTCTTTATTTAGGTACTCTAATCCTAAGTTAAAATAAAACTCAGAAACCTGAGCTTTGCTTGTATTGAGGCAAAAGAAAAATAACGAAAAAAGCAGATAGGTATTTAAGCCTAATATTCTGGCAGGGTTCATTGGTTAAAAATTTGTTCTGTGTAACAAATCTATAAAAAACTTCAAGTCTGCAAAATTCTGGAATTGTTTTTGGAACGGAAAAATTTAAAGCGTACCAATAAAAACTTTTTGATTATCCAAAGTGTACTATTCTCGGGCCAATTCCGAAATCGGTTACTAACTTATTCTAAACTTTCAACTGAATTAAAGTCATACTTATTGAAAAAATCTTTAAATTGACTATTTTGGATATGTAATGCAAACAATTTTACAACAATACTTCTTATGAAACGAATCTGTCGACTCAAATTATGGAGCATTTTGTTTGTGTTTTCGGGTATTTGTTCTTGTGAACCCGAAAAAATCAAACAGGAAGTGTGCAACTGTTGCACAGTAACCAAAAAGACCTACCCGATTGACACATCAAGGCTAAGTTTGCTGTCTCGGTACAAATGGAGCAGCGACTATGATATCATCGAAAAGGCGGAGGTGATATTTGTAAACACATACCTTCCTGCCCCCACTGCTATGCAAGTATGGGCCAATGATCATGAAATAAATATGTTTTCCGAGGAGCAAAAGAATTGCCCCGTAGCGGTATTTGGTGTAAAAGAGATTTATTACACAAGATTTGGGCGATTGATTTACGGATACAAAACAGCACAGAGAACGTTTAATAACAGAAATGAAAATACCATCAGTACCGGTTATGATACAACTTCTTTCTTTCTTACCTATTTTGTCAATGACGGATTTTCGGATGAAACTAAAGCATATCATATGGATTATAAAGAAAGTGATTCATTAATCAGAAATAACTATTATGGCGATTTTAAATACAGAGGTAGATTTATGTTTACGGTAAATTCTAGCCTTGGTGTGTATTATCCGATTTATAATCATGTTTTTGTTGCTGAAACGAATGAAACTGATATTAACTCTCCAAAGAGGATATATATCGATAAGGAATATGGGCTTGTGAGGTATGATTTGAATAGCGGGTACGTAGTCACTATTATTCATTAATACTGTGATTAAAACATAGTCAGGTGGCAAGCCTCCTAATGTAATCCAAAAGTTATGATTAATTGAACTCATGTCTCTACATAAGTCTTAAAACAAAAAAGCTTAAACTGGCTAGTGAAAACTTTCTAATTTTACAAGAAGGCAAGGCGTTAAGAAATGCCAACGATTTGGCATTTTACCCTTGAGCGTGACTGTAGCCTGAGCCATTCCTCAAGTATTACAAAGCCTCACTAAAAATAATATTTTTTTACGAAGATAAATTGCCATAGTCCGTAGGACGGCCGAGCGTTAAAAAATGTCCCGGTGGGTCATTTTAGCGAGGAGCGTGACCGTGGGGCTGGCATTCCCCTACGACTACAAACGCAGTTAAATTAAAGTTACAACGAAAATTATGGGCATAAAAAAGTCCCACTTAAAAAAGTGAGACTCTCAGCGTTTGTAGTCCGTAGGGGAATCGAACCCCTCATTCTTCCGTGAAAGGGAAGCGTCTTAACCGATTGACCAACGGACCATTTGTTGTTTTCGGGAGTGCAAATGTACGTACATTTTTTAAAATGCAAAATAATTTGTAAAAAAATTTTCAAAGGGTACCTTTGCCCCAGATTTAATTATTAATTACATCCATAAACAACACATCATGAAAATTGGAATCAATGGTTTCGGCCGTATCGGTCGTTTGGTTTTCAGGGCTGCCATCAACAACCCTAAAGTAGAAATTGTAGGCATCAACGATTTAATTGAAGTTGATTACATGGCTTACATGTTAAAATACGATTCAACTCACGGTCGTTTTAATGGCGAAGTTGCTGTTGAAGGTGGTATGTTGGTAGTTAACGGTAAAAAAATTCGTGTTACTGCCGAAAAAGATCCTGCAAACTTAAAATGGGATGAAGTTGGTGCTGAATACGTAGTTGAATCTACAGGTTTATTCTTAGAAAAAGATAAAGCTGCATTGCACATTAAAGCCGGTGCTAAACGTGTAATCATGAGCGCACCCGCTAAAGATGATACCCCTACTTTTGTAATGGGTGTTAACAACGATAAATACACTGCTGATATGACAGTGGTATCAAATGCTTCTTGTACAACAAACTGCTTGGCTCCTGTAGCTAAAGTATTAAACGATAATTTTGGTATTGTTGAAGGTTTAATGACTACCGTTCACGCGGTAACTGCAACTCAAAAAACTGTTGACGGTCCATCTGCAAAAGATTGGAGAGGTGGTCGTGGTGCTTATCAAAACATCATTCCTTCATCAACCGGTGCTGCGAAAGCAGTAGGTTTAGTTATTCCTGAATTAAAAGGAAAATTAACCGGTATGAGTTTCCGTGTTCCTACAGCTAATGTTTCTGTTGTAGATTTAACTTGCCGTTTAAACAAAGGTGCAAGCTACGAGGAAATTAAAGCAGTAATGAAAAAAGCTAGCGAAAACGAATTGAAAGGTATCTTAGGTTACACTGAAGATGAAGTAGTATCAAACGATTTCTTGGGTGATGCGCGTACTTCAATTTTTGATGCTAAAGCTGGTATCTCATTAACTGATAACTTCGTAAAAGTTGTAAGCTGGTACGATAACGAGTGGGGTTATTCAAACAAATTGGTTGATTTAATCTGCCACATGGATACTGTAAAATAATCAGTAACCTATAAAATTGAAAAACCGCCTTGTCAATTATTGATGAGGCGGTTTTTTTATTATCCCACCTGCAAACAATTAATCTCTTAGGGATGAATCTGATTAGCAATTCACTTCATTTTGCTGAAAATCTCCCCAATCCCGAAGGGCGTGACATTATTGTACGGCACAAAAATGTATCTGAGACCGCCTAAATTCAGAACATCAAACCAAATCACGAAGGGATGAAATTACTGTACGCCACAAAAATGTATCAGAGGTCTTTCTAATTCAGAACATCTTCATCAATCCCGAAGGGATGACATTATTATCATACACAAAACGCATCTGTAATCTCCCCAATTCATGATATTAAACCTAATCCCGAAGGGATGACATTATTTTACAAAGAAACAATTGCACAACATAGAACCCTGAAAGGGTGATATTATAATTACTCTACTACGGGGTATTAAATCCAATCCCGAAGGGATGACATTACTATACCAAGAAATAAACTCTCTACATAAAACCCTGAAAGGTTGATATTATTTTTCACCCTAAAAATTACAATCCCGAACAACGGTTTACAATTGCGACCTCACAATTACCTCTAATTTCAATACTTCAGCAATTTTAAGTAAAGTATCAAGTGAAGGATTTCCTTTTCCTCCTTCAATATTATTGATGCTACGCAGGTGTATACCGCTTCTAAAAGCCAAATCTTGTTGGGTGATGCCCATCAGGTCGCGTTTTTTTCTAATGACCAATGCTATTTCTGAAATATCCATGATTAATATGCAATATAATACACATTAAATAAAAATCAACCCTAATAATTATAAATTGACATGTATTATAATACACAAAATGTAGTTTTATTGAAATTAACACAGCTAGTTTTCAGTTAATTATAACTTATCGGTGTTTACACTTGATGTTGTAACGTGTTAATTATCTGACTTGTTAAGTTATTTGTACCATAAAATTAATACCCAATCAATATGTCTTCATTACGTTTCAAAGCAATTGAAAAAGTACAAAACCGCACACAAGTAAAGGTTAATGTACCATCAACCATCGTTTCTGATTATTTTAACTCGCGTGTGTTTAATGATACCGCGATGAAAAACTTTTTAGACAAAGAAGCCTATGAGGCTGTTTGTAGTGCAATTGTGCATGGCGAAAAAATTGATCGTAAGGTTGCTAACCAAGTAGCATCGGGTATGAAAAACTGGGCTATGACTCACGGTGTAACTCACTACACGCACTGGTTTCAGCCACTAACAGGCTCTACTGCAGAAAAACATGATGCATTTTTTGAACCAACAGAAGATGGTCGTTCTATTGAAAAATTTGCAGGTAGCGCATTGGTTCAACAAGAACCTGATGCATCTAGTTTCCCTAATGGTGGATTAAGAAATACGTTTGAAGCCCGAGGTTATACCGCTTGGGACCCTTCGTCTCCGGCATTTATTATGGAAGGTGAGAATAGCAAAACACTTTGTATTCCTACCATTTTTGTTTCGTATACAGGTGAGGCGCTAGATTATAAAGCACCATTATTAAAAGCATTACATGCGGTAGAAAATGCTGTAGTTGATATTTGCTCAACCTATTTTGATAAAAATGTAACCAAAGCTTTTGCAAGTTTGGGTATTGAGCAAGAGTACTTTTTGGTTGATGAGGCCTTTTTTAATGCACGCCCTGACTTAATGTTAACCGGTCGTACATTGTTAGGTCATTTGCCGGAAAAAGGTCAGCAATTAGAAGATCACTACTTTGGTACAGTACCACCACGCGTTTTAGATTTTATGGTGGAGTTTGAAGTAGAATGTTACAAATTAGGTATTCCATTAAAAACACGTCATAACGAGGTTGCTCCCGGACAATTTGAGTGTGCACCAAACTTTGAAGAGGTAAACTTGGCCATCGATCACAACCAATTATTAATGGATGTGATGGATAAAGTTGCTTTGAAACATGGGTTAAAAGTATTGTTACACGAAAAACCGTTTGCCGGTGTTAACGGAAGTGGTAAACACAACAATTGGAGTTTAATTACCAATACAGGAGTTAATTTGTTATCGCCAGGTAAAACGCCTCATAACAACCTACAGTTTTTAACCTTCTTTATCAATACCATCAAGGCCGTTCATAACCATGCCGATTTATTGCGTGCAAGTATTGCATCTGCTTCAAACGATCATCGTTTAGGTGCAAATGAAGCACCACCTGCTATCATGTCGGTATTTATTGGTACGCAGTTAACACATGTGTTAGAAGAGTTGGTATCTACAAAAGCTAAAGCTGCTTTAAAAGCTTCGAAAACAACTATTGATATTCAAAAAATTCCTGAAATTTTATTGGACAATACTGATAGAAACAGAACCTCTCCATTTGCCTTTACCGGTAATAAATTTGAGTTCCGCGCAGTAGGTTCATCTGCAAACTCTGCAAATGCCATGATTGTTTTAAATACCATTATGGCCGAGCAGCTTAAGGTATTTAAGGCAGACGTTGATGCACAAATTAAAAAAGGTAAAAAGAAAGAGGATGCTATTTTGGAAGTATTAAAAGGATACTACACAACTAGTAAAAAAATACTTTTTGAAGGAAATGGTTATGGTGATGAGTGGGTTAAAGAGGCCAAAAAACGTGGTTTGAATAATGTAAAAACAACTCCTGAAGCACTTAACGCCTATATTGCTCCTGCATCTAAAAAATTGTTTTCAGAGAATAACATTTTTGATGTACGTGAGTTAGAAGCCCGTTATGATATTATGCAAGAAAGTTATGTAAAGAAAATTGATATTGAGGCCAAAGTATTGGCACAATTAGCAACTTCGCACGTAATTCCTGCAGCAGTAGAATATCAAACCAAATTGGCAGCTTGCGTGGCGAATTTAAAAGCAGCAGGTGTTCCAAAAACATCTTATGGTGCGCAGCTTGAAATGGTTCAAACCATATCAAAACACATTAATACCATTCACGTAAATGTACAAAAGTTAGTTGCCGAAACAGAAAAGGCGCATCACATTGAAGATACACATAAACGTGCATTGGCTTGCTGCCACAAAGTAAAACCGTTGTTTGATGTAATAAGAAATGCAAGCGATGCGTTAGAATTTATGATTGAAGATGATTTGTGGAAGTTGCCGAAATACAGAGAGTTACTATTTATTAAATAGGTAATTAGACCACAACTTTTTGGTCAATATTAAAATACGCTTGATATTTTCAATGTTTTGTGTTTATATTAGCTTAAACATTTTACACAAAATAAGTATCAAGCGTATATAAATCTACACTACAAAATGAAAAAAAGTAACATCATTTTCTCTTTAATTGCTTTGGTCACGATAACACTATTGTTGTCTTGTGGTGGAGCAAAAAAAGGATCAATGCAGGCTGCTCGTGAAGCTTTGGCCAAAAAGGAGTTTGCCGTTGCAGGTGAAAATTATAAGGCAGTTTACAGCAAAACCAAAAATAAAGACGAGAAAAACGAAGCGTGTTTTCAAACGGCAGAATGTTACTACATGGCCAACGACATGAAAAATGCCGAAGGTTGGTATAAAAAAACGGTAAAAGCAGATCCTAAAAATGTGGAGGCTCAATTAAAATTGGCTGAAACTATAAAGGCTCAAGGCCGTTTTTCTGAGGCTATTATTGAATATAACAACTACAAAAAGCTAGCTCCCGGTGATACTAAGGTTGATAACAAAATACGTGGTTGCGAGTTGGCACTAAAGTGGAAAAACGAAAAAACACGTTACAAAGTTGAAAACGTAAAAGCTATTAATAGTAAATGGAGTGATTTTGCTCCTATGTACTACAAAAAAGATCAACTTTTCTTTACTAGTGATCGCGAAAAAGGTGCAAGCAATAAAGCATACGGCTGGACAGCAAACTTCTTTACAGATGTATACAAAGTAGTTTACAAGGTAGATAAAAAGAATCCGAATAATATTAAATATGATATGCCTGCTTTGGTTGACAAAGACAAGGTAAACTCTCCTTACAACGATGGTACCGCAGCGTTTGATAGCAAAGGTGGAACCATGTACTTTACACAATGTAATGGTAAAGATGGTAAAGGTAAATTCTGCCGTATTTGGACAGCCACTTTATCAGGTCAAGAGTGGACAGATGTTAAACCTTTAGAATTTACTTCTGATTCGTTCAACAGTGGTCATCCATCACTTACAAAAGATAACCAAATTATGTACTTCTCTTCTGATATGCCTGGTGGCGAAGGAGGAAAAGATATTTGGTACGTAACTTACAGTAAACGTAGCAAAACTTGGGGTGATCCTGTAAACCTTGGTCCTACAGTAAATACAGATAGAGATGAGGTTTATCCGTTTATTCATGAAGATGGTACTTTGTATTTCTCATCAAACGGACATACAGGTATTGGTGCAATGGATATATTTTTAACCACAGGCTCAGGTACAGACTGGAGTACTCCGGTAAACATGAAATCTCCTATCAATTCAGGTGGTGACGATTTTTCAATTGTGTTATCTAAAGATAAAGAGAGCGGATATTTAGCAAGTAATCGTGATGGAAGTAAAGGTCAGGATGATATCTGGCGCTTTTATATGGATCCTCTTGTGTTTACTTTAAGTGGTGTGGCTCGTGATGTAAAAACTAAACAAATTTTAGCTAACACATTTGTTACCTTAACCACAAGCAGCGACACCGGTAAAATTGTTGTTAAAACTGATGCTTCTGGTTCGTACAAAGTAAATATTAAACCTAAAACTGATGTGGAATTATTTGGTTCGCATGAAGATTACTACGATAGTAAAATTGCTTTCCAAACTACTAAAGGTTTAGAGGTTTCAACAGATTTAGTGCAAGACTTGGATTTAAATCCATTTGATTACGAAAATGCAATTAAGGTTGAAGGTATTTACTACGATTTAGATAAAGCAAATATTCGTCAGGATGCAGCTAAAATTCTAGATTCATTGGTTATCACCTTAAATCGTTATCCTAAAGTGCGCATCGAGTTAGGTTCACACACAGATTGTCGTGCAGATTCTGCATACAATGAAAACCTATCACAAAGACGTGCTGACTCTGCGGTTGCATACATCATTCGTCAAGGTATCGATTCTGCTCGTTTAGTAGCTAAAGGTTATGGCGAAAGCAAATTGGTTAACGATTGCGCTTGCGAAGGCAGCTATGTTAAAAAACAATGTACCGAAGAGGAACACCAGATGAATCGTAGAACAACGGTTAAGTTGTTAGGAAACGATTATCGCCCTAAACCAAAAGAGGTACCGGTAGATCCCAAAGCTAAACCAGGAACAACAAAACCTGGAACAAGACCTGGAACTAATCCTCCACCTAGAAGGTAGAAGTGATAAAATATTTTCAAAAGGAGCTCATGAAGAAATTCATGAGCTTTTTTGTTTTATGCTCCTTTTGGAGTAGACGTCTTTTAAGCTTATACGGGGCATCTGCAAACAAATGTTAAAAAACTTTAAAATAATGTTGCATTTGTGTTAAAAAAATACTTAGTTAGTGTTATCAAACAAACATGATAAAACACAAAAGTTTAACATGTTTTGAAGGTATTATTATCACAAATAAATCATACCTCAATTACACTACTACTTAAAGGACGGTTTGGCAACAAATCGTCCTTTTGTTTTATAATAATCTACCCGTTTTTGCGTTACAGTTTTACGGATTTTTTCTCTTAGCTTTGACGTTATATGCGTGTATCCATTCTGGCTTTTATATGGTGCTTATGCTCTGTTGCATCAGCACAAACAACAACAGTAACTCCAATTGATATAGAGATACAAAAGGCTGATGTAGTTTTTATGAATAAAAAGTACAACTCGGCTGCAACCTTGTATAAAAAAGTTTACAACAAAGTAAAAGACGAAGAGCAACAAGCTACCATCAATTTTAAAATTGCAGAAAGTTACAGGTTAAGCAATAATTTTAAACAAGCCTTTGAGTGGTACGAGAAATTAGTAAACACTAAATATCCTGATCCTAAAATTTTGTACTCGTATGGTTTGTTGCTAAAAAACTTTGAACGTTATGGCGATGCAGCAAGGCAGTTTAATGATTATTTATTTGAAATGCCCGGTGATGCGGCTGCAATAAGAGAAGTAGAGGCGTGTAGAATTGCCGGTGATTGGAAATTAAATCCGCAAAAGTTTTTGGTAGATAATGTAAAATCAATCAATACAGAATTTAGTGATTATGCTCCGTTTTTAAGTGATGGAAAATTAACTTGGAGTTCATCAAGAAATGAGGCAACCGGTAATATTATTTTTGAGTGGACAGGTCAGAAATGCGCTGATATTTTTGAAGCCAATTTAAATGGAAACAATTTTGGTGCTGTTGTTAAACCAAACGGTTTAATCAATAGTAATTATAACGAAGGAGTTGCTTGGGTTGATAGCAACAATACCACCATGTATTTTACCCAATGTAATGGTACTGATGGAAAGGGTTTAAACTGTAAAATTTATGTAAGCTATAAACAAAATAATCAATGGAGTGCTCCACAAGTTTTACCATTTTGCAGCGATAGTTTTAGTGTAGGTCACCCAGCATTTACTACCGATATGAAACGTTTGTACTTTGCAAGTAATATGCCTGGAAGTATTGGTGAAAAAGACATTTATTACATTAACTACAATCCGGTAACTGGTAAGTGGGGTTTGCCTGTAAATCTTGGCCCAAATGTGAATACCACAGAAGATGACATGTTCCCTTCAGTACATCCTGATGGGCGTTTATATTTTGCAAGTAAAGGGCATTTTGGTATGGGTGGTTTGGATTTGTTTTATACCAATGATTCGGTAGGTGGTTTTACTAAAGCGGTTAATTTAAAAAGCCCAATTAACAGTGGCGCTGATGATTTTGGAATTACATTTATTCGCAATTCATCAAACGAGCAAACTGCACCATTTGCCTACTACACCAGCAACCGCGAGGGAGGTGTTGGCGATGATGATATATACAGTATCAGTATCAAACCATTTTTGTTTTTGGTAAAAGGTAAAGTAATTAATCAGGAAGATAATTCGCCATTGGGCAATGCAGAAGTTTCAGTTGTTACTCCAAACATGCCAACACTTAAAGTAAAAACTGATGGCAAGGGAAACTTTGTTAGCGAGTTGGCCTTAAATCAAAATGTAACGTTAAGTGCAAGTAAAGAAAAGTTTTTTAAGAGTAGTGAGTTAGTGGTATCAACCCAAAACATAAAAGCAGA
Organism: uncultured Chitinophaga sp.; assembly: GCA_964603255.1. Lineage (GTDB taxonomy): Bacteria > Bacteroidota > Bacteroidia > UKL13-3 > UKL13-3 > UBA6183. The sequence continues at coordinate 25,885 of CAZRVA010000009.1, forward strand.
TACCACAGTAGAACTTACATTATATTTAAATCCAATACCTGATGAAGGTGTTGAGTTTACCTTGCAAGGAATTTATTACGATGTAGACAAAGCTGATATTAGACCGGAAGCGGCACGTGTGCTAGATTCTTTGGTGTTGATATTAAATAACAATCCAACCATTACTATTGAGCTGGCATCTCATACCGATAGCCGTGCAGATGAAAATTACAACCTTAAACTAAGCCAAAGACGTGCACAAAGTTGCGTTGATTATCTACTTAAAAAGGGAATTACAAAAGCCCGCTTAACAGCAGTTGGTTATGGCGAAAGTAAGTTAATTAACGATTGTGCCGATGGTGTTGATTGTGATGAAGAACAACACCAAGAAAACAGGAGAACAACATTTAGGGTACTGAGTACAGATTACAAAGGCAAGTAATTTTATTTGCTTTGTTGTTTAATCCAATTGGTAATATCATTTACCACATACTCTGGTATGTTATTTGGTTTTTGATATTCCATTGGTTGCGATACGCCTTCACCTTCCATCAATAAATGGTTGAGTTTTTGGTATGATTTAAAGGTTGCACAACAACTTTTTTGCATAGCTTTTTTCCATAGTTCAAACTCACTCATAGGAACCTGATAATCGCGTTCGCCTTGAATAAATAAAGCTGGTTTTTTAAATAAAACTGAATGCAATTTTTGCGGTCCGTTGTTTGTCATATCGTTTACGTATGCCATTGTTAAACCCGGTATCATCGAGTCTTTATTAATTTGGGTTGATGATACATTACGTTTCATGTACTCCGCTTTTTTTATCATTATATCATAGGCTTGCTTTGATGCACTATCAGGTAAAAACTGTTTCAAATAATCAAACTGATAAGCCATTAAATCGACTATGTTACTAAAATTTCCTGCTAAGCTAATTACACCTTTAATCTTAGGACATTCCTTAACAAAGTAAGGCAACATAAAACCACCCTGGCTATGGCCTGCCACGTATATTTGTTTTGGGTTAATGCGTTTGTCTTTAGAAAAATGGGCAACAATATTTTTTACATCTTCTACATATTCTTGATAGAGCAAAAACTTGTTTACGTTTTTAATACCTTTTAAGTTCTCGGGATTGGCTGTTCTTTTATCATAACGATAAACAGCAATACCTTGTGCCGCTAATCCCCAGGCAAGGTCGTTGTATGGTCTATTTGGTCCAAGGGTTCCATCTTTATCTGTTCCGCCACTGCCACCAACTATAATTATCAATGGCACGTTTTGTTGTGCTTTAGGCATACTCAATACACCTTCGCTGTTAATGCCTTTGGTAGGAACAGCAAATTTTGTTTCAATAAAATTAAGTGTGTTGATGTAATCGGGTGGTGTGTATTTAAGCTTAGTATTTAAAAAATACATTCCAGATAATTCGCCATTACTGGTAATAGTAAGTTTGAATAGAAAACTTTTTTTAACAAAATCAATTTTGGTTTCGGTAATGGTAAACGAATCTTTTTGTGTAACAACGGTTTCGTTAATGTGCTGAAGCGAATCGTAATTTTCTATTAGTCCATTCCAGGTTACGTCTAACCTATCAGCATCCATGTAGCGTTTCATGGTGGCATCTTGCATGTTGTACACCTTATCAAACTGTTGGTTTTTAAAATAGGTAAGTACGTTTTGGGTAATTTCTGTGGCTTTATTTTGAGCTGAAGCTGTTTTGTTCATCAACCCCCAAAAGAAAAACAATAGGCTTGTGTATTTTAGAAAATGCATACTGCAAGATGATGAATTTTATTGCGGTAATCAATATCTAACACAAATGTTTATATCAGTAAAAATTCTTACATGTATTTAAATACGATGGCAGCGATTGCGATCAAAATGAGTGGAAATGAATTGATACTCAAATCTTGTTTGAGATAATAATTTAAAGGGTGTTTCCGAAAAATAATCCAGCGTATAAACGCACCTGGATATTGAATAAACCAAAGTAGAATAAATTCGATTATTATTTCAAACATGCTTTTATAACTTTTGTTTACTGAAAAAGCTGCCTGATTAGTTCGTCTTTGGAGATACCTATATGCTCTGCAATATTGCTAAGAATTGCAGAAAGAGTTCCTACTTTAATAGGATTATGATTTGGAAGGTAATATGATGTTGACCAAATTCAACTGAACTTAATCTTATGTGGCTGCCTGTTTGTCTTGAAACCTCATAGCCATATTTCTTCAAATACTTTATTAGGTCTGTTGCTGAAATATCTCTGGGTAATTTCATGCTGCAAAAACTTCATCCTTTACCCAATGAAGCCTAATTAGTCTTTTGTTGTTATCATCGAAATGGCAACGAACTGCATCTTTAACCGCATCTCTGAGTTGTTCCATGCTGTCAGCTTCGGTGAAAATGGATATTCCAACACCTGTTGCTGTGTAACCGCC
>CAZRVA010000009.1:28317-42183 GCA_964603255.1 uncultured Chitinophaga sp.
CTCTTCAACTAAAAATATTATTTCTTCCATGTTTTAGTGTTTTATCAAATTTAATATTTTAAATCAAAAAGCTAACCTTCCAACGTTTATCAAAACAAAAAAGCTGCTTCTTTATTTAAGAAGCAGCTTTTTATGAATGATGTATAATTTAAACTTAGTTTAAAACTTCTTTTACATCTACGTATGGTAAGTTAAATGCTTCTGCAACGCCCTTGTATACTACTTTTCCATCAACAACGTTTAAGCCTAATTCCAATTCTTTATTATCAGCACAAGCTTTTTTCCAGCCTTTGTTTGCCAATTGTAAAGCATAAGGTAAAGTAGCGTTGGTTAATGCTAAAGTTGAAGTGTAAGGAACTGCACCCGGCATGTTTGCTACGCAATAGTGAATTACGTTATCAACTACATAAATAGGATCTTGGTGGGTAGTAGCTTTTGAAGTTTCAAAGCAACCTCCTTGATCGATAGCTACATCAACCATTACCGTACCAGGACGCATGGTGTTTAACATGTCTCTGGTGATTAACGAAGGAGCTTTTGCACCAGGAATTAAAACTGCACCAACAATTAAGTCGGAAGTTTTAATGGCTTCACGAATGTTGTACTCGTTAGAGTAAACCGTTTTTACGTTAGCAGGTAACAAATCATCTAACTGACGTAAACGAGGTAATGAAATATCCATTAAAGTAACATCAGCACCTAAACCTGCAGCCATTTTAGCTGCTTGGGTACCAACTATACCACCACCTAAAACCAATACAGATGCAGGACGAACACCCGGAACGCCACCTAATAATATACCACGTCCACCCATTGGTTTCTCTAAGTATTTTGCACCTTCTTGTATACTCATACGGCCTGCTACCTCACTCATTGGAGTTAATAGTGGTAAGCTGCGATCTGTTTTTTCAACTGTTTCGTAAGCCACACATACTGCTTTACTTTTAATCATAGCAGTTGTTAATGGCTCATGAGAAGCAAAGTGGAAATATGTAAACAACAATTGACCTTCTTTAATTAGAGGGTATTCTTGCTCAATTGGTTCTTTAACTTTTATAATCATTTCAGACTTTGCATACACATCTTCAATAGTTGGTAAGATGGTTGCACCGGCTGTTACGTATTCTTCATCTTTAATACCACTGCCGTTACCCGCAGTAGCCTGAACAAATAATTGGTGACCTGCTTTTACCAATGCCGAAACGCCAGCAGGTGTTAAACCTACGCGGTTTTCGTTGTTCTTAATTTCTTTAGGAACTCCTATAATCATAATAATATGTTTTTTAAAAAGGTGAGCAAAAGTAATACTCTAATACATAAAACAAAACGCCCTGCAAAAATGTGCAGGGCGTTTGTGTATGATAATTGTCTTTTTTTGTGTTTAGTTACTGTTTCTAACCGGAGAAACAGGGTCGGGTGTATTCACTAAAACATCACCTTTGATACTTAAAACCACGTCTAAACCAGCATTGGATTTAACCGTAATTGCTTTATGAAATTGGCCCGGGCGACCATATGAGTTGTAAGCCGCTTTTATTGTGGCTTTTTTACCTGGCATAATCGGCTCTTTTGGCCATTCAGGGGTTGTGCAACCACAACTTGCTATCACATTGGTTAAAATTAGCGGGGTTTTTCCCACGTTTTCAAAAACAAATGAGTAAGTAGCCAACGTTCCTTCTTTAATTTTACCAAAGTTGTGCTCTAACTTTTCAAATTTTATTATTGGTAATGTATCGTTAGTTGCTTGTTGTGCGAATACACCTACAGCAGCAAATAACATTACCAAGACAACTAGTGCTTTTTTCATGTATTATATTATAAATAAATAACCTGCAAGGTATTGCCCTGCAGGTTGATATAAATGATATTTAGATAATATTAGTTTGCTGGTGCTGGTGTAGCTGCTGGAGCTCCACTTTTAACATCACCTTTTAATGTTAAAGTTACCATATCGCGGCTTGCGTTAGATGTAACAGTAACCGTTTTCATGAATGGGCCAGGGCTTGCAGCATTGTATGTTGCTTTGATAAAACCTTTTTTACCGGGAGCAATTTTTTCTTTAGTAAACTCAGGAGTGGTGCAACCACAGCTGGCTGATGCGTTGAAAATAATTAAGTCAGATTTACCTGTATTGGTTACAACAAATGTGTAAGTAGCAGGAACACTTTGAGGAATTACACCAAAATCATGTGTTTCTTTCTCGAAAGTAATTACAGGTACGTTTTTGTCAACCGGTTTTTGTGGAGCAACTGTTTGTGAGTTTGATACGAATGCAGCGCTAACAGCTACAAATGCGGTAATTATTAACTTTTTCATGTTTTATTGTTTGTTTAAATTTAAGATTTCAAAAATTGTTCCAAAACAAAAACGTGTTCATTTTGGAACCTCGAATTTACACAAGCTATCTGTAAATGCAAACGTTTTTAGCCTTAAAATAAACTTAACATCAATACAGCAAGTTATCAATGTCATTTTGTAGGCTCAATCAATGGTTATATATTTGGCCACTTATTGCACGTAAACCGTATGGGAAAATCAAACCAAGCAAAATTTAATGCAGAAGAGTTTAAAGCTTCAGTTATAAATGATTATGTAATTGCGTACCGCAGTCGCCAAGCCAGTTTATTGGGCCGTAAAGAGGTGCTTACCGGAAAAGCCAAATTTGGTATTTTTGGTGATGGCAAGGAATTGCCTCAGTTGGCTATGGCAAAATCGTTTAAGGATGGTGATTTCCGAAGTGGTTACTACCGAGATCAAACGTTTATGATGGCTATTGGTCAGCACAGCGTGCAAGAGTTTTTTGCTCAATTATATGCCCACACCGATGTGGAGGCCGAACCGGCTAGTGCAGGCCGTATGATGAATGGTCACTTTGGTACACGTAGTTTAAATGATGATGGCTCGTGGAAAGCCTTAAAAAATCAAAAAAATTCTTCTAGTGATATATCGCCTACGGCCGGACAAATGTTGCGTTTAGTAGGTTTAGCTCACGCAAGTAAATACTACCGTCAAAATGCAGAAATTATTGGCGAAAACTTGTTTAGTGATAACGGTAATGAAGTAGCATGGGGAACTATAGGTAATGCATCATCAAGCGAAGGTCACTTTTTCGAGGCTATCAATGCTGCCGGTGTATTGCAAATTCCAATGGTTATTTCGGTTTGGGATGATGGATACGGTATTTCTGTTCCGGCAAAATATCAAACCACCAAAGAAAATATTTCAGAGATTTTAAAAGGTTTCCAACGAGATGAAAAAGGAAACGGCTTTGAAATTATAGTAGCAAAAGGTTGGAATTACGCGGAGTTGGTTGCTGCATACGAAAAAGCAAGCAAAATAGCTCGCGAAGAACATGTTCCGGTTTTGGTTCATGTTACCGAATTAACTCAACCTCAAGGTCACTCTACTTCTGGTTCGCACGAGCGTTACAAGAGCAAAGAGCGTTTGGAGTGGGAGCAAGAGTTTGATTGTGTATCCAAGTTCCGCGAATTTATAATTGATAACAGCATTGCTACTACGGCAGAAATTGATGCCATTGAGGCAGAAGCGAAACAATATGTAAACAACGCTAAAAAAGCAGCTTGGGAAGCCTATTTGTCGCCAATAAAAAATGAAGTTAAACAATGTGTGGCTTTGCTGGAGCAATTGGCAACAGCATCGGGTAAAAACGAAATTGCAAATGCTGCAAACGAGTTATTAAGTATTAGCGAGCCAATTCGTAAAGATATTGGTGTGGCTATTAACAAAGCACTTCGCTTAACATACGGTACCAACTCATCAGAGCGTGATGCGTTGATTCAGTTTAAAGCTAACTTCAAAGAAATTAATGCCGATCGTTACAACAGTTATTTATTTAGTGAAAGCGCAGAAGCTGCACTAAAGGTTACTGAAGTAAAACCTGTATTTAGTGAGGATAGCAAAGTGGTTGATGGACGTGAAGTGATGCAAGCATTCTTTGATTTGGCGATTACTCGCGACCCACGCGTGTTTGCATTTGGTGAAGACGTAGGTAAAATTGGTGACGTAAACCAAGGTTTTGCCGGCTTACAAGAAAAGCATGGCGAGAGCCGCGTATTTGATACCGGTATTCGTGAGTTAACCATTATCGGGCAAGGTATTGGTGCTGCTTTGCGTGGCTTACGTCCAATTGCAGAAATTCAATATTTAGATTATTTATTATACGGTTTACAACCATTGAGCGATGATTTGGCAACGTTGCAATACCGTACCAAGGGCGGACAAAAAGCTCCATTGATTGTGCGTACACGCGGGCATCGTTTGGAAGGTATTTGGCACAGTGGTTCACCAATTGGTATGATATTGAATTCGCTTCGTGGTATGCACGTATTGGTTCCACGTAATATGGTACAGGCAGCAGGATTTTATAACACCATGTTACAAAGCGATGAGCCAGCACTAATTATTGAGTGCTTAAACGGTTATCGTTTAAAAGAGCGTTTACCTGATAATTTAGGCGAATACACAACACCACTTGGTGTACCCGAAACGTTAATTGAGGGTAGCGATATTACCATTGTAAGTTATGGTAGCACATTACGTGTAATAGAAGAAGCCGTAAAACAATTGCAAGAGTTTGGTATTAACTGCGAGTTGATTGATGTGCAAACCTTGTTGCCATTTGATATTAACCACAGCATTGTAGAGTCAATCAAGAAAACAAATAAAGTTGTGTTTATTGATGAAGACGTACCAGGCGGAGCAACGGCATTTATGATGCAACAAGTTTTAGAAGAACAAGAAGCTTATAAATATTTAGACGCAAAACCATTAACTATTGCAGCTAAAGCACATCGACCTGCATACGGTACAGATGGTGATTATTTTAGCAAGCCAAGTGCTGAAGATATTTTTGAAGCTATTATGGACATGATGCACGAGTATAATCCATCACAATATCCTAAGTTTATTTAATTTTAAATTATACTTTTATAAAAGCCTTCTGTTGCAAAGCAGGAGGCTTTTTACTTTAAAAATATTATGCAAACATCATCCATTGCTCAGTTAAAAAAAGAAGTACAAACGTTACCCTACCCACAGCTAGTAGAAGTGTGTATGCGTTTGGCTAAATACAAAAAAGAAAACAAAGAGCTGCTGCATTATTTGTTTTTTGAAAGCACTAACGAAACACAATTTATTAATCAAACCAAACAAGAAATTGACGCGTTGTTTGAGGAGGTAAACACCTCGCATGTGTATTACGCAAAAAAGACGATTAGAAAGATATTAAGGTTTGTAACTAAACAGGCCAAATACAGCGGTATTCCTCAAACAAATATAGAGCTACTCATTCACTTTTTGCATCAACTGCGCAAGTGCAAAAATGTGTTATACGAAAGCAATCAACTGATGAATTTGTATGCCACACAACTCAAAAAAATAAACAAAGAGCTCAGCAAATTGCACGAAGATTTGCAGTATGATTATTTAAAAGAAATTGAAGCGTTGGGTTTATAATAGCACTGTTCTAAATACCGAATATTTTCATCGCATTTTCGGTAGTGATGTTTGCTACTTTTTCTACCGTAGTATTTTTAAGTTCGGCTAATTTTTCGGCAATATTTACAATGTATGCACTCTCGTTTCTTTTACCTCTAAACGGTACCGGACTTAAATACGGTGCATCAGTCTCTAACACCAAATGTTTTAAATCAATATCGGCAATGGCATCTGGTAATTCACTTTTTTTATAAGTAAGCACTCCTCCAATTCCAAGGTAAAAACCAAGCTCGGTAACTTGTTTTGCTTGCTGGGCATTGCCACTAAAACAATGAAAGATGCCACGTAATGTGGGGTGTTGCATTTCTTGTAAAATGGCAATTACTTCATCGGTGCTGTTGCGCGAGTGTATATTAATTGGTAAATCCATTTGTATGGCCCATTGAATTTGTTTTTTAAAGGCCATAATTTGTTGTTCTTTAAATTCCACACTCCAATAAAAATCTAAACCAATTTCGCCTACTGCATAAAACTTACGTTTCTTAAACCACTTTTGTATTTGAAACAAATGTGCTTCCACATGCTCATCAACACTGCACGGATGCAATCCCATCATCGGAAAACAATTTTCAGGAAACTGCCACACCAAGTCTAACATGGGTTGTATGCTTTTAATATCAATGTTGGGTAAAAACAAACGTTTTACACGGGCATCAATCGCACGTTTAACCATGGCTTCACGGTCGTCATTAAACTCTTCGCTGTATAAATGAGTATGTGTATCAGTAAAAATCATGTTTAGTAATATCTATTTTTCCAATTTAGTTTTTTAGGAATAACAAAGTAAAAAATGGTGAGCAAAGTTAAGCCTAATGTGTACACTTCGTACCACAACAAATGCAATAATTTGGTTTGAATACCAAGTTGTTTTTGCTGCCAATAAATGGTTGTACTTTGTATCAAAAATTTAGCAGCTAAAAATAACACTGCAAGTTTCATATCAATAAAAAAACATAAACCAAACGCCAGCCAAAACGAGCCGTATACAGCAAAAATAATCCACCAATAAAAGGGTAACTCCATAGCTCCGGTTAACCAACGTTTACGCTGGTTAAGTAAGGTTTTTACATCCGCAGCAGCAGCAGAAATATTGATGGCTTCCGGATGAATCATGTTAACGGTTTGATATCCTTTTTTACGCACCTGTTGAAACAATTTATAATCTTCGGTTACACTAAAATCCATGTTTTCGTAACCGCCTGTACTTTGATAAGCCTCCCTGGTAATGGCCATATTATTTCCAACAGCAGTACTTCTTATTCGCATTCTATTAAAGCTTAATAATAAGCCCATAAAATACAGCCAATCTATGTGTTGCATATTGGCTAAAAAACCTTTGCCATTTACTATGGTTGTGCCGCTTACAATGCCTACTTCTGGTTTAAAAAAGTTAACCAAGGTTCGGGCCCAATTGGCTGATACCTTTATATCAGCATCGGTTATTAAAAAGTAATTTCCTTTGGCAACATGCGCCAGGTGTGCTAAAACATTGGCTTTACCATGTGCTTTTCCTAATTGTTCGCTAATGTTTATTAGTTTGATGTTGTGGTGTTGTGCAGCAAATTCATTTACAATTTTTGCTGTGTTATCATCAGATTGGTCGTTGCCAATAAAGATGTTTAACTTATGTTTAGGGTAATTTTGTGTAAGCAAATGTTGAATACAAGTTGCAATGTTTTGCTCTTCGTTTCTTGCCGCCACCAATACACTAACTTCAGGTAATTCATCGTCTGAAAGTTCATGAGCAGGTTTATCAAACCCTTTTGTAACAGCTATAATTACATTCAATAATTGAATGCAAATAAACAATACCATCAACCCAACTGCCACAAACATCATAATGTTTTAAACTGATATTGTTTTTGATTAAAATGCTGCAACATACCTTTAAGCATTACCAACATATTTTCTTTGGCCTTTTCGCTATCATGAAATACCACTACATCACCTGGTTTGGTTAGCTTGTTCAGGTGTTTTAATGTAGTATGCGGATTTAAACTTTTATCGTAATCGCGGGTTAAAATGCTCCACATTATAATGCGGTAATCGTTTTTTAGTAATTTTATTTGTGATGGTTTGATACGTCCGTATGGTGGTCGAAACAGATTGGATGGGATAACCTCAGCGGCCTTTTTTATATTATCGATATAAGCCTGGTTGGTACTTTGCCAGCCTTTAATATGGTTAAACGTATGGTTGCCAACTGCGTGTCCTTTGCTTATAATTTCATTAAAAATTTCGGAGTATTTGGTAACATTATCACCCACACAAAAAAAAGTAGCCTTGGCATTGTACTCTTCTAAAATGCTCAAAACCATAGGTGTAATACTGGGGTGTGGGCCATCATCAAAGGTTAAATACAATACTTTATCGTTGGTTTTCACCTTCCATGTAACATTGGGAGCAATTAACGGAAATATTGAAGGTATTGTGTGTTTAAACATTACTTTTGCGTAAATAGCTTTTTGTACAAAATGAAAACCAGTTCAATTGTATTAGGGTGCAAATTAATGGTATTCGCATTAATTTTTACTGTACAAATACATGCTCAGTCTTTGGGCAAGGTTTATACGCTGCAACAGTGTATTGATATTGCCTTAAAAAATAACATCAATGTAAAACAGCGTGAGTTAAATTTGAGTAGTGCTCAAGCCGATAGGTTTCAGAGTAAAATGTCGGCTTTACCAAACTTAAACGCACAAGTTACCAATAACTACAACACAGGTTTTGCCATCAACCCCATTACCAATACTACCCAACGGGATGTAACCTTCAGAAGCAATAATTTTAGTTTAAATAGCTCGGTAACTTTGTTTAATGGATTTCAAACCACTAATAATATTAGGTTACAACAAAAAAATACTAAGGCGGTTGAGTTTGATGTGGCTGCGGCTAAAAACACCCTAGGTTTACAAGTGGCCAATGCGTTTATGCAAGTGTTGCTAAATACCGAAATTGTTGAGGCCAGGAAATTACAAGTTGCAGCAACCAAAGAACAACTAAATAGGCAACAAAAATTATATGATTTAGGTGGTACAATTAGGCTTAAATACCTACAAGTTAAATCTCAGTATGCCAACGAAGAATCTCAATTGGTAGTCGCTCAAACACAGTTAGACCAATCGTATTTAACTTTGTGGCAATTGATGAATTTGGAGCCAGAATCATCAAACAAAATTGTTAAGCCGGATAGTACGCAATTTTCTATAGAGAAAGAAACCAAAACAGCCACACAAATTTACGAGGAGTTTTTATCGCGCAGCCCCGAAGTTACTGCAGCAAAATACAGAGCAGAAAGTGCTCGAATTGGATACAACATGGCATTAGGAGGAAGAAGTCCGCGTATTATTATGAGTGGTGGATTAAACTCTTTTTACAGCACGCAAAGTACGCGTGGTGTAGGAACACCAAGTGCAAGTTTATCACAAATTGGCATTGATAGTTTTGGTGTACCGGTTTATGCACCTTTGTTAAAATATACAGAAACAGAGGTAACTCCTTTTAACGATCAGTTTGATAGAAACCTAGGTAAATCAATTGGGTTTACTTTGAGTTTGCCATTGTTTAATGGTTGGCAGGTAAATACCAATATTCAAAAACAGCGCATCAACCAAATGAGTGCCGATTTAAATAAAAAACAAACGGAACTTGATGTGTACAAAAATGTAAACCAAGCTTACTTAGATTTTCAATCTGCACAAAAACGTTTTGCAGCAAGCAATGATAATTTTGAAGCCAACAAAGAATCTCTTTCTTTAGCCGAAACACAATTTACATTAGGCGCATTAAATACTACAGATTATATAACAGCTAAAAATCAATATTTACAAGCCGAAACCAGTTTGTTGCAAGCAAAATACGAACTGTTGTTTAGGCGCAAAGTGCTTGATTTTTATTTAGGAAAACCGCTATACTAACTTTATGAGCAAAATAGAAAATCAAAAAAAGAAAAGTAACCGTTTATTGGTGTTTTTGGGCATAGCTGTGGTTGTGCTTTTGGTGATTATACTTATCGGAAAAAAATCTGGTTTTATTGGTGGCGATGATTTAACAAAAGTGGCTACAACAAAAGCAGAAAAAGCCTCGATAACCGAAAGTGTTACTGCCAACGGAAAAATACAACCCGAAGTAGAGGTTAAAATTAGTAGTGATGTTTCGGGTGAGATACGTGAATTGTATGTAAAGGAAGGCGACTCGGTTAAGGCCGGACAATTGTTAGCGCGCATTGATCCTGAATTGTACCAATCTGCATTAGCCAGAACCGAGGCTGCTTTAAATAACTCAAAAGCTAATTTAGCAAGTTCTCGTGCGCGGTTATTGCAAGCAGAAGCCAAGTTAAGTGAGTTAGAAAAACAGTTTCAGCGCAACACCAAATTGCATCAAGAAAAGTTATTGAGTGATGCTGAATTTGAAACGGCAAAATCAACTTATGTTACCGCAAAAGCCGAGGTAGAATCGGCCAAACAAAATATTCTGGCCTCGCAGTTTACGGTACAAAGTCAAGAAGCAACATTAAAGGAATCAACCAAAAACTTATCTCGTACAGAAATATTTGCACCGGTTAATGGTGTGGTATCTAAATTAAATGTAGAGAAAGGTGAGCGTGTTGTGGGTACATCGCAAATGGCTGGTACAGAAATGATGCGTATTGCCAACTTAAACGATATGGAGGTAAGTGTTGATGTAAATGAAAATGATATTGTAAAAGTTGCTTTGGGTGACACAGCCTTGGTTGAAGTAGATGCATATGGTACTCGTAAGTTTAAAGGCGTAGTAACCGAGATTGCAAACTCAGCAACTACTACCACTGCTACCACAAGCGATCAGGTAACAAACTTTGTGGTAAAAATTCGCATACTGCGTTCTTCTTATGCCGATTTATCTGCTCAATATGGCAGTAAACGCAGTGTGTTTCGCCCGGGCATGTCGGCTTCTGTTGATATTCAAACACAATCTGTAAATGATGTAGTTGCTATTCCAATCGAATCGGTAACCATGCGTGATAAATCGGAATTGGATAGTAGTAAAACCGAAACCATAAAAGTAAAACGCAAATCTGTTGATGGTTCAACAAACAAAAAAACGAGCGATGAGCAAGAAATGGTGTTTGTATTTAATGATGGTAAAGTAATTTTACGTGCAGTAAAAACTGGCATACAAAACGATAAACTTATAGAAATAAAAGAAGGTTTACAGGTTGGAGACGAAGTTGTATCTGCTCCGTTTAGTGCCATTACTCGCACCTTAAAGAATAATACCTCGGTAAAAAAGGTGGCTAAAGACGAGTTGTTTGAAACCAAACCGGAATAAACTAAGCACATTAAATTAATTTGTTATCATTGTGCTGCATGTTTAAGCACCATTATCTTCTGTGTTTTTTATTTGTGTTGATGTTGATGACGACCTCAAAAGTTCATGCATCAAACCCAATTGTATTACCTGATAGTTTAAAAGAAGTTAAACCTAAACGTGTTGCTGTAGTAGCAGGCACAACCACATTGGCACTGGCCGGTACTTATGCTTACCTGCAAAATGTGTGGTGGAAAGATCAACAATCATCCTTTAAAATTGACCACTACATGGATTACCGCTATGCTAAAAACATGGATAAAGCGGCCCATTTTATTGGTGGTGCAATGTCGGCCGATTTGTTTGGTGTAGCGTTTGAGTGGGCTGGTGTTAAACGTAAAAATGCATTGCTGTATGGCGGAATTGCAGGTACGGCTATTCAAGCTTTTATTGAAGTGAAAGATGCATATGCACCTACTTACGGTTTTAGTTTTGGTGATTTGGGTGCAGGTGCGGCAGGTAGTTTTTTACCTTTGTTGCAATACCATGTTCCTGCAACACGAGCATTACAACTTAAATTAAGTTACTACAAACACGATGATTATTACTACCAACAATTTCCATACGCACAATTAATTGATGATTACATGAACCAAACTTACTGGTTATCGGCAAGTGTAAACGATTGGTTGCCTAAAGGAAGTAGAGTAGAAAAACTGTGGCCTGATTTTTTATCAGTATGTGGTGGTTGGGGTGTTGCTAACGATTTAAATTTATACTACACCGGCCAAAATTTAGAGGTAAACAAAGGCAAAGGAACTTTTGAGTATTATGTAAGTGTTGATGTTGATTGGCGTAAAATCATTAAACAAAATACGGCAGCTAAACGTGTAATTACTTACACTTTAAACCATATAAAACTACCATTGCCAACATTACAGGTTGGTCCGCAAACGCGTGGCTATTGGGCATTTTGGTAAATAAAAAGCGACCCTGATAACATCAAGGTCGCTTTTAAAACATTCGTTTTTTAATTAGTGTGAATGACCAGCGTGATCATGGCCTTCGTGGCTTTCTGCAGAAGTTGAATCCATGTCTGAACCAATTTGCGCTTTAATTGCAGCTTCTAATGAATCGCTTGAGGCTTCATCACTAACAACAGTGCTATCAACTGCTGCTTGTTCTTGAGCATTTAAATCTGTTTTAGGCGCATCATTTCCACACGATGCAAAAACCAATGCAATACCAGCAATGGTTAATGTTAAAAATACTTTTTTCATTGTTGTTTTATTTTTGATTGATTACAGAAATCAAAGTTAGTAAAATACCAATTACCTCAACACAAAGTTTTGCCCAAGGTAAACCTTACGCACCATTTCATCCTCGGCAAGTTCGCGTGCAGTTCCAGCTTTTAATATTTTGCCCTCAAACAATAAATACGCACGATCTACAATACTTAAGGTTTCATGCACGTTGTGGTCTGTTATTAAAATGCCGATGTTTTTGTGTTTTAATTTTGCTACAATTTGTTGAATATCTTCCACCGCAATTGGATCAATACCTGCAAAAGGTTCATCTAATAACACAAACTTTGGATTTACTGCTAAAGCACGAGCAATTTCACAACGCCTACGCTCACCACCACTTAGTACATTACCCATACTTTTTCTTACGCGGTTCAAACCAAACTCTTCCAACAACTCTTCTAATTTTGCGTCTTGTTCGGTTTTACTCAATTTGGTCATTTCCAATACCGATTTGATGTTATCTTCTACACTCAATGTTCTGAAAATAGAAGCCTCTTGCGGTAAATAACCCAATCCTTTTTGAGCACGTTTGTACATGGGTAATGGTGTAATGTCTTCACCATCCAGCATTACAGTTCCTTCATCAGGTTTAACCAAACCCACTGTCATGTAGAAGCTTGTGGTTTTACCTGCACCATTGGGTCCAAGCAAACCTACGCATTCACCTTGTTTCACTTCAATAGAAACATTGTTTACTACCGTGCGCTTTTTGTATTTTTTTACGAGGTTATGTGATGAAAGAATCATGTGTTACTTTTTCTTGCAAGTTAATGATTAGTAAAATGACTTAAAAGCATTTGCCTCTAATAGGTATTTATGTTGGGTTCCGAAATTATCTAAATATATTTCTATACTAATTTGCAAATATAAAATTTAGGAAATCAATATGCTAAAGTCGATTTAGATTGGTTTTTAATCATGGTATTGCTTTCTTAAAAGCTGTTTTCTAGCTTTGTTTAGTACAACAAATTAAACATCATGAAAAAAAAATCATTAATTAAAACTCTGTCCTTTTTACTTATTGGTTTGATCTATTCTTGCTATGGTAAAGATGAAAATTTATCGAACAAAGGTAGCTTCAAGGAAAAGAAAATCGACAAAACACAACTCAACATCACACAAAATGAAGGACTTTCTTTCTTTTTGTTAGATTTACCCATTCGAGTCGGGACCAAAAACGCTGACGGATTATTGATAGATAACATAGCTACCAATAATATTGTTCACGTAAATGGTGATACAAGCATTTCTTTATCTAATTTTAAATTGATACACGATACGTTATTTCAAACTGCATATTTGAATTTCAAAGGAGTAGGATTAACAAGCGACACAACTCAAGGTATATTTTTGTATAATTATATGATTCCTTTGACGATTATTGACAATGTAAGTTCGGAAATTGTTACAAAGCCACCAAAGATTGAACATACTTGTAGGTCATGGGAGGCTCCTTTATTAGACATTATTTTTGGATGTAATTGTTGCGATATGCTATGGAAAGATGGTTTAATAATTGGCTGTACTTGTAAATGTACTTGGGGTGTTTGCTATTACGAGAAAAAAATAATAACAGAATATCCTGGAGATAACCCTGGCTATGTATCTAGTAGTATAATTAATAATGCCATAGACAAATGAAAACTATATTAATAACTTTTATCGGGTCGTTGTTATTTTGTTTATTTTTTGTTATTGGATATTGCAAAATGACATATCATAATGTCCCAATTTCGTTGGTATTTATTTATTT
>CAZRVA010000010.1:0-1315 GCA_964603255.1 uncultured Chitinophaga sp.
CAGTAGTTAAGTATTAAACCTTATTAGTTTACTTTAGTAATCTTCACAGTTTTAACAAACTCACCTTGGGTTACGTTTGCCATGTAAACACCTGGTGCCATTTCTTGGGCAATGGTGATTACGTTTGTTGGATTTTGATTGGTTAAGTTCATTACCATTCTGCCCGACATGTCGTACAATGTAATGGTTACCATTTCTGTGCTTTCAGTTTCTAACTTAAAGTTAAATGCACTGTTACTAGGATTTGGATATACAATTAAGTTAATCTCACCATCCATAGTTTCTTGTGTGTACATATCACCATCAGCACTTGTTTTAGCAAATCCACATACTGCGTTGCAGCTACCTAATCTATCACCACTGTGTTGACCTAAGTGTGTTTGTACAGCGCTTATTGAGATAGATAATGTTTGTGGGTTGTTGCTATTTCCTGGAGGGTAGTGGCATAACAATACTTTAGGATTGTTAGGGCTTCCACCGTTGCTTCTTACATCAATTACACAAATGGTAATGCTGCAAGTAGTTTGACATCCATAAGAATTTGTAATGGTACAAGTTAATGTGTAATTACCGCCTGCTGTTGGAGTAAATACAGGGTTAGCAATATTGTAGTTGCTTAAACCTGAACCCGACCAGCTGTATGTAAACGGACCACCGCCTGTTGCTGTACAGGTAATGTTCATGCTTTGTGCACCATAACCTAAATACATTTGGTTAACTGCTGCCAAAGTATTGGTGCTACCTATAACAGTACCGTTGTTACGCGGTGCTGATGTAACATTGCATGATGGTATCACACCCACAACGTTTACAGTTGAAGTAGTGGTTGATACATTTCCGTTAACATCGGTTACTGTTAAAGTTACCGTGTTGTTACCTATGTTACCACAGTTAAATGTACTTGGCGATACTGATAAGTTTGCAATTCCGCAATTATCGTAGCTGCCATTGTTTACCATTGCCGCAGTTACCGAGGCGCCACCATTAACTAAAGTTATAGTTACGTTCTGTGCAATTGCTGTTGGTGCAATGTTATCTTGAACAGTTACTACTGCACTTGCAGTTGAAACGTTTCCGTTTACATCAGTCACTGTTAAAGTTACATTGTTGTTACCTACGTTTGAGCAATTAAATGAAGTTTTGCTTAAGCTTACTGAAGCAATTCCGCAATTATCAAATGAACCATTGTTTACTGCGGCAGCTGTGGTTGAAGCAGCTCCATTAGCATCTAACTGGATGGTTACATTTTGTGCAATTGCTGTTGGTGCAATGTTATCTTGAACAGTTACTACCGCACTTGCAGTTGAAACGTTTC
>CAZRVA010000010.1:1415-41247 GCA_964603255.1 uncultured Chitinophaga sp.
CAGCTCCGTTAGCGTCTAACTGAATGGTTACATTTTGTGCTACTGCGGTTGGTGCAATGTTATCTTGAACAGTTACTACCGCACTTGCAGTTGAAACGTTTCCGTTTACATCAGTTACTGTTAAAGTTACATTGTTGTTACCTACATTAGTGCAATCAAATGAAGTTTTGCTTAAGCTTACTGAAGCAATTCCGCAATTATCAGTTGAACCATTGTTAACCGCTGTTGCTGTAGTTGATGCAGCTCCGTTAGCGTCTAACTGAATGGTTACATTTTGTGCTACTGCGGTTGGTGCTTGATTATCAACCACGGTTACACTAAATGTAGTGCTTGATGTACCAACCGGATTAGTTGCCGTTGCAGTTACCTGAACTGTACCTACAGCGAAATTACTACCAGGAGCAATTGAATAAGTGATGGTTGAAGCAGGGATACCTGTTGTTTCTGTTGCAGTGTAATTAACTAAAGCACCACAAGCGTTAAGGTCGTTGTTAACTGTAATGTTACCCGGAGAAACAATAACCGGTGCTACACCTGTTACTGTAACAGTAAACGAGCATGTAGTTGTATTACCTGATTGATCTTTTGCTTGGTAAGTTACAGTTGATGTACCTAATGGGAATGTAGCGCCACTTGCTAAGCCTGAAACTAAACTTACTGTTGCAGTACAGTTATCAGTAGCAGTAGGCAATGCATAGTTTACTACAGCACCAGCTGCACTTGTAGCAAATACAGAAATATTAGCAGGGCAAGTAATAACCGGAGCAATGGCATCAACCACAGTTACAAGTGCATTTGCAGTTGAAACATTGTTGCTTGCATCAGTTACAGTTAAGTTTACAGGAAGTGTTGCAGGAGCTTTGTTGGTAATGGTTGCTTTAAAACTAATATTACCGCGATCAGTACCTGAACAGTTACCAATAGCTAAAACAATTTCGTTGTTACCAACCACAAATAAGTTTGATGCTGTAACGCTGTTAACCACATCAAAGTTTTGATAACCGGCACCACCATTGGTGTTAACACCATTAGCGCCTAATACTAGGCGATGATAAATGTTATCGCTGAAGTTAGCCATGTCAAAATCTTTCTCTAAAGCTACGGCAACACCATTAATCCATATTTGAACAGTGTTATCAACGCTAGCTAAAAATTCAGCATTGATGTCATGTAAGCTGCTTAAGTAGAATGATTTTTTGAAGTATCTAATGTTACTTTCAGAGAACAATGCTTGTGTACCAGGAATAATATTGGTTACATATGCATTTAAAGATGGAGTAACAGTAAATGTTGATGCAGCAGGTAATGAACCTACACCAGCAAATGGCTGACCGCATGCAAGTGTAAATGGAGTAACGGTTGAACTTACTGTCCAAGATGTGTTGGTAGGTAAAACATGTGTAATGGTATTAAAGGTTAAATCAGCACAGCTAAAGTTCGACTTGTCAATTGCAATTGAAGAAATTGAGCAATTATCGGTTGAGCCATTGTTAATTTGCGAAGCTGTAATAGAAGCAGTACCGCTTGTTCCTAAGTTTACTGTTAAGTTTTGAGCAACAGCATTAGGTTTAATGGTATCAATAACTGTTACTGTTGCCGGAGCAGTAGCAACATTTCCGTTTGCATCAGTTACAATTAAGTTAACAGCATTGTTACCCACTTTTGCGCAATTAAATGTACTTGAAGAACCTGTACCGGTCCAAGTGGCTTGAATGTATAAACGTTTTACTGTTCCACCACAAGGATCTCCAAATACACCATTTGTAGCTGGAATAGTCACTGAGTTTTGATTCAATGCATATCCTTCAACAATTGTTTTACTATTTGTTGCATGACACCATCCCTGCGTGTAATTATTGCAAGAACCGTTTGGTGTGCCATAACTTGCAAAGTCAATTGAAGTAATAACGGCACCGGCAGGAGCTGTTAAGGTTACATTTTGACCTTCTGTAGCAAAACCACAAATTGTACCGGTTTGACTCATAGATAAAGTAACTGCACCGCAATTGTCGGAGCTACCGTTATTGATATCAGCTGGAGTTACACTAGCAGTACCTGCTGCGTTTAAATAAACAGTTGCATTTTTTGATATTGCTTTAGGGGCTTTGTTATCTACAACAGTTACCACAAAGCTGCATGATGTAGTTCCACAAGTTCCGGTAACATTTATCGTTACAGTTGTTTGTCCAACATTAAATCTTGAACCACTTCCTGTACCAGCACCGCTGCCGGTAGTTGCACCACTAAAGGTATAGCTTGCAGTAGCGTTTGTTCCGGTTATCGTTGGTAAGTAAGTAAATACTGCTGAGCAGTTGTTTGAATCGGCATAAATTTGCTCGTATTGTGTTTGCGGGCAATTGGTAATTGCAACCGGTGAACAGCTGATTTGTGCAGATAGGTTAAAGTTGTATACACTTTCATCGCAATCATCAGTAGTAATATTGATTGTTGCAGTGCGAGCTCCAACTGAATTTGCATTCATGCTAACTGTAATGTTTGCAGAAGTTCCGGCAGCAAGTGTTGCAGGTAATGTAATTCCACTAACTGAAAAATCAGCGGCATTTGTACCTGTAAAGTTGATGTTACTGATGTTTAACGGACCTGTACCTGTATTTTCAATAGTAAACGATTTGCTAACTGCATTACCTAAAATTGCAGAACCCATATTGGTAAAGTTTGCAGTAGATAAAGCTGTTGTGCCATCATAAATAGTAGTGTTGTTACCTTTAACATTAATATCACCTACAATGTAGTTGTTACAAACACCATTTGTTCCACCTTGTAAAATCCAGTTAGAAGTATTACCGTTTAAAGCAAAGTTGTTTAATATACCATTGCCATTGTTTACAGTGGTATCATTTAAAGTAGTTATACCGGCATTATTTACACCTGCTAAACCGTTATCAAAATTGTAATTAGCAAATAAACCGTTACCAACTCCGTTTAGTTGGCAGTTGTATTGCGATGTAATTTCTTGTGCACACAAAGCACGGTTCCAAACCCGTACTTCATCAATAACACCTTTAAAGAATCTGCGGGTTCCGTAACCAGCATCATCGTTATGTCTACCAATAAACATGTTGGTATTTCCATTTAAAGGAGCTTGGTTGTGGTTAACCACATCTTTTAAAACACCATTAATGTATGTTTCTACTTTACCATTGGTATATACAATTGCAATATGCACCCATTGTCCGGCTACAATTGAATTATCATAAAACGTTCTGAAACCATTTTTATACTCAACAGTAATTTGTGAACCATAACTGTTGATGTTGATACCCATACCTAAACCATAATTACCCGGTACATCATTACTTAAAATGTTATTCGGATAAAAATTGGTATTCTCTGTTCTCATTTCAGGTTTAACGTACGCCTCTAAAGTAACTGGAATTGCGTTAATGGCGGGCATATTAGTTACATTAACCCAGTCATCAACCCCATCAAAATGTAACGCTTTAGCTGGTTGATTAATTACCACAGTGGTATTAGCCGAAGCACTGCATCCATTAGCAGTACCAACAACAGTGTATGTACCGGCCGCAGCTAAACTTACATTATTAATAGTTGGGTTAGCTAGGTTTGATGTAAATCCGTTAGGACCACTCCAAGAATAAGTAGTAGCACCTGATGCAGATAAGTTTAATGTTTGTCCAACGGCAACTCCACTGTTTGCAGTAGCATTTACAGTAGGATTTGAATTAACGGTAACTTGAGTTGCTGCCGATGTAACATTAGGACAACCGGTTCTACCAATAGTAACTGTATAAGTATTTGCTGTTGATGCAGAATACGTTGAATTTGTAGCACCACTTATTGCACCATTTGTATTATTCCATTGATAAGTTAATCCCAAGCCACTTGTTGCATTAAGGGTAACATTACTACCATTACAAATAGTTGTGTTGCCTGATGCAGTAATAGCAGCAGTTGGATTAACTGTGGTAAAGTTACTATTAATTATTGCAGAAAACTGAGGTACGGCATCTTCATGCACAAAGTAAACAGTATAGTTTGTTGCTTGATTTAATCCACTTATGTTAAAACTACGCTGTGTGTTAGCTGTCATAGTGCCATTGCCACTTGCTGCAACAGTTACAGATCCATAATTAACACCGGCTTTAATTTGTGCAGCTGTTGGAGCAGCAGAACCCTGAGGTACTGTAATCCAATATCCTGTTCCGTTAGCAGTAGCAGTAGCATTATAGGTAGCAGTATTACAAGTAATGTTTTGTACACTACCCGATGCTTGAGCAACTTCGTTAATAATATTATCAATGTTTGCTAAAGATCCTGCTGCGTAATACCAAGTAAACTCATCACTTGCATTTGGAGCCAAGTCATTTAAACGCATGTAAAATGCATACGACCCATCGTTAGTAATATCAAATGTTGAAGTAGCAGGATTGGTATTCATTGCATTGGTAAAACTACAACATCCTGAAACACTGGTTTGACCTCTGTTTGAATTGGTGTAAACCAAAACAGCTTCAGCACCTGAAGAAATTTTTAATGCTAATGCTTGCTGTGAAGTAGTTGTATTTTGTACAAATGCTCCATTAACAATGTTACCTCTTTGTTTTCTTGGAACATCGCTTGTACCAACCCAATCATCGCGGGTACCAACCCATACACGTACGTTTTCTGTTAAAGTAGCATCAGTATTTGTAACTTTTACTTTAATACCAATATAACCACTTGCTTGAGGTAAAGTATAGGTTTGTTCAATTAGTAAAAGTTTGCCACCTATATTAATGGTGCCGGTTGATTTAACAACACCCCAACCTGTAGTTGCACTCGTAGCAATGTAACCTGAGTAATCAATTACTTGTCCTGATAATGCTGGGTTAACTACAACTGTACCGTTTATATTCCAATTATTGGTTTTGTCGCCACCAACAGCAACGGCAATATCCAATGGATAATTAGAAAATGTTAACTTTCTCCAAGTGCTGGAAACACCATCAAAATAAAAAGGTTGTTGTACATTTCCATATGCATTAATGGAGTTCTCGGCACCATTACCCATACGTAAATAACCGTTATTCAAAACCTTAATCTGGGCCGAAACATTTAAAGCAAACAAACTAACAACCAATGTCAGCATGTTTTTAAAATTAGCTAATTTTTGTATTTGTGTTTTCATAACTAGTTAATTTTAGTTTCTGTAATAGCCCAAACACCATTAGTTTTCGTTAACTTAATGGTGGCAGCCACAAATTGGTCGTAACTTCCATTAAAATTATAGTAATAAACCATGTCAAACATAGCTTGATTGCCTTCTATTTTAACATCATGAAACAGGAAAAAATTGGTTTTTCCCAGCCCTAACATGGTACTCTTGTCGTACAACTCAACAGCAATTTGAGCGAATGATACACCTTGTACGGTTGGAACAGAAACGCCATGGTTCATTACAGCATGCGTGCGCGTTAAACCAGAGGTAAGTGAAGGGTAATGACTTTGAAATGCTTGAACTTGAGAGCATGCTTCAAATGCCATCCAAAAATCTGAGGGGGTCTGACTCTTAGCGTGAATGCATGAAAGCATGATGCCAAAGAATACAACCAAACTCTTGAACAGTTGTAAAGTTTGTTTTTTCATATGATTTTAGATTAGGTATTTATGTTTAAAACTTAAATTATGGTATACAACAGCACACTCATAATCAAAATTTCAAACTCAAACTTAAACCTACATTAAACCAATAAGTACCTTTCGCAATGGTACACAATCATGTATTTTGTGTAAGTGGTAGAATAACCAAATCAGACGCACACAATCAAAAATATAGAACGGTACATGTTGATGTATGCTGAACAAAGAAATCTTCTAAGGCAGTGTGGTAATTAAACGTTCATTAATAAAATGTATTAGTGCAAATAGTGTTTGATAAATAGATACGCACGCTTCAAATCTATTTGCCATCCAACCATTGAATGGTAACCCGCGTTCCAACTGCTTCGGTAGAATTTATTGCAACTGTTAATCCAATTAAATCACTCAAGTCGCTGATGATGTAATAACCCAAACCTGTTCCAGATGAATCGATGTTTTTAGCCTGTTCGGCAGTAATTTTTTCACCTTGAATAATTTTATTTAACCTATTTAGTGTTGATTGGTTAATTCCACAACCATTGTCTTCAATTGTTAAATGATGTCTAAAGTCTATAAAATCATAACTCACGCTAATTGAAGAGTTTTTTACATACTTTGCTGAGTTTGCTATCAGATTTTGTAGTATGATACTTATTACTGTTCTATCTGTTTTCACAATCACATCGGGATCAACCTTGTTATAAAAAGTAATATTATTTGTTTGGATAGCTTGCTCAAGCAAATCACCAATATCCTGTACCAAAACATACAGCGAAACAGCTTCATAAATAGGTGTAATCCTTTTATCTTGGTATTTTATCCAATTTAAAATATTTTGTGCGTTCTGGTAAAGTCTTCCTGTAGTAATTTGTACATCGGTTAGTAAACCCTTCACATCAGTCTCTTTATCTAAGTTAGCTTGAGTTACCATTGACATAAATTTAAGAGGCGTTACAATATCATGTGAAATGATAGAAACTAATTTACTTTTAATAGTGACTGTTTGCCTCAATTCACGCTCGGATGCCAGCAACATTTGGTTTGAAATCTCAAGATCTTGCGTTCTGCGTTTTACAATAGACGCTAACATTCGCTTTTGTTTCAACAAAGAAAGATTGTATAGGTATACAGATAAAATTAATAAAGAAGCCACCAGCGTAACAACAAAAATCCAGAACCACCAAGACTCATAATACTCTTTGTCTATATTCACATCAAACTCTATCTGTTGAATTTGATCATCAAAGCTATTGGTTTTAATAACCAAAATTCGGTATCTACCGGATGGTAAATAGCTAATATTTATTACAGGCCTTGAAAGTGAAATACGGCCACTATATGTTAATGGACCAATAACTTTATAAAACAGTACTTCATTTTCCTTATTTTTCCAATAAGGAGTGGCAAACTGAATACGGAGCAAACTTTTATTTCCATCTCGAGATATCTTCATCTCTTCTCCGTTATACAAAACTGGCTTATCATTAATCCAACATTCATCGGCAAAAATGGGAACATTTTTATATACCTTAGATAAAACATAAGGGTTAAAATAAACAATCCCACTCATGGTTGAGAAATAAAACAATCCATTTCTATCTTCTATGGCACTAGGTCTCCTTCCTCCATTAAACTCTGCACTAAGCAAGCCATTTTGTTTATCGTACTTAATATAATTAATTATGTATGAAGAATCTTTTATTCTTCTTAAAACATCTCGATAATGTATTACATATAATCCATTGTTTGTTCCTACCCAAAATCGCCCCAAACTATCACAAAGGGTAACATGAGATTTACTAATTAAACCCAACGCATCATAATTAAGTTGATAAAAGTTTTCTTTGTCAACAACCACTATTCCATTACCAAACGTGCATAAAAACAATCGATCATCGTATGTAGTAATACTTCTGATATTTAAGTCATCCCTACTTTTTTTTATGCTGTTGTACCTCTGATTATAAACCAACAGACCCGATGACGTGGCTAGGTAAATTCTGTCACGCAACTTTAATACATCATTTACTCTAACCTGACTGTGTATGTTACTGTGCGCATATTGTGTAATAACTTTGTCGTTATAAACGATATAAAAAAACTTCCTGTCTGCACAAAACATTGTATCACCCCAGTGCTTTATAACACTAATATCGCTGTACTTGGTTTTAAAAACGCTTGCACTACTTTGGGTGGGTGGATGATAGGAAACAATTTCATTTTGTCTTGCGAAATAGATGAATCCACTTTTTTCATCAAGCACCTCTTGACTAACAGTTTCGTTATAATTAATCTTACTTTGATATGCTCCACCTTTAAAAAATTGCTTTTTGGCTGTTGCGATAATTGAGTCGTTGTAAATGGTAAATGCAAAAAGTGGATCAGGTTGATGGTGATGCGCCAGAGGCTCTGGATCGCGCATGTACGAAAAATAGTTTGGCCGTAGCAGATAAATCCCGTTTGTTAACGTTCCAACAGCAATGATATCTCGTTCGGATTCCACATCAATATCAGTAATAATTTCATCCTTACTTAATGACGCGTATATCGGATCTAATGTAAATAATTGCTTGTGAAATCGGAGTCGGTATATAACATTATTATGAGATACAAAAACCTGCCCGCTATGCTTAAAAAAAACCTTGTAAGGAACTTTACTTTCCCTTTTAAATGAAACCACTTTTTCGAGGGATAATTTGTATTTATCACCTATTTCAACTCTGTATATACTTCCATCGATTGAAAAAAGATAATTGTCATCACCCCATTTAAAAAATGAGGCAATCTGGTTGTATTTAAATTCAGTAGATCCGACAATTTTATTACCATCAAATAAAACAATAGATTTATATTTTGCTGCAAGCATCAAATCATCGTTTACTGATAACACATGAAACGGAATTGGAGCAAGGTTAAATGGATTATCTTTTTTTAATACATAATCAAATTTTTTACTTACGGGATGAAGTCCACTTAAGTTAGATAATGATTGCCTGGCCTCACCAAACTCCAACTTATTTTCGTTGATAAAATACTTTACACCATCTGCATTATAAACATACAAAACATCGTTTTTATCCTTGATAATTGACTTGAACCTGTCGTTTTTAATAACAGGTTGATTGAACATACTGAAAATTTTAAAGTTTACACCATCAAACCTAACCAAACCATCTTCAGTAGCCATCCACAAAAAACCATACTTAGTAAATGCAAGTTTGTTAATACTATTCTGTGGTAAGCCTTCTGACTGAGTTAAGTGCTGGCTAAAATATTTTTGTGCCTGCGCATAAATCGTATTGCTTAACAAGCAAAAAAGGAACAGTAGGACTACAATACTTTTATTACTTTTCATTGCTGTACAAATCCATTAGGCGTACCAAATCAACTATACTAGTAGCACCTGTTTTCTCAAAAATCCTGGCTTTATAAGTTGCTACCGTGGTAGTTTTTAAGTCGAGTATTCCGCATATTTCCTTAACAGATATTCCTTTAACAAGATACTGTAAAACGGCAAACTCCCGCTCCGAGAGTTCATCAATTGGATTTGAAGGCTTTGATCTATCGGCATAGGCATCATACAATATGTGTTCGCTGAAATAACATTTGTTTTGAAAAAATCGACCAAAAGCATTGATAACATGCTTCTCTGATAGTTGTTTACTCAAAAATGCCTGTACTCCCAATTTTAGCATTCGTGGTGCGTACAAGTCTTCACTGCACATGGTGTATATCATTAGTGGCAAATCAGGATTGGCCTTTCTAATATCAGGCAATATTTCCAATAAATTGGCATCAAGCAGCTGCATATCTAACACAGCATGTGTGTAAGACTTCTTTTGAAGTTCACTTAACACATCGTCCGTCCTATCTACCTCTGTCCATTCCGATTTTCCGAAATTATTATCTATCAGGGTCCGAAGCCCTCTTCTTATAATAACATGATCATCTGCAAGCAAAATATTACGGGCCATTTTAGGTCATTTTTTAGTAACAAACACAACAACAACGCTATTGTAGTAATTGTTCTACAAAGTCAATTATTGATTCAAAATAATTTTACGCTAAATTAAACAAACATCAAACAAACATGCATACAAATCAAAAAACTACAAGAAAGCTAATGCTAGCAATTACAGCATACCTTATGTTGGTAAATGCTGCATGGAGCCAGGTTTCCGTTACCGCAACGGGCGGTACCACATCGGCTAGTTATTTAACTCTTAATGCCTTCTTTGCTGCAGTAAATGCAGGTACACACACCGGTGTTATTAATGCTACTATTACTTCAAATATTAACGAGGGTACGGCATTTACCCCAACATCACTTATTGCAAGTGGTGTAGGTACGGCATCTTACACCCGAATTAATATTAGCACATCAGGTAACTATACAGTAAGTGGTTCTCCGATTTCAACCAGAAGTTTGATTGAATTTAATGGTGCAGATAATATTACCATTGACGGAAGTTTCGGTGGAACGCGTGCATTAACGTTTGAAAACACGGCCGCCACCAGCATAACAGGCACTGCAGTTATCAGACTAATAGGTACCACAACAGGCGGACTTGGGTGTACAAATGATACCATCAGATCATGCAATGTTATTGGAAACGGAGATATGACAGGAACTTCAGCATCAACTCAATTTGGTATTTATGCAGGAGGAACAGCTACTCCAAGCACAACAGGTACAGGTGAGCTTCACACTAATTTATTTATTCATAACAATACTATTATGCGGGCAATTGTGGGTATACATGTTGCAGGTGCAACTACAACAGGTAACAATGCCAATAATATTAATATTACCAATAATATAATCGGTTCTCATGCTACAAACATGTACGTGCGTTGGAGAGGAATTGGTATTGGAAATGCCACAAATAGCTTGGTTAGAGGTAATACTGTTTTTAACATTAGATCATCAATAAGTAGTAGTAGCAGCGGTATTGAGGTTTTTGGAACTTCAAGTAATAATGTTTCAGTTATTCAAAACGAAATTAACAGGGTATACAATTTGAGTACAGGAGGTTGGGCTGCAAGTGGTATAAATATTAGTGGTGGATCAAACCACTTAATCATGAATAATATAGTATGGGATATGTTAAGTGTTAACTATTCATCATTCAGTTCGTTTATTGCAGCAGGCATACGTTTAAGCACAGGTACAGGCCACCGTATTATATATAACTCTGTTCATTTATTTAGTAACTGTAATGTTTCGGCAACTAGTCCAACTAACCCCATCTCTGCAGCATTTTATGTTACCAGCACTGCTGTTACAGGTATTACTGTACGCAACAATATATTCTCTAATAAAATGACTAGCACATTTAATGGATTCAGGGCATTTGCGAACCTATTTCCTTCAGGATATAACTTTGGAACAGCACTAAACACAATTAACAATAACTCATACAATATACCAGCAGCGCCTACCACAACTACAAGCTACTTTGTAGGATCATTAAATGCCGCAACTACCCTTTATCCAACACTTACGAGCTGGAGAGCTATTACCTCAGGTGACTTAAATTCAGTTCCTGTAGTAAATGGAAATGCACCATTCACTAATGATTCTACTTTATCAATACCGCCCCAAACAGCTACAGAGATTGAATCTGGAGGTGCAGTAATTGCTGGAATAGGAATCAGTAATCCTAACACCGACTTCAATTCTATTAACCGTCCTGCGTTTGGTGCATCAGCCCCCGATATGGGAGCAATTGAGTTTGATGGTATTCCGGCCGACCTCACACCACCAACTATTTCATTCACTGATTTATCTAATACACCATCAACAGCTAATCGCCAACTTAGTGTAACCATAACC
Source organism: uncultured Chitinophaga sp. (assembly GCA_964603255.1). Classification (GTDB taxonomy): domain Bacteria; phylum Bacteroidota; class Bacteroidia; order UKL13-3; family UKL13-3; genus UBA6183. Next base: position 12,853 of record CAZRVA010000010.1, read on the forward strand.
GACCCAAGCAAAATTGATACTGCTATAAATGCCCCAAGACTTTATTTCAAAAAAACAATTGATACCAATGCATTTGGACTTAATAACAGTGGTTTCCCTGGTTGGAAATACGCGACCACATCAGATACTTCTTCTCCGTTTAATTTTACTATTGATTACAGCTTATTGTTTGGTGCAACAGCCAGTGTAAATGATACCATACAGTACTTCATCATAGCACAAGATCGCTCGGGCAACGCCAATACAGCAACATCTCCTTCTAACGGTTTTGGTGGTGGTAGAGTAGATTCATTTACTGTGGCACCAACACCAAAATCATACATCATATCCCCTCCACCATTATCGGGCAGCTATACTGTTGGTAATGGAGGTAACTTTACTTCCTTAACACAAGCAATTGGCTCTGTTAATTTAAGAGGTGTATCTTCATCAGTTACACTTCTATTAACTGATACTTTATACAATCAAGGCGAGACATTCCCATTACAACTTAATGAGAACATACCTGGTTTAACTGGTGCAAATACTTTAACCATAAAGCCTGATTTAGGAGTTAATACTGTGATACAAGGATCTGCATCATTAGGCTTAATTAAATTAAATGGAACAGACAATGTTGTTATTGATGGCTCTAACAACAATACAACAAGTAGAAATTTAACCATCATTAATACCAGCACAGCCACAACCAGCGCAGTTATTTGGTTGGCAAGCGCAGATGCAACAAATGGAGCAAATAGAAATATCATTCGTAATTGCAACCTCCGTGGTGCATCATTAACAACAACATATGCTGGTATTTTTATTGGATCGACTAATACAATTGCGCAAACGGCATCTGCAGTTGCTCCAAATAACTTAAATACGATCACAAATAATGACATCCATACCGTTCAGTTTGGGATATTAAATATTGGATCTGCGTTAGCTATAGATTCAGGACTATTAATTACCAATAACAATATCGGAAGTGCAACCCTCGGAATTAATGGAGGTGGTGTTGCATTATACTTCTCGCGTAATGCACAAGTTACTGGAAATATCATCCAAAACGTAAGAGGTTCGGCCGGGTTAACAAGCATTTCAGGTTCGGCAAATACACTTTTCGGAATCTATATTAGAAACAATCAAAATACACTTGTAAGGTATAATACCATCTTTAATGTTGCAGGTTCAAGCAGCCAAAGAAATCATGGTATTATCAGTGAGTCGCCAAACTTCAGCACACCTACAACACCATCAAATAATGCATTCTCAGACAACGTACTTTATCATATTCACAATACGTCAACTGGAAACACCGCATGGAGTTTAACCGGGATAGGTTCTTATGGAGGATTTGGTGACAGGTTTATATTTAATTCTGTTCAATTGAGCCACCCAACAGGAGGTAACGTTAATGCTGCTGCCGGACCGTTTGCTGCGTTTAGTAATGGCAATGCTGTTCAAACAGCAAACACTGCTTCTCTTGAGGTAAGAAACAATTTATTTATGATAAGAGGAACATCTGTAGCTGGTGCTACACCTTATATCCATTATTCTAATTTAACAGCCTACAACCAATCTACAATAAATTATAATCGCTATTTCCAAAACTCAAATGGAACAACAGCAAGCCATCTTGGATTCTTTAATGGTTCAGCGCGCACAACAATGACTGATTGGCAAACAGCGACTTTAAAAGATACAAATACTGTTTCGGGTGATCCTTTGGTGGGGAATTTAACCAATTTAAGACCACAACTAAACTCACCATTGATTGGAGCAGGAACACCTATTGCTGGATTTAATGTTGATATCAGAAATACAACGCGTAGTGCTACAAGCCCAACAATTGGAGCTTTTGAGCAAGGTGTTGATCTTAATCCACCTGTGATACAATATAGTAATGTAACCAATCAATCATCCACCTCCAACTTAATACTAAATAATTTTGCAACCATCACAGATATAAGTGGTGTAATTTCAACGGGCACTGGCAGACCAACTTTGTTTTACAAAAAACGTTCTGATGCAAACACTTTTTTCGGGAACACATCAATTGATACAGGATGGAAATATGTTCAGGCAAGTAACAATAGTTCGCCATTTAGCTTTACAATAGATTACAGTATTATTAACGGAGGCAGTGTATCTATTGGAGATACTATTCAGTATTTTGTAACAGCACAAGACTCCATTATTCCGGCAAATGTTGGAAGCAACCCAAATGTAAACTTTGCAGCGAATAGTGTTACCAATGTTATTTCTGCACCAACTAATCCTAACAGCTATATAATAACAGCGGCACCGCTTAACGGATTATATACAATTGGTAGTGTGGGTGATTTTGCTACGATTAGTGAAGCTGTAGGTGCACTTAATTTAAGAGGTGTTTCTGCACCAACTACGTTTAACTTTATTGATACCTTATACAGCTTAACTGCTCCGGTAGAAATTACACCTTATGTTGGAATGAGTGCCGCCAATCCGGTTATCTTTAAGCCCGCACCAGGTGTATCGGCCCGAATTAGCGGAAATATTAATGACGTTATTTTTAGAATAGCCGGAGCTAGATTTATAAGCTTCATTGGTTACAACAATGCATTTGCACCATCGCACAACTTAACTATTGAAAATATAAGTACAAGCGGAAATACCATTGCAATAAGAAATGATGCATCAGATAACAACATTAAATATTGCATATTAAGAGGAGCAAATACCTCTGCTACAGGTGGTGTAGTAGTGTTTAATACATCAGTTTTAACAGGCAACAACAACAATATCATTGAGCATAATTATATTTCATCAGTTACAACAACTACTACACCATACAACGCAATTTATGCTACTGCTAATAATGGTTTTCCAAATCAAGGCAACCTGATTAGAAACAACTACATCTTTAATTACACAAACAGAGGTGTATTTATAGCTGCAAATAATAACAATACAACAATAATTGGAAATCACTTCTTTCAAACTACAACAAGAACAGCAACAGCTGCTCACGCTGCAATATATATTGATAATGCAAGCGGTTCGAACCTAAATATTTTAAACAACTATATTGGAGGCAGCGATACCGCTTGTGGTGGTGTTTCACCAATGAATGTTACTGGAGCACAGCTTATGCAATTGATATACTTCTCGGCTAATAATACCAGTTCACACCAAATAACAGGTAATGTTTTTGCCAATATGAATTTAACAACAACCAATACCGGAGCGAACCATGCATTAGTATTCTTATTAAACGGACGAGTAAACTGCAGTAACAATATTTTTGGTAGTGATACAGCCACAAATTCAATAAATATTATTTACAATGGTACGGCAGCATCTAACTTCTATGTTATTGGTGCAGGAGGTACACTTACTCCAAACCTGGATACGGTATCAATAAGAAATAACTTTATGGGAGGAATTAGTGCAACAGGAACTGGATCTGGCATCAGTTTAAGATGCATTGACTATTCGGGCACCAGTGGCTTCTTTATTTTTGAGAACAACACGATAGGTAGCCCAATCAGAGCAAATAGTATTACTCAAAATACCAATAATAGTTTGTTCGGTTTGATAAACAGAAATTCAAGTGCTTCATTCACGCAAAGATTTACAGGTAATACAATATCTAATTTAACATCAAACACAGGTATTTTAATGGGTATTCAATACTTGGGAGCAACACCTGCTATTATTGAAAATAACCTTGTTCAGAACCTTGTCTCAAATTCATCAACTCAAACCGGAACAGGAGTTAATGCGGCCGTAATAGGTATGTATGTTGGCTCAAGTGGATCAGGACAAAAAATCATCAAACGAAATGTTGTGAAAAATATTTACACCACAGCAGCAACAGCGGTAGCCAATGTAGGAGGTATTGTGCACAACAACACATCAACCCAAGCTAATAGTATAAACGAAAATAAAGTTTATGCATTACATGCCAACAGTTCTGCTACATGTAACATAAACGGTATTCAACATATTGCAGGAACTGCCAACATTGGCAATAACTTTGTTAGCCTGGGTTTAGATTCAAATGGTATTGATAGAACTCAAGAACATGTATACAACGGTATTCAAAAACAAAGTGGTAATACTAATATTGTTTTTAATACGGTAAGAATAATGGGTTCTAATGTTAATGCATCATCAACCATCAATACTTTTGCATTTAACAGATCCGCAAGTGGCGTAGATACATTAGTAAATAATATCTTCTACAACGAAAGGTCTAATTCAGCACTTGTAAGTGGTGGTCATTTTGCCATTGGTATTAATGATACAATTAACCTACAATCACGTAGTAACATCCTATTTGCATCAGGTATAAACGGTAACATAGGTAGAGTTGGAGCCAACAACCACCAATTCTTATCAGCTTGGCAATTGGCCACAAATCTTGATCTTAATTCAAAAAATAAAGTCATCAGTTTTGTTTCATTCCAAGATTTACATCTATCAGGTGCTTCAATTGGAGATACTGATTTAGTAGCAATTCCCGTAAATGGATACACTACAGATATAGATGGTGATATCAGAAATACGCAATTCCCGTATAAAGGAGCTGACGAAAACCTATCTATCGCTTTGCCTGTATCATGGTTGAGTTTTAGTGGTATTAAAAACGAGAAAAATATCACCTTAAACTGGACTACAGCGAGTGAAAGTAACAACAAAGGTTTTTACATTGAACGCAAAATTGATGATAAAAACACCTTTGAAACTATTGGTTTCGTGGCTTCTAAAAACGCTAATAGCAATACAGTTAGTACCTACAAATTTATTGATGGAGATGCTCAATTGAATAAGACGAACTACTATCGTTTACGTCAGGTTGATATAGATGGTAGAGAGGATTACTCAAAAATAATTTCAATATCACCTGTAGACGAATACAATAACAGTAGCATTAGCATTTACCCAAATCCTGTAATTGATAAAGCAATGGTTGATGTAATTACAGATGAAGGCGAGGTTAAAATAGAAATCACTGATATGAGTGGTCGTTCTATTAAATCATGGACCATTAATTGTACTGACGGTATCAACTACATTTCGTTAGATGATACTGATAAACTAAATACCGGAATGTATATACTGAAGGTATCAAACAATGGTATAGTCAAGAGCTCAAAGTTTTCTAAACTTTAAGTGTTTTGAGGTTTGTTTGTTTGTGAAGGCTTTGCAGATTTGCAAAGCCTTCTCTTTTTATATATTTTACATTGATTCAATTTCATTAAATAGTTTTTTTTTGCAACTATCTTCTTCATTACCATATTTTTCCCGTTCATTAACTAACTCACGAAAACAAAAACATTTAACTTACTTTGCATTTGCTATGCGATTCGCCCTATTCTTATGTATACTCCTATTTCAAGGTGCGCCAAATTTATCCGCTTGTAATATCGACTCGGCAAGGGTTAGTATTGAGCAATTGCCTAACGACAGTATTAAGTTAAGGCGCATATTAGAAGTGGGTTGGAACTGCAGATACGAAAACACATACAAGGCTGCCAAATTTTTAGAACAAGCGCTGGTATTGGCAGATGAAATAAAAAACTATAAACTCAATGCAAATCTTTACATGGCCATTGGCACTTGTTACTATTATGCACAAAATTATCCAAGGGCATTACAGTACTTTTTAAAAGGATTACCCTACACCCAGCAATATCCTAATGATTACATTAAAGCATCCCTTTACATGAATATTGGTAACGTGTATAATAGCCAAGGAAATTATGCCCTGTCAAAATCGTTTTACACTAAATCATTACACTATTTAGCTGACGAAAAAGAATTTAACCTTCAAATAAACATATACAATAACCTTGGTATGATTGAAGGGCAAACAGGGGATTATGATGGCGCTATTAAGTACCTTCTGAAGGGTATTGAGGTTGCCGAAAAAAACGGATTATATAAAGAATCCGCTAATTGCTACAACAACCTTGGTATATCATACACTTTTAAAAAACAGTACAGCGAAGCACTGCTTAACTTAAACAAAGCATTAGCACTATCTACACAATTTAAAAATACGCGCGAGGTTGCCAACAGTTTAAGTGACATTGCCAATGTTTATGTTGCTCAAAAGAAATATAACAAAGCCTTTGAAATCTATAAGCAGGCGCTAACCGAAGCAGAGAAAACCAACTACCAATATTTAATAGCCATTATATATGAGAAGTTAGGTGATTTGGCATATGCTACTGCCGATTACAAAAACGCAATTGATTACTACAAGCAATTTAAATTATTAAATGATAGTTTATTTAACATAGAAAAAAGTAAACAAGTAAATGAACTACATGCAAAATACGAAAGCGATAAAAAGGATCAGGAAATTACCAACCTAAAAACAGAGAATGAATACAAAGCCAAACTTGCTTACCGCAGGGCATGGATAATTGGTATTTGCCTTGCAACTTTAATAATTGTTGTTGCATTAATTGTGCTGCTCAATAAAAATATTAGAGAAAGAAATCAGGCGAACCTTTCGCTAAAAAAACAGAACCAATTGATATTGGAGCAAAAGCAAGAAATAGAAAAACAAAAAGAAGTATTAGAAAATTACACTGCCGAGCTAGAGAAAGAAAATGTAATTGCCCAGTATGAAACTTTAAAAAATCAGGTTAATCCGCACTTTTTGTTTAACAGTTTAAATGTACTTTCATCACTCATAAAAAAGCATCCTGATAAAGCTTACTTGTTTACCAAAGAGTTTGCTAAAATATACCGTGTTGCCCTTTCATTAAAAGACAGTTTACTTATAAATTTATCCGAAGAGCTCGATTTTGTGCAATCATACATACACCTGCAAAAGGTTAGGTTTGGCAACAACTTAAAGGTTAAGATTGATATTGATGATAAATGTTTGCAACTTTTTATTCCGCCATTTGCACTTCAAATGATTGTTGAAAATGCCATCAAACACAATATTATTTCTGAGCAACTACCATTGGTAATTGATATTTTTTGCGACAACAGTTCGCTAATTATTGTAAACAACCTGCAACGCAGAACAGACTCAACCAACTCTACCGGAATAGGAAGCAAAAACATGATGCAGCGTTATGCCTTACTTGGCGATAAACAACCGGAGTTTATTGAATTGGCTTCAACCTTTAAAGTAATTTTACCCTTGTTAACCGAAGAATAAACGATGCAAGTAATTATTATAGAAGATGAAACTTTAGCAGCAGCCGAATTAGCAGAAATGATTCATGAATGTAATCCTAATATCAACATAGTTGCTCAATTAGATTCGGTTAAAAGTGCAGTAAATTGGATCAGTACAAATACCTGCGATTTAATCTTCCTTGATATTCATTTAGCTGATGGAAATGGGTTTGATATTTTTGAACACATTGAAATATCCATCCCCGTTATATTTACCACCGCATTTGATGAGTATGCCATCAAGGCGTTTAGCATTAATAGTATTGATTATTTATTAAAACCCATTGAAGCCGATAAGTTAGCATTAGCCCTACAAAAACTTGATAAACAAAAACAATTTATTGATGATAAAATTAACAAGCTGATTGAGCAATATAAAACCAACGAAAACCAGTATCCCCGGAAGTTCATGGTACATTCGGGCGATTTAATATTGGCTGTTTCTACAAGTGATATTGCTTACTTTTATGCTCATCAACGTTATGTGTTGTTATGCACGTTTAAAAACGAACAATTTATTATCGATTACACTTTAGATAAATTAGAACAACTGTTAAATCCTGAAATGTTTTTCAGGGTAAACAGGCAATACATTGTAGCTCAAAAATGTATTTTAGGCATGAGTCCACATACCAAAGGCCGTGTTAAATTAATAACCAACCCTGCCATAAAAGAAGAAGTAATTGTGAGTGTTGACCGTTCACCAAAATTCAAATCTTGGATTAATCTATAGTTTAACCCAGTTCATTACCAAAATATTCCGGTTCATACATAGGCATTTTCTGCAATGCGGTTTTATGCTCAAACTTGCTGTTGATAGAATATCACTCTTCTAATTTAGAGGGTAAACACACTTTTGTTTGTCATACCTAAATTGAAGAAAATCAATAAGCCAAAGCTATGAACAAAAAGAACATTTTTTTAAGAATGGCCTTGTTACTTCTTTTATCGGTAACTGGTCAACAAGTACTTCGAGCGCAGTACTTGTTTCACGAATCCTTCGCCAATCCGGGCGTGCTCTCAAAATCCGGATGGCAACTTATTACTTTAAGAGGAGAAACATATCGCGATACCGTTTCGGGATACCACACTCCACTACCCGGTTCTTTGCGTGTATCATTTAACGATATTGGTGCAGGAGATAAAGACACGCTAAAGTTTCCAGTATTTGCACCTTCAACCATAGGCGATTCTCTTTGGTTTGATCATGCACACCGCGCAAAATTTAGCAACACCGACTCAATTGGTATTTTCTACTCAACTAATGCCGGAGCCACCATGCAATTGCTACACATTTATCGTGGCAATGTTTTACCAGACCCATCCACGCTATCTACTGTAGCACCAAGTTTTATCGGTGGTGTTTTTATTCCAACATCAGCAAACGATTGGGCCACTAAAAGTTTAAGTTTACCTACAGGAACAAACCGCATTATGTTTGTTTTTTATAGTGATAACGGTGATGAACTTTTTATTGATAATGTTAAAATTGGGAAAGTACCACAAAGCTGTACAACACCTCAAACATTTACTGGAACAATGTCTACCCTACTTACTTGCCAGGGTAGTTCGTTGTATTTGTTACCCGATAGTTTTGAATTAAATCCATACCTTACTTACACTTGGCAACGCTCACAAGATAATGGTATAATTGATCCATGGACCACTGCCACAAATGGATTTGGATACAATACTGCGGAGTTTTACCTAACCAATTTCTCTCAACCATACTATTACAGATTGCAAGTTGAATGTGGTTCACAATCATATACACCCAGTAAATTAGTAACTTTTGATAGTGCCTATAATTGTTATAACAGAAACAATTTAGGTGGCTATTGTAACGCCTGGATAACTAACGTAACACTTGGAACTCACCTTAACAACAATTCGGCATGCGGTGCAAGCACGCCCGGTAATGAGGTAACGTATTACCCGCCATCAGCAAGTACTACTGATACCTTAACAGCCGGAGATCCTTATGCATCCATCTCCATTGCAACAGACCTATTTGGGCCTTGGCTTGATGCCCGCGTAGGTTTTTGGATTGATTACAACAGAAATGGTGTATTCGATTCGATTGAATTTGTAATGGCAAACACGAATGCCTCTACTCAAAATTCGGTGGTAAACTTTTCGGTTCCGGCCAATGCCGGGACCGGTCTCACCGGACTACGTGTTCGTGCAGTAGAGAGTTTTACAACCATACCAATGGGTAGTGGACCACAACTTAATGGTAGCCATGCAAACGCCTATGCTATTAGTGGCGAAGTTGAAGATTACTTGCTTTACATCAACCCAAGTCCTATTTGCACATCTACACCTATAGCAGGTAATTTACGAGATACCTTTTTTGCCGTTTGCGCAGGAAATGTTTTAAGTTTTAACGTTACAGGAGCAACCTTTGGCCAAGGTATTACTTACCAATGGCAAAAGTCTAACGATAATGGTGTGTTAGATCCATGGACCGATATTGCAGGTGCAACCGCACTTAATTACACCACACAAGGTATCAATAACACCCGATATTACAGATTAAAGGTACACTGCAGTAATTCATCATCAACAAGCTACACATCAACAATTTTTGTATGGGTTAAACCATTTTATGCATGTTATTGTAACGATGATTTAGGTGGTGGCGGTTGTAACCGTGGTGCAGGATACATTAGCAATGTTAGTGTGTTAGGAACTACAGTTAACAACACTAGTTTATGTGCAAACGAGAGTTATACATTTTATGATACCACAGCAACCACAACAGATACAGTATATACCAACCAAATAATTGGAGTACAAGTAACCAATACAGAAACTCCGGGAGCTATAGCTGTATGGATTGATTACAACCACGATTCGATATACACCAAAAACGAATTTACTTTAATTACCAACTCATCTATACCGACCGTTGCCACAACAGGTTGGGTTACTATTCCAAATAATGCAGTGAGTGGTTTAACTGGTATGCGCGTTAGAATGGTTGATGCAGCAACATTTATTGATTCGGTAGATGTATGCACCAATTTTAGAAGTGGCGAAACAGAAGATTATGTGATACGCATAGAACAAGCACCATCTTGTAGTGGAACACCTGCCAAGGCAACCTATCCGCTTAACCACGAAATATGTGCAGGAACATCATTTGCAATCAATGCTGTTAATGCTGCCTACGGAACAGGTATAACTTATCAATGGCAATACTCTCTTGATGCACAAAGCTGGTTTGATATCACAGGAAAAACGTCAAGAAATTTTGTTGCACCGGTTACTAACGATACAACTTACTATCGTTTGAATACTACTTGTGCAAACTCAGCAGTAACAACTTATGGCGATACCATTAAAGTGGGTATAAAAGCATTTTACAGATGCTACTGTAGCAACACTATTGGAGGTGCTTATTCATGCAACAACAACGAATACATCAGCAATGTAAATTTCCCATCTCGTAACCTAAACGTTTCTTCAAATTGTAATGTGGTAAATGTTGATCACAGTTTTACTTACAATTCACCAATAGGTTTAGCCACCGATTCTATTACAGCAGGACAACCTTTTAACGTTGCAGTTACTTACAATTATAGTGGTCAGTACAAAGTTGTGGCATGGATTGATTATAATAGAAATGCCGTATTTGAAAACAATGAATTTACACTTTTAAGCGCGTTCACAACACCAGGTACTAGCGCTTTAGGAAGTATTACTATTCCTGTAACAACTTCAGCAGGCTTTACTGGTATGCGTATCAGAGCAATGGATGCATCTAATCCGCTTGATTCTAACGAAGCTTGTGCATTTTACCTAGAAGGTGAAACGGAAGATTATGTATTATACATCAAAGCAGCTGAGCCATGTAACAACCTAGTTACAGCAGGTACAATACCAACCAGTATGGCAATGTGTGCAAACAAAGATTTTATAATTTCTTCAGTTGGTACAACAACAGGTATTGGTGTAACATATGTATGGGAAGAGTCTGACGATAATGGTGTAATTGATCCTTGGACAACAGTTGCCGGATCTTCATCGTGGATAACCACTAACATACCTGGAACAAGTACAGCTAAATATTTCAGGTTAAAAACCACTTGTTCGCTAACCAATACAAATGCTGTAAGTAATAGCATGCATCTAACAATGGATACCTTTTACAATTGTTACAATGCTTCATCAAACCTTGGTGGTGGTAATTGCAACAACGATTACATCAGCAATGTTTCTATTGAAGGTACAACATTAGACAACACTTCAGGCTGTAACAACACACCAATGGGTGCACGAACAGTATTCCCTGCATCGGGCAATACAACTGCTACCTTGGTTGGTGGAGTAACCTATACCATTAATGTAACCCCAAGTAACCTAAAAAGTATGGGCGTTTGGATTGATTATAATAAAAACGGAACCTTTGAAATAGGAGAATTTACACTAATTGAGCAGCGTTCAGATAGAACAAGCTCTGTTCAATTAACTATTCCATCAACCGTAACTCCAGGATTAACAGGTATGAGGGTTAGAACCAATGAAGCACTTGCATTCGGATTCCCTGTTGGAGGAATATACAACCATCAAGCCGCTGCTACCTTTATTCAAGGTGAAACAGAAGATTATGTAATTATGCTTGATACGTTAAAACCTGCAACGGGTGTTATGGTAACAGACATTACAGATTCTTCATTACGTGTATCGTGGACAAATGGTAACGGTAGCGGACGAATTGTTGTAGCCAAACGTGATACCACAACATTGGTGTTGCCAATAAACTCAACACGCTATACTCCAGATCCAATTTTTGCATCAGGTAAGGGCGATTCAACAGGAGTTGGAAACTATGTACTATTCTCAGACAATAGAGACAACTATGTAGATGTTTTTGGATTAGATTCTCTTAAAGACTACGATTTTTATGTTTACGAGTACACAGAAACTCCTTTGAGATATTTTATTCCGGGACAATTTGCATCGGGCACAACACTCCCTGTAAGTTTATTATCGTTTGATGCAAAAGTTAGTGGTGATGATGTAAAATTAAATTGGATAACTGCATCAGAAAAAAACAACCGCGGATTTGAACTACAAAAATCAACCGATGGAAAACTGTTTGTTACCATTACTAACATTAAAGGAAACGGCAATACAGCGCAACAAAGCAACTACAGCTATTTAGATGCTAATGCGTTCAATCAGTCGAACAAAGCGTACTACAGGTTGAAACAAATTGATTTCAATAATCACTTCACTTACTCAAACCAAGTAGTTGCTAACAAACAAACTGATTTGAACTTGGTAACGGTAAATCCTAATCCATTTAGCAACGAGTTAAACATTAGCTTACCTGCAAATACTAATGAGGAAGTTGATATCAATATAACAGATGTACTTGGCAACAATGTACTTACCCAGAAGGTAACAAGTAATAATGGCAACATCAGGTTAAACAACCTTGAAAATATGCCGGCTGGTGTTTATTTCATTAGCATCCGCATCAATCAAACTACTAAAACATTTAAAGTAGTTCATTAAAACCATAGTGTAATTTGAATATAAAGAGGGTGGTTACTTCGGTAATTCACCCTTTTTTATTGTTTCAGCATCATGTCATTTTACAAAGCCAATTTCCAAATTATCAATTCTTACCTATCTTCGCAGCCGTTTAAGTTGTGAAAAACATACAAAAACATATGGCTTGGGTATTATTGGTGTTGTTTAGCATCACCTTTATGCCTGTTAATTTTTTGCATCACCATGCAGAAGATGAACATGCTATGGCCATGCACAACCACAACAAAGCCCAACAACACCATTGTGAATTGGATGATTATTTTTGTGATGTTTCAAATCAAGCAGAGCATTGCGAACACCCGCAGCATATTGCCAAAACAATAGCAAAATGTTTTAGCTGCGAGTTTCATTTTGTAAAACACTACCATAACAATACGTTTAATTACAGTGCCGAAATTTCGCTACGTAATACCCAATACAAACTTTTTACTCCGGCCGGTTTGCGCAAAGCAAACATCCTTTTAAGTAATAAAGGGCCACCGCAAATACTTGTGCATATCAGTTAACGGAGTTTTATGGGTTTGATGCAAATACCGCATCAAACCTCGTTTCTATCTATTTTCAAAAATTACATATGTATCAGAATACAGTGCGTATTTTGTTGCTATGCTGTTCACTGCTTTTATCTGCTATAACTTTTGCAGGAAATATTCCACCTAAACTATTCAAACTACATATTTTAGTGGTTGATAGTATTGGTAAACAACCTTTAGAAGCAGCTAGTATTAGCATAGCCGAACTACATAAAAATACAATTGCCAATGCCAATGGAGCGGGTATTTTCGACTCGTTACCCAAAGGGTTTTATACCATACAGTGTGCATTTTTAGGATATCACTCAACACAAAAAAAGGTTTGGGTTAATACCGATATGCACATAGTTATAGAGTTATGTCCTGAACATACACATTTACACGAGGTTGAAATTAAAAGTCATACCGATGAATTAACAAGGTTTAACATTCAAACACGTGAATTGCTAGATGCGCAATGGATTGAACGCAACAGAGGTAACTCGCTTGCTGATTTACTAAAGTCGATGCCCGGAGTAACAACTATGGGTAGTGGTGTAGCTATTGCAAAACCAGTAATTAGAGGCTTACACAGCAACCGTTTGGTAACCGTAAATAATGGCATTAGGCAAGAAGGGCAACAATGGGGCGCTGATCACGGAACAGAAATCGATCCATTTTCATCAGCAAAAATAGAAGTAATAAAAGGAGCTTCCTCAGTTGAGTTTGGTGCTGAAGCCATTGGTGGTGTAGTAAGATTTAGTCCACGCGAGTTTAAAGATACCAAAGGCATAAATGGTGAATTGATGTTAAATGCAGCAAATAACAATGGGATGGGGTCAAGTGCACTAATGCTTGAAGGCATGCATGGCAACAAACATAAATTAAGTTGGCGTACAACCGGAGGTTTAAGAAAAGCCGGTGACAGCAGAACTCCTGATTATGTTTTATCAAATACCGGTTACGAGGAAATGAATGGTAACTATGCTTTACATTATCAATTTAAAAATTTCCATGCCGAGTTTACACAAAGCTATTTTGGTACTACCATAGGTATTTTACGTGCAGCACATGTAGGTAACACCACCGATTTATTACAGGTAATTCAATCGGGCAAACCCATGTATGTTGCACCATTTACTTATGATATTCAAAACCCAAGACAAGAGGTTAGCCACATCATAAATGCTTTTAAAACCTATTATGTGTTTGATAATGGCACTAAAATACAAGCACAATTTAGTATTCAATACAACAACCGTAAAGAGTTTGATAGGCCACCACGTTGGGCCACATCGCAACAAGCTAATCCAACACCACAATACTTTTTACAACTTAAAACACAGTTGGGTGAACTAAAAGTGGAACATCCTAAATGGAAAAACTTTAAAGGAGCAATTGGTGCAAGTTGGATGAAACAAGATAATGTAAGCGAAGGCATTCAACCCATCATACCAAATTTTATTGCTACAACATCGGGTATTTATGCGATTGAAAAGTGGCAAAAAAACAGGTGGGCAATTGAGTTGGGCACTCGTTATGATATCAGAAATCAATCGCGATATATTTTGTTGAATAGGCAGGTAAATCAAGAAGACAAACATTATGGTAGCGCAACTTTTTCTGCAGCCACATCTTATTGGTTTAATGAAAACCTGAAGTTACAAGGTAGCGTTGCATCTGCATGGCGTCCACCGAGTATAAATGAATTATACAGCAATGGATTGCATGGAGGTACTGCAACTTTTGAAGTGGGTAATTCACAGCTTCGTCCTGAACGAAATTTAAACACAGAACTGTCGGCCACTTATACCAGTAAAAAATGGAATATAGAATGGAGTTTGTACAGAAATTACATACAAAACTTTATTTATAAATTACCTGTGGGCACCCCAATTGTAACCATTCGTGGTGTGTTTCCTCAATTTGTATTCACACAAAATAACGCCTTGTTGCAAGGCTCTGATTTTATTGCCAACAGATACATTAACAAAAACTTCTCAGCAAGTGTGCAAGCATCATACCTACACGCACAAGAAATAGATAACAATACTCCGTTAATTTTTATGCCAGCCAACAGATTAGGTATTACATTAAACTATCAAAACACCAAAGTATGGAAATTACATGATGTATTTATTCAACCCAGATTAACACATGTGACTAAACAATATAGGTACCCAGCCGGGGTTGATTATGTAAGTCCACCGGATGCCTATACCCTACTTGATATTAATTTTGGTTTTGATCAACATATTGGTAAACAAACATTGCGCTGGAGTTTTAGCTTGAATAATGCACTAAACACCAACTACCGCGATTACCAGAGTAGATACAGGTATTTTGTTCTGGAGCCGGGACGAAACCTAATCATTAGGCTCACTATTCCATTTAATATTTACAACAAACACAATTAATAAGATTTTAGTATGAATACATTGAATAAATTAACGATTGCTTTAGCTGCATCAACCCTAATAATTACCGCTTGTGATAAGGAAGATGTTGACCCAACAAAACCACAAGACAGTAACGCACAAGAACTAATCACCACCGTAGTATTGAACGGTTATAATGTAAACAATCCTTCGCTTAATCAATTTTCTATTAAATGGGAAGACCTTGACGGTGATGGCGGAAATGCACCAATAATCGACACACTACAATTGGATAGTGGAATAACGTATCGGGTAAATGTATTGATGTTAGATAAAACTAAAACGCCATTTGATACCATTTCGAATGAAGTGTTGAAAGAAGCAAACGAACATCAACTATTTTATACTTTAAGTTCAAACCTAAACGATAAGCTAAACATTACTCGTTTAGATAACGACAACAACAATCCTCCACTACCATTAGGTTTAGATATTAGAATTACACCAACGAGTATTATGCCATCTGCCATACCAATTATTGGCAACTTAAATATTAAACTAAGCCATTACGATGGAGTGCCAAAGACAACAACTCCATCTGCAGAAAGTGATATTGATATTAACTTACCCATTAAGTTGAAGAAATAATACCAATTTCAATAAGTATTTAAATAACAAAATAGGCTGTCTCAAAAAGTTGAGACAGCCTATTTTTACGCTTGTTCTGTTTCCGGGAAAAACAATGCTTTTAATTCGGTAGCATCATCCGGCTTCATTTTACCTGCTAAAATTAACCTGAGTTGACGCCTGCGTAATGCACCATCATATCTCTTTTGTTCCTCTTCGTTTTCCGGTGTAACAGCAGGAACCGATACAGGGGTTCCATTTCTGTCTAGAGCCACGAAGGTATAATAGGCCTCATTACTTTTAAAACGTTCGCCACTTGGTATGTTATCAGCCCAAACTGCAATGTGTACTTCCATGGAAGTGTTGAATGAGCGTACAATTTTCGCCTCAAGAGTAACCACATCACCCAACTTAATACTCTTTTTAAAACTCACGCTATCAACCGATGCCGTTACACAAAGCTTACCACTGTGTTTTTGAGCAGTAATGGCTGCCGCAATATCCATCCAATGGAGTAATCTTCCTCCCATTAAGTTGTTAAAAGTATTGGTGTCATTCGGTAATACTATTTCATTCATAATAGTAACCGATTGATTGGTTGTTTTTGATTGTACTGACATAAGCGCAAAAATAAGCCATATTTAGGGTATAAAAAAAGAGGCTCCATTGGAGCCTCTTTTCTATTGATTGAATTCAATCTAATTATTGTTTAATCAATTGGCGAGTAATTACACTGTTACCAATTTGTACGCGAACCATGTATACTGCAGATTTTGCACTGAATTGAGTTTCGTTTAACTCAATTGTTTGTTTTCCTGCTGTTAAAACACCAGCGTTATTGGTATATACGTTACGACCAATCATATCATAAACTTCAACCTTAACGTTTTCTGATTTCTCCAAGTCAAACTCAACATTTGTTGATGTAGAGAATGGATTTGGATAAACATTAAACTTAAGTTGAGCAGCTAATTCTTCGTTCAAACCAACGTTTGCGTTAATTGCTACAGACTCGCTGTATGCGGCATCACATAAGTTAGAGTCCAAAATAGTTAAGGTCACATTGTAGTTACCTTTACGATCAAAGATATGAGTGACTGCATTACTTGTTGAGTTGATTACCGGTGTACCATCACCAAAATTCCAGCTGTAACGAGTTAAGCCAACTCTATTTGCAGTAAATCTAACTCTATTTGAATCTAACTTGTTAAATGTAAAGTTTACTGATAATGCACTACTAATGTTAATTGTTTTAGTAGCAGTATCACGACAACCCGCCACATCTACAATTAACTTAGGTTGTTTAACACCACCTGTTAAGTATGAGTGAGTAGTGTTAGGACTGTTTGATGTATTGTTATCACCAAATAAGTAAGTAAATACCGGAGTTACAGCAGGAGGAACAATTGACTGATTTGTAAATGTTACAGCTTTACCAGCGCAACCATTACTTGTTGTAAAGTCAGCAATTGCTTTATCTTTAACAGTTGCAATTGTTTGAATTGAATCCACACAACCATTAACTGAATCTCTAACTACTAATTTGACAAAGTAAGTACCCACTGCACCAAACGAATGAACAGGAACAGCTTGTGTTTTTGGCATTGAGTTGTCACCAAACGTCCAGGTATATTTTACTCTACCTATACCATCAGCAAATGTTGAGTTGTTGTTGATGATTAAGTTACTTGCCTTACAAGTGTTATCCAAAGTAAAGGCAGCAGTAGGCTTGTTGAACACAGAAACTGTAGTAGAAACTGTATCAGTACAACCATAGTTTGAAATAACTTTCAATATGGCATTGTATGTACCACCAACAGGGTAGTAATATAATGGAGAGTTTGAGTACCCAATATCACCGTTACCGAATGTCCACTCGCTACCGATTGTATTCACACGACCGTTTTTACCAGGTGCGATTGAAGATGAATTAGTAAATTGAACCGGAGCACCAGCACATACATCTTGAGCAGTAAAGCTTGCGGTTGGTTGTGCAAATACTTGTAATGCCATAGAAGCTGTATCAATACAACCTACTGAGTTACGAACCAATAAGCGAACGTTTACAGTGGTATCTGAACCAGGAACGATAACATTAGCTTCGATACTATCAACTACCCATCCACCGATGTTGTATGAATAGAAGTTACCAGGAGCATTAGGGCCAGTGCTTACAAAACGAGTAGGTTTGCCGGCACAAGCCAATGTTGCTGTAAATGAAGCTTCAGGTGAAGGTAAAACAGTTACATTATATACAGCAGAGTCTAACAATGTGGTATTGTTTCTTACAATCATACGAACTCTGTAGTTTCCAGGAGTGCTGTACGACTTAATTGGGCTTGCTGCATTAGATGTTGTTCCATCACCAAAATCCCAGCTATACTGCATTGGCAACGTAAACTGACCTGTTGTTGAAATATTGGTAAACTGGTTGTTGATGTTCTGACATAATGTGTCGTTTGGTGCAAAGAAATTAGCAACAGGAGCATTTCCAATTGTTACATATCTGAAAACAGTTGAGTCGCAGCCCTGTGGTAATAATCTAATCTTAACCAACATGGTAAATGTTTTGTTAGAATCAACAGGCATACCGTTAACTAACACATAACCAGGAGTGGTTGGAGTTGGAGGTACTAAACTGAAGTTTCTTGCCGAGTCTACAATGACATTGCTATTAGTTACTTGATCGTAGAAATACTTGTACATTGTTACATCTGCAACTGTCCATGTGCTGTTGTATTGAGCATTTGTTGCTCCTGTTGGAGGAACGATTTCATAACGTGCATTACCACCTACTTTAACCGCATCAGGAGTAAACATGTCACCAGTGTTAAATTGACCTTCGAATACAGAACCTTTAACTACAAATGGTCCGTTTTTGAAGTTTCTGAAATATACAATTGCTGTATCATCCATGAAATTGGTACAGTTTGAAGTTAAGTTACGAGCCATTACACGTAAGTATGCAGAATCAGAAGTAGCTAAGTAACCTTGTAATGTCATGTTTGCATCTGTACCCACTACGGTAGGACCAATGTAACGCTGAGTTAACATATCGTACATAGTGTACTCAAACTTAGAATCCGCATTAGCGATAGTCAAGTTAATTGAATCGTTGTAGCAGTTAACAAAGTTTTTAGGAGTAATAGGTAATGATAAAAAGTTATCGAAAATTACAATACTATCTATAATGATGTTACCACCATTCTTAGAGTATCCTTCAATACCTAAACGGATTCCAGAGTTACCTTGTAAACCTAAGCATACATCGTATACTTTGTATCCAGGAACAGCAAAAGAAGCGTTTTTACGATAAATAGGATAACTACTTACTAAGTCGAAATACATGCCAAAACCATAAGAAACCCTTACTAAAATAGAGTCATTTACGTTCATATTATCAGCAGACTGAGAAACGAACAACCTCAATGTAGGTCGTTTAGCATCGCTGAAGTCTAAACATGTTGAAGATATTCTAGAAGCTGTATTGTTTACAGAATTTAACATTGCTGCACGTGTACCAGTTAAAGGAGCAAGAACTGGGTTGGTAACAGATCCAAATGATTGTAAATCCCAGATATTAGTGCTACCGTCAATACCTTCTGCAGTCCAATTGTATTCGTTCGGCAAATCGAAGCCTGTAGCAATAGAAGTATTGGCATTAATTGCCATTACAGTAGTTGTGTAGTTATAACCTGAACGAGGATCTGTGTTAACAAACACAGAAGCTTGGTTTCCACCATCAACACCTGAGAAACGATAAGCAATTTTAGTGTTCATTGGTTGAGCAGGAATTGAGTATACTCTATCCAAGCCAACTTTAGATGAAGCCTGTATTGCAACTTCAGCACCACCATTTATACGGTAGTATAAAGTATCTGTCATTGATGGTGATTTATCCATGATACGAGCTTTGATTTCGATAGGCACTCCATCAAAGAAGCAGAAATCAGCAGGTTTAGTCATGTCATAAATTTTAGGACCAAAAATATCGCTGTAAGAGCCAACATATTCGTGGGCACCTATTGTAGCAATACCTGTGCTTAAACCAGGGCGAGGTGCACCAAGAATGTCATTGTTAACACGAGCAATTCTTGATCCCGCTCTATATAATGGAGATGAAGTATTGGTAGGAATTAAAAGATTAACATCACTTGTGTACGGTGAAAGAATACTCATTGAAAGAGTGTCTTGCTTGGTATAGTTTGCCCAATTTGCTAATGTAGGGTAGTTAACCGCTAATCCACTTATGTTAACACCGCCAATGTGGTTATTACTGAATGTACCTGCCACAAAGTAATTGTTATAATCAGTGTATTTAAATGGATTTACATTACCTGCAATCGCAACCGCATATATATTTCCACCTGCTGATGGTCTTGATAATCTATTTTGTAAAATATTATTAGTTAAAGTAATATCTCCAAAAGTAGTAGAGTTTACAGCAACGCAGGCTGAAATACCAGCAGTTCCAAGAGTATTAGCCTGGCCCAAATTAATCGAGTTATTCCAAATGTTTACGTCAATTTCTGATGCAACTGACGGTACTACCTGCGTACCATTTAACAAGATGGCATATGGGTTATTGATAAAGTTTGCACCACTTGGAACCGATCCAGCAGCTGCAACACCAGAAATCATATTATTAAATATGTGTATTGATTTTTTGGCATCCCATCTTAAGTTAACATTGATACCATAAGCAGCTGCGTTTGAAGTTGTAATACCTGTAATAGTGTTTCGGGTAATTGTTACAGCCGAATCAGTGTTGGAGAAAGGTAATGCTGCATTGCTAATTTCAATACCACTGTTTAAGTTAAAGGTTGGTATGTTATTTCTTATCAAATTGCTATCTATTAACAAATTCGCTTGAGAAATTGCCAAAATACCAGCAGCATTATTTATACCACCAAAGTAATCAGTTGGCACACCAGCATTGTAACTTGTACCACCAATAGTGTTTCCTGTAACAACTGTACCTAAGTCGTATGCACCAGAAGCTGCAGTATTTCCTCTTAAATGAATACCATACTTAACACCGGTTATGTAGTTACCTTCAAAACGGTTGTTGTTGTTGCGCTCTCTGATTGGGTTGACAGGAACGGTGGTTGGAGATGTAAAAGCTACACCACCTTGATAGATACCAGCAAATGTTGAAATTGAATTTGGAGTTGAGTAACCAATAATATTACAGTTCTTAATTTCAATATTTGTTGCAGGTTGAGCCCAACCCATTACATCAATAATCCTTGTTAATGCATTATTTACAAAGGTTACGTTTGCAGGAGTTTGCGGCAATCTGATAGTTAAGTTTCTGTTAATTCCATCTGATGAACCATCTATAGTAACATAGCGTGCTCCTTGGAATCTAAGTACACTACCTGCTGCTGAAAATTGTGATCTAGTTGAAGCACCAGTAGAAGAGATTACAGGATTAGCACCAGTTGCAGGCCTGATGATAATTTGCCTGTTCATGCCATTATTTCCACTCATATTAGGGTAATCATGAAGCGCAGTAATTAATGTATCTCCTTCACCAATATAACCACTAGTGATGTTAACTAATATCTCATAAAAAGGAGGCTGATCGGCATCAACACCATTAGTATTGATGTAACGGAATAAGTTATTAATCGTGTTGAATGAACCTACAGTGTTGTTTCCTGTTAAAGGAGGAGCCATCACACCATTTACCGTGTAGGTTGCGCCACCCATTAACGGAGAATAGTTTCTAGGTAACTCTAATGCACCAACGGTAGCATCAAAATTTCTTGCATTACCAGCAATGTCAAGCACAACAGAACCATTTCTCACAACAGATCTCGCGATGTGACCAACGTACATAAGATCCATAGCATTCGTTGTATCATTAAGGAATGGCACCTCACCAAACTTAGATGTACTTTCAAATCCGTATTGTGTTCTCAATTCGGCCATAGATGGCAACTGAACATTCGGATTTATTAAGCCTATGATATTGTTTGTGAAATTAGGATTTCCTCCAGTATAATAAACGTTTGTATTACTCTCTACGAAAGGGTTTTGAGTACCACCAACAGCTATTGCCAAAGCATTAGATACTGTACCAGCCGAGATTCTTCCGTATGTATTTGAGAATATGTTACTACGCGAAGTAATGCCTGCAGCTCTTGGACCAATGTATAATGCTGTTGAGAATGAACCTGGGTTAACCTGAACAACCGGATGTTGAGAAAGGCTAATAGTGTTGTGTATTAAACTAACCCCAATATTAACAGTACCAGCTGCAACCACAGGCGACTCAATAGCAATACCCGAAGCAGAACCTAAGTTCGCAGGAGAAGAAGCTCCTGTTCCGTATATTTTTGCAATGATGTTATTCGAAATTGTAATTCCTCTGTTTGCCTCACTAATACCAACACGGATACCAACTGCATAACCTCCAGTAGAACCTAAGTTGTAAATAGTATTTCTTGTGATATCGATATTTTGAGGGGTTCCTGTTTCATTGGTAGTACCATCAATATCAATACCCCTAAAGCCGCTGGCAGATGAAATATTGTTTTTGATGACGTTACTATCAATTGTACCTTGTAAAACACCTTTAATATATATACCTGATACATTTTGTAAGCCTCCACCAACATAGGTAGTTGGGTTCGCAGTTCCGGTAGCGATATCACCACCAATGCGGTTTCTGATAATTGTTAAAAACTGATCAACTTGAGCTGCTTTTGCTCTCCAGTATATACCATATCTAACCGCCTCAATTACGTTATCTCCGATATAGTTATTAATGTTGGCACCACCAATTGCGCTGGCTAAACCAGTTGGGTTATTTGCGGCTCCCATGTAAATACCCACCAAAGTGTTGTTAATGGCAGTTGTTGAGCTACCTCTTAAAATACAGTTTTTAATTGTGTTACCTGAAGTAGTGTGATTAAGGGTTGGGATCATTGCAATTAGTTTTGCTTGAGCAGAGTTTGCTGTACCTGGTAAACTAATTGTTATATGTTTAGATGCTGTTCCATCAATTTCAAAAAATGAAGCACCGTATAATTTAATTAACGCAGAGTTGTTACAAATTTGAGCACCACCAGGTATAGTAATATTAACTGGCAACGATGCTGTTAGTTTAATAGGACGTGTGCCTGACATGCCAGGGTAAGGCATAATTGCTGGTGGAACAGTAGCATCAGCAGCGAAACCATTATTAAATGTAACAGTAATAGTACCTGTACCTGTTGTACCAAAACTATTTAGATGATTGATGAAACTTGTCAATGATGCGAAAGACCCTGAAGTAGGATTGGCATTCGTTGGCCATGCATCAGTACCATTGATACTATATGTTGCACCTCCAACCAATGCTGCTAAAGCATTTGTTGTATTTTGTGTAAACTGGTATGCACCAATTGATGCGTTTGCGGCTGGTCTTGCGTTACCCAAGATATCAAATGATACCATTGAGCGACCTGCTGATGCGTAACGAGTAGCAGCACCATTCGAGGTTACTAAAGTTGTATCATTTTCGAAAGCAGGGCGGGTAACTATACTGTTTCTGTCGAAACCTGTAAAAGAAGCCCACTCACTAACAGATGTGTAGTTGTTTAATACAGTGTAACCAACATTTGCCCAACCACCAGTAGTTGTTACTTCGTATAAATTGTTATCTATACTATCAAATGGAGAAGTGACAACATTTGCAACTGCATTGCGGTTAACAATAATTGCATACGTATTGTATGCACCAATTGCTGTTGGAATATTTTGCTGAATGTTTGAAAAAATATTATTGAAAACACGAATACCACCATTAGTAGTAGCTGCTGTAGCCAAACATGCTGAACCCGAATTGTTCAATACTGCACCGGTAAGTGCGATACTGTTATTCAAAATGTCGATACCGGCATTTGCAGTATTATCCTCTACCAAAATACCTATTGGATATTGGAAACTCGCAACAGATGCAGAACCTGGTGATGATAGTTTTGCAATAGTGTTATTTGTTATTCTAATTGCCAAACGTTGCGCATGAGTTCCAAGTGCTACCCTAATACCAGTAACACCACCGTTTGTGGCCGAAAGGTTATACATTCTGTTACCATTGATAGTGATGTTACTATCTAATGATAAAGAACTTGCTATGTTCGAAAGCTCAATACCTTTAAAACCTGTTTGTCCAGGAAGGTTGTTCATAATTGTATTGCCTTCAACAACTGCATTAGCCTGATTACTCAACATGATACCAGCTACGTTGGCAGCACCACCTATAAAACTGGTTGCATTACCAATTCTATTGTTTCTAACAACCAACCCTAAGTCTTGCCCTCCAGTTGTAGCAGAACCAAAACCACGGGCATAAACACCGTACTGAACACCACTAATGTTACAATTAACAACACTGATGTTTGCATTTCTCCTTGCAGAGTTCGTATTGATGTTTGAACCTCCGATATAAACACCGGCATAGGTGCTCACAACAGAAGCGTTGGACACACCATTGATATTTACGTTTCTAACAGTTACTGTATTAATTGGTGAAGCAGCAGTGCTTACGAGTTCAACCACACGTTGTGTTGCATTAGCACCTGTTGCATTAACACTCAACGTTATGTTGCGTTGACCAGGGGTTCCCTCACCGTCTAGTATGAAAAACTGAGTTCCTAGGAAACTGAACAAGCCGGTATTAGCTGTTTGTGCACCTGTCGTAGTGATGTTAAAATTACTACCTGCCGAAGGCTTTAGAACTACGGTTCTAATTGCAGAGGCATATGGAATTGACCCCACGTTTACGCCAGATGCATTAGGTTCTTGACCTGTGTAACCTGGCACCAACATAATCGTCAGTTGACCAATCGTATTAGGATCGATACCATTTGCAGTTAATGCGTTGATAACCCCAGTAGTGTTTGTGTAAGGATTACCCGCTGTGTAAGCACCTGATAAGTTAACAAAGGTGTCTTTGGGTGCAACTAAATCGTTACCCACACCGTTTACATAATAGGTTTGACCCGCAGCGAACGGAGCCTGTGCTTTGACACTCGTGAGCCCTGTTAGCATGGCTAACAAGAACACCGAGGCAAAGAGTTTGTTTGATAGATAAGTAAACTTGGTCCTCATATATAGATGTTGTATTTATTTTTCTGAGTATTAATCAAAGTTTAAAAATTTTAATCAAAATTCAAAACCTTTTTCATACAATTTTCGGCTTTTAAGATTTTGTTTAGTCGGCCTACCTTTGCTTCTCCACACAAATCCCTTGAGCCTCAACTCTTCTGGGGTTAATTCATTAATAGGATAAAAGGTCGCATCTGGCTGTGTAATAAATTTCGCATTTTTAATTTTGCCCTGTTCAAAGGCAAAAGCCATCTCGCTACAATCAATCACATTTACACCAATATAAGCACTGTCTTCCTTGGCGTAGTATATACTTTGCCCGTTGCCGTAAACTTTGATAAAAGATATTTTCCCATTGGCAAAAAGAGCAGTCATATTCTTGCCTTTTACCTGATTAAAATGCCTGCTTGTTTCTTTTGATATCACAAAGCTGTTGTTTCTGATGTCCATTGAATCGAGCTTGCGGTTGTTCAAATAAAACAAAATCGTATCTCCTGTAACCTGATTACCTTCACTCCACAAAATGGGTTGATGATACAGGGTCATTAGCGAATCACTTTTTATGTAAACTAAGGAGTCGCATACCACCTGCATATCCGACTTGTATATTTTTACGCTTCGATAAGCTTTTAAAATATCCTTTCCTTGTTTTTGTCTTTTTTGATAAGTGTAAATCGTATCAGCCCATATCATCATGCTGTCGTTATCAACTATACTTACCACAAGTGGATTACTGGTAACGTAGCTCCTTCCCTCTTTACCAAATAGCTCGGCTTTGTTTCCTAATACTACCGTTTTGTTAACTGTATCAATAATAACCAAGCTACCAATTGCCTTAGCATACTTTATCTTTCTATCGTAAATAATGGTATCAGCTATCAATGTATTTTCGGCACTACGAATTTTGGCACGCTTATAAAAAACGCCTGTTTGCTTTTCGGTGTGATAGCTACCCGCTTGGCAATAAATTGTATCATCTGCTGATACAATTTTGGTATTGCTATAAAAGTGTGCAACACGAGTATTGGTTTGGTATTTTAAAGTATCTGATGTTAACGAAAAATCGGGGCTAACCAAACGAACTCCTTTTTTAAAAAACAACTCTTTGGTTGATGTGTAATAGTAACCGTACTGGCTCTTCAATTCGTTTTGTCCACTGTTTAGTGTTCCACCACTAAAATAGCTTGCTTTATTGTTGGCTAAATCAAACTCAAGTTCATTGGTTTTAAGTGTTGATGTGGCATCAACCATGCTCACATTTTTTTCTAATCGCGCTATCCTTTTATTTCCATCATACTTCAATACATCACCATAAAAATTTACGCTATCGTTGTGGTTGATGTTTACATTGTGATAAGCCTCAACAAAATTTGTTTCATCAAATAAGTAAGCGCTATCGCAACTTAATATGGTTTGATCTTGTTTTAACTTAACTGCACCTATCAACTTCTTTACTTTATTTTTACCGCGCGTTTCCAGTTCAAATGTATTGGCATTCAGAATCTCAATTCTATTTCCTTGTGCCAACACATTTTTTACCATACTTAAAAGCATGATTAAAAAGGTAAGTATTATGTATTTTTTCATTTAGCCACCAAAACTAAGCAAATATTGTAATTTTGACCCATGAATATTGCTGAACTGCTAAAGGTTTTTCTAAAAACTAATGATGTACACAAACCAAAGTACATTGTGGCCGTTAGCGGTGGTATGGACTCTATGGTGCTGTTGCATTTGTGTAAAACGGCCAATCTAAATATAGTTGTTGCACATTGTAATTTTATGCTTAGGGGTGATGAAAGTTTGGGCGATGAAAATTTTGTTCGCAACTACTGCACATCAAACCAAATAACCGCAGCGTTTATTCGTTTCGATACAAAAAAAATTAGCGCTGAGTTGGGTAAATCAACCCAAGAAGCAGCAAGGATTTTACGCTACAATTGGTTTGATGAATTAACCAAAAAACATCAAGCTGATTATATTTTAACTGCACATCACGCAAACGATTTAGCAGAAACTTTTTTATTTAATTTAGTGAGAGGTAGTGGCATAAAAGGCTTGGCAAGTATTCCGCCTGTAAACGGAAATATTGTACGGCCAATGTTATTGCAACCCCATGCGTTGATTAAACAGTATGCATCAACTCACCAAATCCCGTTCAGAACAGATTCATCAAACCTAACTGATCATTACTCACGTAATTTTATCAGACATCACATCATACCAAAACTAACAGAGATAAATCAACAAGCGGTTGAACATATTGCTACTTCAACCCAAATTTTTAGAGAAGCACAACTGATTATTGATGATAAAATTAATGATTTAAAAAATGAGTTTTACAGCGTTAAAAATGATGTTACATACATCAACATTAAAACTCTAAATAAATTATCATACTACTCAACTGTTTTGCACACTTGGTTAAGTCCAATAGGATTTAACTCTAGTCAAATTAACGAGATTGTAAATGCCAATCAAGAGTCAGGTAAAGAGTGGCTCAGCAACTCGCACCAACTTATTTTTAACAGAGATGAGTTGTTGATTAAGCCTATTGAAAACAATAACGAAAGTCAACTTCATTTCGCAAGTGAATTTCCAAGCTCATTTAGTTTTAATGGACATACTTTTAACGTTGATTTCCCCGAAATAAATTCAATTCACTTTTCCGATACACAGTTTTATTTTGATGCAGACAAACTTCAATTTCCGTTAACTATTCGCTCTTGGTTAAGTGGTGATTTTTTTCAACCACTTGGCATGAAAAACAACAAAAAACTGAGCGACTTTTTTATCGACAAAAAGGTGGACTTGTTTCAAAAAAATAAAGCTGTAATTATTTGTGCTGATCAAAATATTATTGGTGTTTTACCCTATCAAATTGATGATAAGTATAAAATAACACCTGAAACAAAAAGAGTTTTACGAATACAGCTTGCATAAAAAAACCGCTCTAGTCATTGAGCGGTTTTTTGTTGTTTAATATTTCTTATTTCACCGTTACACGTTGTGTGTATTGTTTACCATTGTTGGTTAACTGT
>CAZRVA010000011.1:0-36249 GCA_964603255.1 uncultured Chitinophaga sp.
CATGAATCCTGTAATGAAAATGTTACACGATACACCATCAACAGCAACGATAGATGCCGATGAAGGACTTGGGTTAACCATTGCACCTAAAGCGATGGAAATTGCCATAGAAAAAGCAGAACAGGTTGGTACTGGATGGGTTGCCATTCAAAACTCAAACCACTTTGGCATAGCGGCCTACCACGCTATGATGGCGCTAGAGCATGATATGATTGGCATTGCCATGACCAATGCAAGTCCTTTAGTTGCTCCAACCAACAGTAAAGAGAGAATGTTAGGTACGAACCCAATGTGTTATGTTTTTCCTGCGGGTAAACATCAACCTATAGTGGTTGATTTGGCAACATCAACAGCAGCAAATGGCAAATTGGAAATTGCACAACGTGCCAATAAACAAGTTCCCAAAGGTTGGATTATTGATAAAGATGGCAACGATACAACCGACCCAGATGCACTTAAAAATGGCGGTGTTTTACAACCATTAGGCAGTGGCGAAACCATGGCCGGACATAAAGGTTTTGGCCTGAGTGCTGTGGTTGATATTTTTAGTGCCGTGTTAAGCGGAGCTAATTACGGACCATGGGTGCCTCCATTTGTTTCGTTTTTAAATCCTTTACCAAACTTACCGGGAAAAGGCATTGGCCATTTTGTGGGAGCCATGCGTATAGATGCATTTAGGCCCGCAGATGAGTTTAAACAACACATGGATAATTGGATTGACCGCTTTAAAAGTGCAACACCAATTAACGAAAATCAACCTGTAATTATTCCCGGTGAACCTGAGTTTGCAAACCACAAGGAGCGTTTGGCAAATGGTATTCCGTTAAACAGTTTAGTGGTTGATGACTTGAAAAACCTTGCTCAAGAGTTAGGCATACCTTGCGATATTTAAGGTGTTGGATAAATCAACTCTCTGTTTTTTTCCAACTCACTTTTTTTGATAAAACCTTCCCTGCTTTTTCCTTTATCGTCTGTAAATGTAATTTTGATGTAATAGGTAGTTTCGCTAATGCCATTAAACCCGGTTCTGGCCGGAACACCATGTATTACTTTTGCCTTAGCTTTTGGCTTAGCATAAATAAGCGTAGTATCCATTGTATACCATTCATAAGAGCGTTGTTCATGCTCAGGTGTGCCTTTTATAAAATCAAACTTTTCGGGATGATAGTAATAAAATGCAAGTCCAATAACGAGAATAGAAAGAAAAACCTTTGCAGAGCTGAAATACTTTAAAGGCTTGGCGTTTTGAGCAATTAACATCAACTCATGCTTGGCTTTTAATTGCTTTTCTTGTTCAAAATGTTTTTGAATAGTTTCGGCAATTCTCGCGGCATCTTGCGATTTTATACCTTGATGAACAGCGGACAGTCTTATTGAATCATCCAACAAAACCCTGGTTTCATCATATGCCTTTCTCTTCTCGGGGTTAGCTAAAACTTCAACAGCTTCATTTAAATTTTTAAGCATGGTTTGGCTAAACTCATCCATTTTATTGGTAGATGAACTGTAGCGAGCTGTCATTACCCTGAATGCTTCCTTTATTTCATTGGTATCTGCATCAGGTTCTATACCTAAAATATCGTAATAGTTTTTAAATGACATGCGTTATTAATTTAGTTCTGTCCAACTTTCTACCAAACCATTTCTTAAAACAACCTCAAAGCATGGAGTATGCTTTCCGGTTCTCTCATCAAACAATGAGTAGGTCCAGATTTGAGTAACGGCATTGGTATCGGCCGATTGCTTTACGTTATTAGCTTTGCCTTTTGCAAGCATCAACAAATTCATGGGCATGCCTTCCCACAATGAACCCATACTTACCATATGAGCGTAATTGTGACCATATACATCACCAATTAATCCAAGAAGTTTTTTCTTATTCTCGTCAAGCGCAACCTTTGCATCATTGTATTCTTGCTGAGCTTTTAAAACAACTGCAGATTGTTTACCAGATTTTATTTTTTGTACAACATACATTATAACCAAGTATAACATGCATACTGCAACAACAATATAAACATTGAAGTGAATGTCTTTCATTAACATAGGGTTAAGGCACTAATATATTTTAAATATCAACCCTACCCCATAGTTTTATATTACATGTAAAAAAACTATATAAACCGTTGTTATTACGTGTAGAATAACTTTTATTTAGGACGATATTTACTCAACTTTAGTATTTTTTCAAAGTCTAATTCCATCATTAATTCTTGCAATGTAACATTTGGATTTTCGGCCATGTAATGGTTTACAATTTGCAATCCCGCCCAAGCTCCAATTGCAGGAGACGATTCTTTTGGAACATCTTCAGCTACCGTAAACGGACCATCATTTAAATACCTCATAAACTTACCAGGTTCACTCTCGTACAACATATTTTTATCTACAAAGTGAGTCCATATTTCCAATTCATTTTGTTTGCACCAATCCAATTGCGCTTTGGTATATCCCATTACAACGGTATCGGCAATGTTGGGAATTAATGCCTTCATAAAATAACGTATCTTACCTTCAACAATCATTTGTGCCAAAAAGCGTTTGTCTTTGGTAGTTTGATAATCGGTTAAGCCAATTGCTAACGATTTAATGGTATTAGGAACAATGTAATTACGTTGCATTTTTGCCACCATAAATTCTGGCATATCTAAACTGCGGTAAAAATCACCAAAACGTTGGTTCATGTAAAAGTCTAAACCAATGCATAACATGCTATCGTAAATTACATTTCCATTTCCAAACTCGCTTATAAACGTAGTAAACTTGGGCACAACAGCTTTAGGAAACTCTTGATGATAAATTCCCATTGCCACGCTTAAATCTTTTTCAAGATCGCTCACATCTTTAAAATTACTATCTACAATTTGATGCAACTCTTGCAAACGATCAATGCTTAACAACATGCGCATCGACCTAACAAAAAGGCTGTCTTCCGGCACAAATGGCATGCGCATAATATCATTGGCGTATGAGGTATAAAACACACCATACTTATTGTATAAAGCTAATAACGATAAGGCTAAATTAGCAGTATCAGCTTCAAACAATTCCTTATCAAAACGCTGAATTTTAACTGGATACTCCGGTGCTTTTATCACATTTCTTGGATGATCAAAATTGCTTTTATTACAGCCACCACAAGATGAAACAACAAAGGCGATACATATTAGCGCCCATATAGTTATATTGCCAAAGTTTTTACTAAACATGTTGCAATTATAATGAAGAAGTTGATTACTACCTGCTGTATTATTGGTGCATTTGCATCTGCAGCACATGCGCAAATAAAACTAGGTTTAAAATTTGCACCGCAAATAACTTGGGTTACTCCAGAAAGTAAAAGTATTTCGGCTGGTGAAAGCAAACTTAATGCATCGTATGGTTTGATGTTTGATTACTATTTTACAGAAAATTATGCATTTGCTACGGAGGTATCGGTTGCAAGTTTTGCAGGAGACATTACTGTAAAAGACTCCAAAATTACCAAGGGTGGAACAGCCGCAACATATGAAGATGTAAATTACAAATACCGCACACAATATGTTGGTGTACCAGTAATGCTGCGTATGCGTACCAACGAAATTGGGTATTTGCGTTACTTTGCCGAGTTTGGGTTAGATTTAGGCGTACTTACAAGAGCAAAAGCTAATGTTAGTAGCAACAACATTTCAATAACTGATGTAAACGTAAACAACCCCGATAAAGAAGACGAATACACGATTGAATCAAACGATAACCCACCAGTAAAATATGATGATGATGTTGTGTTTATTAGAACAGGAATGATTATTGGCGCAGGTATTCAATACAACATTTTTGGCAACACACAATTGGTTGCTGGTGTTAGATACAACAGTGCATTAAATAACTTTACAGCAGAAGATAACTGGAAAGCCAGAATGAATGCAGTGTGTTTAAATCTTGGTGTTTTATTTTAATTGGTGTGAACAAACTTACTATTGCGCTTGCCCAACTTGATTACCATACAGGTAATTTTGATTTTAATACACAAAAAATAATCCATCATATTAACGAGGCAAAAAATGCCGGTGCTGATTTGATAGTGTTTTCTGAACTATGTGTATGTGGTTACCCCCCACGCGATTTTTTAGAGTTTAACGATTTTATAGAGCTATGCGAGAAAAGTGTGGAGCAAATTGCAGCTTCGTGCCATGGCATTGCAGCTATTGTTGGTGCTCCCAGCAAAAACCCTAAAATAAAAGGTAAAGATTTATTTAACTCTGCTTACTTTTTGGCTGATGGAAAAATAGCTGCGGTAAGACACAAAACACTTTTACCAAACTACGATATTTTTGACGAGTACCGTTATTTTGAACCCAACAACCATTTTGATGTTGTTGAGTTTAAAGGTTTAAAAATAGCACTTACCGTGTGCGAAGATTTATGGAATATAGATGACAACCCGATGTATAAAATTAACCCAATGGATGAGTTAATGAAGCAACAGCCGGATGTAATGATTAACATTGCTGCATCTCCGTTTAACAAAAACCAACACGAAATAAGAACACAAGTAATGCAAACCAATGTGCGTAATTGCAACATTCCGTTGTTTTACGTGAACCATATTGGTGCACAAACACAACTTATTTTTGATGGTGGCAGTATGGTATTAAACCAACAAGCAGAAGTAGTTGATACATTTAATCCGTTTAAAGAAGAACAACGTTTATATACCTTAAGCAAAAAAAACAATGTATTTAGTGTAGCAGCGTTACAACCAACTACACATAACAACAGTAGTACAATTGAACGTATTCATGATGCATTGGTTTTAGGTATTCGTGAGTACTTTCTAAAGCAAGGTTTTACCAAAGCCATTTTAGGATTAAGTGGTGGTATTGATTCGGCAGTTGTGGTTTGTTTGGCTGCTGCAGCTTTAGGCAAAGAAAATGTTCGAGCAATATTGTTACCATCACAATATTCTAGTCAGCACAGTATTGATGATGCTGTTGCATTAGCTAACACCTTAGGAGTTCAGCACGACATCATCAATATCGAAAATACATTTCAAACTTTAAGTAATACGCTTCAGCCGTTTTTTAAAGATTTACCTTTTAACATTGCTGAAGAAAATATGCAATCGCGCAGCAGAGGTGTAATTTTAATGGCCATGAGTAATAAGTTTGGTTACATTTTATTAAACACATCAAACAAAAGTGAGTTGGCAGTAGGTTACGGAACTTTGTATGGAGATATGTGTGGTGGACTCTCTGTAATTGGCGATTTGTATAAAACAGAGGTATATCAATTGGCTGAATACATTAACCGCAATGGTGAAGTAATTCCTTTAAATACCATCACCAAAGCACCATCAGCAGAGTTAAGACCTGATCAAAAAGATAGCGACTCATTACCTGATTACGAAACTTTAGATGCGGTATTAGCACTGTACATCGAAATGCGCAAAAGCCCAAAAGAAATTATTGCTTTAGGTTTTGATGAAGCATTGGTAAAACGCGTATTGCGTTTGGTAAACAGCAACGAGTGGAAACGCATTCAAGCGCCACCTGTGCTTAGGGTTTCATCAAAAGCATTTGGCCCGGGAAGAAGAATGCCAATAGTTGCTAAATATTTAAATTAGCAACTACTCGGCCTCAAATTCTAACTCATCATCATCCTTTCGTTTCTCTTTGATATCAGATTTCGATTTGGTATCAATACCTAATTCTTTCTTCAAAATTTCTTTTATGTTTTGTTTCTCTTGCTTGAGTTCTTGTGTAATTTTTTGTTTGGTTCCCACCTTATCGTAAGTAATGGTTACGTTATCAATCGGACCTTTCATGCTCATGTATAAATTCACGCCCCTATCGGCAGTTTGCTCCTCTTCATTAAATTCGTTATTGGTTTTTTTACGCTTATTTTTAAGTAATTCACCCAACTTAATTTTCATCTTATAATCAACCATATTGGTAAAAGTGTGCGAACCACTTAAGGTAATATTCAACGCATTATTTTTGACATCAAATTGCGGGATAAAAATGGTTTTGTTCTTTATCTCGATGGTATTATCAAGATCGGCAAACTTTAAATTACGCAACTCATTTACATCAATGTATTTGCCCAACGCATTGAGTGGTTCGTAGTTTACCAACTCTCCATTACTAATTTTAATTTTACTAAGCACATAAAGTTTATTCAAATCACAAGTAAAATTATTGCTCCAAACACCAACAAAATTTATCTCGCCACTTAGCTTGCCTTTTAAATGTTTTTGTGTGATTTCATTTTGACCAAAATCATTACATTCTTTAAATAAACGGGTAATGTTTATGCCTTTTAGGTTTGAAGATGCCGTGATTAAAAACCTTCCATCAGGTGCATTTTCAATTTGCCCATCTAACTCAACAGCACCTTCCATGGTTTGTGCCGAGAAGTCTTCAACAGCAATAATTTTCTCCCGCCAAAACAACTTCGCTTTTACATCCTGAGCTGTAAATAAATTATACATCAGTTTATTTGCACTTACATTGGCTTCTATGGTAATGTTATCAGGCAAAGAAAAACCTGCTTGTAAAGTATCTTTTGAAGGAGAGCTGAATACCGCAAAATTATTAATATCCAATTGGTTTGATTGATAGGTTATTTGCGCGTTTAGTTTTTCATTTTTAATCAGTAAGTAAGGAATTAAATTTTTCAATGTACCGGTAATCTTCACATCCGATTGGTTCATTTTTGTTTCCAGTTTGTTAATGTCAACGTCTTTGCCGTTAACCGTGAACAACGCATTAAACACATCTACCTTATTGCCTTTTTCGCCAAAAACTAAATTGGTTAAATTCACATCAATGCTACCATCAGCTTTGTTTTGAAGCCAATTTGTTGTGCTTACATTGGCCAATAATCCATCAAAATTGATATCAAACTTTATGCTTCCCTGCGCTTGCTTTATTTGGTTCGACTTTATGAATGCCACTAAATCTGCCGCATCTAAACTACCTTGTAAGTTGGTTGTTAACCTAGGATTGGTGAAATCAGCAATAATTAAATTACCCGTTACATCATCTTTGTTTAGGGTGAATTTTAAATCGTTTAACTTCACAAAACTTTGCTCTGCATTTTGTTTTGGGCCATTACTAAACTCACCCGAAAAGCTGATGTTACTTAAACTCAAGCCATCGCCCTTTTGCAGCTTACCGTTTTTAACACCAAAAGTAAACACAATTTTAGGCGATTTGACTTGAGAAGCCTCGCCTTGTATTACACCATTAAAATATAACTCCCCATCGCTTTGCAAGTCACTAGGTAAACTCACACCCGATGGCAACAAGCTCAACATGCCCGGAATATCCAATTTACGAGCGCCAACTTTTACATCAAACACTGTAGACGTTTTTTTATTGGTTATGCTGCCTTCCAAGTTTAACTGCAACATATCTAAATCAATAAATCCCTTTTTAAATGTAAAGGTCTCGGTTTGGTTATTGATGGCCATCTCCAAATCAAGTGTAATCAGTTTATTTTTAGCCAGCTGAAACTTATCCGATTTTATTTTTCGGGCAAACACCAAACCCTTACAGTTTATTTTTTCGGCATTGCTGCTAAAATCACCACTTAATAATACTTCCTGCAAACGCAAATCGTGGTGTTGTTTATTGGCCCTATTTATATAAACCATATTTACCTGGTTTAATTTTACTTCTTTTAAACTCAACAAAAACCCTTGATTACTTTGTGCTAAGGTATCTTCTTTAAGAATATTAAAATTAGTTTTACCGGCTAAATCAGTGTAAAGGTTTATCTGTGCACTGTCAATTGCAATTAACTTAATGTTGTATTGCTTCTTTATAATGTCGTAAATATTAAAGCCAATGTATACATGTTCGGCTTGTAATAAATATTGTTTGGGTTGAGTGGGATCTGTAATCCTCACCAAATGCATATCTAAACTTACTTTTGGAAACTGTTTAAACAAGGTGATATCGATATCATTAATAGAGATTTGAGCATTAAGCTGGCTATTCAACTGCTCGATAGCATATTTTTTAATCTGACTTTTGTTCGCCAAAAGGTATCCGATAAGTCCGGCAAACAATAAAACAAATGCAACAAAGGCGTACAGAAGGTATTTAATCGGTTTATTTTGCATTATTGGTATAAAAAATAGTTTTTGATGTTCAGCACGTTGCAAATATTTTGAAAAAAAAGTTAGCATGAGTTTGTATTTATAAACATCAGACATATCTTTGCACACCTCAAAACAACAACGGTATTCAAAAAAAGACATACCAAAGTAGTTTAAAAGGGAGCATAGCTCAGCTGGTTCAGAGCACCTGCCTTACAAGCAGGGGGTCACAGGTTCGAATCCTGTTGCTCCCACCAAAAGCCACCAATAGGTGGCTTTTTTATGCCCAAAACTTTCCTGTCATTGTTTAACATTGTAGCGCTGTGTTAAATTTTATTAACGTAGAACGAAATAATAAAGTATAATACTATATTGCGCTACCCTTCCCTGGTGTAAGTGTTTCATTTGTGCTAGTTACCCCATTAGCACAAGCGTTTAATTGCTATAAAAACTTTAATTAAAAACAACTATGAAAACACTTATTACATTTACAATGATGCTTGTTACCTGTGTAGCAATGGCACAAGACGGAACATGGAGTACAACTGCCGCTCCTAAAAAAGCAAACAAAATTGCAGTTTTACTTAAAGACACATCGCTCGGAGCTTGTCGTTCGAAGGTTGTGGTACAAATGACTTTAAACGGTTATATTGTTGCTAAAAACGATCTTTCCGGCTTTAACATTACGAGCAGCCCTAAACAGTTGAATATTACAGAAATTACAGTTAACGCGGTTGGTACCCAAACCGATAGTGGTTACTTTGTTGTATTCACCCCTAAAGGAGAAATTAAAACTAAATCTGAGATTACCAGCGGACCACTCGAAGTGAATAATTCAACAATAAAAGGCTCTTTATCGCAAAAAGCATGGGATGATTTGGTACTATTATGCGAATCGTTTAATGGTAAAATCTTTTATTACAACCGTAAATAAAGCTATTCACTCTACTCAATAAAAAAGCCGCTTCAACAAAGCGGCTTTTTTATTGTACTATATTTTAGTGAGGCAAATATTTTTCTTCAATCACTTTTAAGTGGTGCATTTCGTGTGCTACAATGGCATAACCAATTGCTGCCGGAGTTACTTTGTAGCCGTTTGCAAAACCTAACTGTTGCAAAGCCTCATCATTAAAACTCTTAAATAATTCAATGGTGCTTGCACGTAATAAACTAAACTCGCGTACCATATCCATAATGTTGCGGTTGTCTGCATTGCTATTTGCTGCGTATACGTTCTCATCATAACCAGGGTTTTCACTTTTATCACCACGAGCAATGCGCATAGCGCGGTATGAAAATACACGCTCACTATCCATTAAATGTTGTATAATTTCACGAATACTCCACTTTTCATCAGCGTATCTAAACTCCAAAGTCTCTTCGTCAACAGAGGTAATTACATCAATGGTATCCATGTTACTTTTGGTCATTAACTCAAACAAATCACCCTCTGCTGGTAACTTACTATAATATTTTTCAAAGTACTCCGGGTACTCTCCTGCTTTTGGTCTTGCTATATTTTTCATTGTCATGTATTATTAATTAAAATGCCCTGCTTACACCAACAATCCATCTAAACTTAAGGTTAGCACTATCAACAAAAGGTGTGTTATTTAAAAACAAAGGTGCATCAAAACGAATTGATAGTGGTTTTGCTTCGTCTAACTTACCCCATTTTTTTATGGTTAAAACAGCACCTGTTCCTGCGCTTACCAATAAATTTCCTGTTACAGTTTTAGCTGATGTTAAACCGTACTCTCCTGCTGCAAATTTATTTTGTAACACACCTGCATCACTAAATAAATAAACGTCTAAATGCAAATAATCTCTTAAATACTTAGGGGCGAATTTAACCAACTTATCTAACTCCAACTCGCCATTAAAACTTGTACCACTCATACCGCTATACATCAAAACCTGGTTTTGTCCAACATTGTTTGGCAAGGCATATCCGGCATAACCACGCACATTTAATCCACCACCATAATGCAAATGATTTACGTTAGCACCATAACCTAACCAGCCTGTTGGCACAAAAGCTACCGAACGTAGATATTTATTATCCATCAATTGTTCGCTGTTAGCTCCTGCAACATTTAATCTACTTTCGGGTGCAACATTATCACCTGTCATGTATTGCGCAAATACACGGGTTCTAAAATCTAACTTTCCTAATTGATTATCGTTTATAACAGTTAGGTGAATGGTTGCATAATTGTAATCACTTGCTAAAGCTGTATTGCGCATGCCTAACACTATTTGTCCGTTTCCACGTTTGTATTCGTAGTTACGCGTGTATTCAATGTTTAGCGTGTTATTGTACATACCGGCATTCCAAGAATTTGGATACAACAAATAAGCTAAATCGCTTACCTCATTGCGGTACATGCTCTTAAAATACGCAGCAAAAATATTTCTGCCATACTTTTTCTGAATACCGGCCTGATGCATCCATAACCCATCTAACAAACGTGATTGAATGTTGTAATTAAAGTCGCGGGCAATATTATTTTGGTAGCTAAAAAAATAATTAATGGGTTGATGCACGGTATATTTTTCATCTCTTAAAACTTGGGTATTATACCATGCAGTAGCCCTAAAAATATGTTTATAGTTGAAATAGTTGCCGTTTAGATGTAAACCTGCTTTTATGCCATCAACACTGTTATACCATAAATCAGGACGCCATTTTAAAATGTAATGCCTGCGAGTTAAAGGATTTTTGATGTGGTGATCAAAAGAAAACTTAACCGGCAATTTGGTACTGTTGTTTAGTTGATTAACATCGGCCAATCGATAAGTAGTATCAATACTCACCTTTTTTAAACCACCCGGACAATAAATTGCAGCGCGATATGTTGGGTTAAGTTTACCCCAACCAAACCATCTGTTACGGAATTTAACACTATCATTTGAATGTTTAAAAAAGTATGTATTACTAACGGTAGTTGTGTAAATTTTTCCATCCTTGCTGTAAGCCATTAAATCAACAGGCATTTGCATGCTGCCGATACGTTTTAGTTTTACCAAATAAACATCAGATTTTTTTTCATTCATGTCAGCAAGACGTTGCGGTTTCCCTTTTATGGCATAATCAATGGTTTTAGTGGTTTCCATCCATTGGTCGAAAAACCAATTTAAATCTACGTGGGTGTAGTTTATTATACTGTTTCTAAAATCTTCAAAATACGGATGCGCCATTTTCCATTGGTTGAAGTAATGTTGCATAGCAGCAAGAAATAATTCATCACCCAAAACATATTGAAGGTTGTATAACATTGTTGCCGTTTTATAGTAAACGTTGCTATATCCACCACCATGATGTAATGCACCATTAAAATCATCACTATGTGTATTTAAAGGCATATCGCTTTTGTTAATGGCATCTCTAAAATATCCGTTGTATACGTTCTGATCTAGTAAAGGTAGCGGCTTATAATTTTTGGCTACATAACCTTTGTTAGATGTAGTTGGTTGTTCTTTAGTTAAACGCGTCATGGCCCAATGTGTAAGAAACTGTGTGAACCCTTCATCTAAACTTGCACGATAAGTTTCGTTATTACCCACCATACCAAAAAACCAGTTGTGACCAATTTCGTGTGCAAACAAACCATAATATCCAGGAGATAAACCACCATCTAAAGTTAGCATCGGATATTCCATACCATCACGTGCATCAGCCACAATCATTTTTGGATAAGCGTATAAGCCAAAATCGCGCGAGTACACATCAATAACTTTTGCAGCAAATTGCGCTGCATCTTGCCAACGCGAGGCATGTGGTTCTTGAGCTAATGAAATGCAGCTTACAATACTGCCATCAGTCAATTTTAATTTCACTTCGCCAATGCGATAAGTTGGGTCTGCTGTCCATGCAAAATCATGCACATTTATGGCTCTAAAATGCCAAGTTTTGGCGGTACCATCATTGGGTATAATTACCGAAGGTTTTTCGTAAAGCGGTTTGTCTTTAAAATTTTTGATATCCAGTTTAGCACGTAAATCAGCCGGTAAAACATCATCCTTATTCACCAATACACCTGTTGCATCCATCACATAATGACTAGGCATGGTAATTTTCACATCAAAGGTTCCAAAATCACCATAAAACTCCTTACCTAAATGTTGGTCGGTTTCCCAACCAAATTTCCTATCGTACACACAAATACGCGGATACCAATGCACCCCATCAAAATGTTTATTACCATAAGCATCAAACAATTTCATTCTACGTCTTTGTGTTCCGCCTGCATCAAAATAAGTTTTAAAATTAATTTCAAAAGTTAAAGATGAGTTCGGGAGTATTGGTTCATCAAGCACTACTTTCATAATACTGTAATCAACCATTGGCG
Source organism: uncultured Chitinophaga sp. (assembly GCA_964603255.1). GTDB lineage: Bacteria > Bacteroidota > Bacteroidia > UKL13-3 > UKL13-3 > UBA6183. Next base: position 12,439 of record CAZRVA010000011.1, read on the forward strand.
ATATTTCAATTTTTTCAATTAAGGGATCAATAGCCATTTGCTCAGCTTGTTGCTGAGGAGACTGACCACCCATACGAATTCTTTTAATTGATACACTTTCTATTTCGGTACCCTTTCCGGCCATTTCGTACTTGCCAAATTTTTGATGAAAGTTATTCGCCAAGTTTAATTGCTCCAGATATCCGCCTTTTAAAAACGCATTTTGGTACAAATGGAAATACACCTCCTTTAAGGTATCGGGCGAGTTGTTATAATAAACCAACTCTTCTTTACCGGCTACTACATCAATAGAATCATACAAGGTAACCTTAATGCTGTAATGAACATCTTGTTGCCAATAACCATCAAATGGTTTACGATTTTTCCAATAATAAGGATTTGATGAACTGCGGTACTCTCCCATTTGGGCGGCAGCTATTAATGAAATTAGAACTGATGTAACAAATAATGAAACGTGCTTTGTCATAAGCGGCAATTTATACTTAATCAACTTAAGTTACAAAACTGAATGAAGTGGTTTGATTCACATCCTAGAAATGTGTAGCTAAACTTACTTTTATGTGTTGATAATCCAAAGATTATAGTTTTATTATCCATTAAATAATTTTAATATTGTAATGTACACTACACTAAAAATCACCATAAATGATTAAACATTTTACTGCTGTTACCCTTTTCATATTCATATGTTTTATTGGCTTTATGTCTATACCGGCATATAAGTTTAAGCCATACAATAAACCGCAAAAAAAAGTACCTAAGAAAGACCGAATGGATTTAGCTTGGGCGCAAGAAAATGAAATGACCATGGACCCTGAATTGGGCTATGTGCCGAAGGAGCGTTTGTTAAAAGCTTTTGAATACAAAGAGCAATTACTTAACAAAATAAAAGGTAAGGCTGCCATTGCGGGTGTTAATTGGGTAGAACGCGGACCCAGAAATTGTGGTGGAAGAACACGTGCTATACTGGTTGATTTAAATGATGCCACAAAGAAAACCATATGGGCAGGAAGTGTTGCAGGTGGTTTATGGAAAACTACAGATATTACACTAGCAGCACCAAATTGGGTAAACCAAAATGACTTTTTTGACAACATGGCCATCTCGTGCATAACGCAAGCACCGGGAAATCCGCAAGTAATGTATTTTGGAACAGGTGAAGGCAATAACAATGCTGATGCAGTTAGAGGGCTAGGAATCTGGAAAAGCACAAACGGAGGAAATACTTGGAGTCAACTTTCATCAACCAACAACAGCAACTACCACTATTGTAATAGGGTATTTGCATTAGGAAATGGCGATACAATACTTGCCGCAACGCGCAGCGGTTTATTCAGGTCTGTTAATGGAGGTAACACTTGGACTAAAGTTTTAGGAACAGGCATATCATCAGCAGGTGGAAATGATGCAGAGGATATTGAACGCATGAACAACGGAACCTTGTATGTTACCATGAATAGTGGTGGCACAAGTTCGGGAACTATACATAAATCGTTTGATAATGGCGCCACTTGGACTACACCTCGCACCATAAACGGATTAACCATTGCCAGAGAAATTGAGCTAGCTGTTACAGAGGTTGATACCAATGTGGTTTGGGGAATTATGGAATCGGGAGGTAGAATCAGAGCAATTTTAAGAAGTACGAATGCCGGAAATACATTTGACACCACAACTGCGTATCCTGATGATGCTGATGGTGGTATTCCAAATTATGATATTTCACGTGGACAAGCATGGTATGATATTTCTATTGCAGCCGATCCTAACAATGTAAATGTATGCTATGTTGGAGGTATTGATTTGTTTAAAACTACCAACTCAGGAGCTTCATGGCAGCAAGTATCTCATTGGTATGGTGGCTTTGGTTTTCAAGAGGTACATGCCGATCAACACATTGCTTTGTTTGAACCAGGGAACTCTAATGTAATGTATTTTGGTAATGATGGCGGTATATATAGAAGTGCGAATGCAACTGCAGCTATTCCAACAATAAGCGTAAAGGAGATTAATTATAATACCACTCAATTTTATGCTGCAGACATTCATCCAACAACAGACAACTTTTATTTAGCAGGAGCTCAGGATAATGGCTCGCACAGATTTACACAAGGAGGAATAAATAATACCACGGAAGTAACAGGAGGTGATGGCGCGTTTTGTCATATTGACCAAAATCAACCTGCCTATCAATTTACTTCTTATGTATACAATTCTTACTACAGAAGTACAAATGGTGGAACAAGTTTTAGTGGAAGTGGTTTAACATTTGGCAGTAGCACCGGCAGGTTTATTAACCCAACAGATTATGATGATTCCCTAAACGTAATGTATGCAGCATATGGTAATGGAAATTATTTAAGATGGAATAATCCTCAAACTGGCAACACAACTACTACAATTACAGTAACTGCTTTAAATAACTCAATGGTAAGTGCTGTAAAAGTCTCGCCCAACATTTTGGGGAGGGTATATTTGGGCACAGGTGGAGGTAGAGTAGTTAGGGTTGATAATGCCCATAGTGCAAGCGGAACTGTTGCTGGTACACACATCAACCCAACAGGTTTACCCGGGGGATATGTAAATTGTATTGAAGTGGAGGATGGAAATGATGACCACGTGATTGTGGTATACAGTAGTTACGGTGTAAATAGCATTTGGGAAACACGTAATGGGGGAATAGGATGGACAAGTGTGGAAGGTAATTTACCGGATATGCCAATAAGATGGGCATTGATGAATCCTAACAGACCACATCAGGTATTAATTGCAACCGAACTAGGAGTATGGAGCACCGACTCATTAAATGGTGCAGCTACAAACTGGCAGCCGTCAAACAGCGGGCTAAGCAATACAAGAACTGATATGTTAAAATTACGTAAGTCTGATAAAATGGTGATTGCAGCCACTCATGGTCGCGGACTTTTTACGAGCAATGTATTTAGTCCATTTAACCCAAGCGCTAATGTTGATTTTAGCGCTAATAAAAGGGTAAGCTACATCAATACTCCTATTCAATTTACCTCTAACTCAGTTGGCGCTACCACTTATCTATGGAACTTTGGAGATGGTACTACCAGTACCGCTGCGGCACCAACCAAAAGCTACACAGCTGCAGGTAACTACAATGTTACACTTACCATAAACGGTGGGCCAAGCACTAAAACGATTAATAACTTTGTACGTATTTTACCTTATCGTGGGGTTCCATATTTAGCCGCTGATGGAGGAAACTTTGAAGTTAACCAGAATGACTTTGGAGCAGAGAATGTTAACGGGTCTGCTTTTGAAATAGGCTTCTCTACCATTGCAGGTAAAAGCGGAACTTACTCGGGTAATAATGCCTGGGTTACTTCACTTACTACCAATTATATCGACAATACAGAAACTCATTTATTGACTCCAAACTTTAATTGTACCGCTGCCGGAAACTACACCGTAAGTTTCTTCACCAAATATCAGGTGGAAGGAACATGGGACGGTTTTAGGGTTGAGTACAGCATTGATAAAGGTAACAATTGGCTTCCACTGGGAACCACAACAGCTGCAAATTGGTACGATTATGCAAATACAGCAACAGGAAGACCATTCCCAACTAATCAAGCCTATTTTTCAAGTGCTACATTGATGACTTCATTTGCACAAAAATCATTTACTACAAATGTTTTTGCCGGACAAAGCCAAGTTTGTTTCCGCGTTATTTTTAAATCGGATGTGAGCGTTACTAATCCTGGTGTGGCTATTGATAATTTTGAATTGAATGGGCCGGTAAACAGCGCCTTACCTGTAAGTATCGGAAACCTTTCAGCAAAAAGATTAAATGCAGAAGAAGCTCAAGTAAAATGGAATACGTATAGCGAGAAGAACAACAAAGGTTTTGAAATTTACAAGAAAGATGCAACAAGCACCGATTGGGTTTTGGTTGATTTTATTGCAGGAAAAATGAACAGCAACGAATCACAGTTTTACAACTACACCGATAAAAATGCAGGTAAAAATGCGGTTGCTTATAAACTAAAACAATTAGATATTGATGGCGGATTTAAATGGAGTAAAGAGGTAATTATCGCACCATACTTAGATCAAACCAGTAAGGAGATTTTAACTGTTTTACCTGTCGGTTCAAAGCAATTTAACTTCAATCCTAAAACAGAATTGGGTTACACCATTTGGGTGTATGATGCACATGGTAAAATTATTAAAGAATTAAAATTAGAACCGCATAAACAGTTAATTAACTTAAGTGATTTGCCTGATGGTGTTTACTTTTTACAAGTACAAACAACCGATGGACAACAACAAGTTGTTAAGCTTCCTGTCTTTTAGATTCAACTTCAAAGTATTCAAAAAATCCTCGACAGTTTTGTCGGGGATTTTTTGTTTAAACCTACAAACTAGATTTTATCATGTTTTCAATTTAAATAGTATCCATTAAATTTGTCACTTTACTAATTGTTTAACCCATCTTACATATGGAAAACAGCAACAAAAACTACCAGGTAATAGCTTATTACCACTACACATCTATACCCAATGCGGAAGAAATGGTTCCGCAGCATTTAGCATTTTGTAAATCAATTGGCATAAGAGGGCGTATTTACATTGCCCACGAAGGTATTAACGGAACAATTAGTGGTACCGTTGAAGACTGTAAGAAATACATGGACCACTTACTGGAAAATCCATTATTTAAAGGCATTGAATTTAAAATTGATGAACACCACGAGCATGCTTTTAATCGCATACACGTTCGTTACAAAACAGAAATAGTTCACTCTGGATTAAGAGACCCTAAAGAAATTGACCCTACTAAAGAAACAGGAAAACACCTTCGTGGTGATGAGTTTGCCAAATTAAAAGAGCAAGACGATGTGGTTATTATTGATGTAAGAAGTAACTACGAAACACGTTTAGGTCGTTTTAAAAACTCCGTTACTTTAGATATTGAAACCTTCAGGGAATTTCCTAACAAGGTTGCCGAGTTAGAAAAATACAAAGATAAAAAAGTGGTAACCGTTTGCACCGGAGGCATTAAGTGTGAAAAAGCATCGGCATACTTAATTAAGCAAGGTTTTAAAGACGTATACCAATTGCATAACGGTATAATAGGTTACGCAAAAGACACAGGCGGAAAAGATTTTGATGGTTCGCTTTATGTGTTTGATGGCAGAGTAAGCGTTCCTATTAACCACGTTAACCCAACAGCAATTGCCAATTGCAAAAAGTGTGGAACACCAACATTCCGTAATTTAAACTGTGCTAATGTAGAATGTAACGAACAATTTAATATGTGCGAAGCTTGCAGTGAAGTAATGGAAGGTGCATGTAGTGACCCTTGTTTACATCATCCGCGAAAACGCCCATATAACGGAACTGGATATTACACTCGTCCATCATTGGAAGAGCTTGCTAAACACTAAACATTACTTATTTTCTTGTACCGTGGTGTCGTTATTTACATAAACACTGCGGTACATTTTTATAAAGATGATGAAGTAAGACAACATCAGCGGGCCGAAAATTAATCCCGGTATTCCAAATAAATTCAACCCCAATATCACCCCAAAAACAGTAATTAAAGGGTGTACATCTGCAAATTTCTTTTGAATAGTAAAACGAGCTATGTTATCAATGTTAATGATTACAATTGCACCATAAGCTACCAATCCTAGGCCCATCCATAAGCTATTTGTAGCCATTAAAATAATAGCCGCAGGAGCCCAAACCAACGTGCTACCTGCAATAGGTATAATAGAGGCAAAAGCCGTAATCACAGCCCAAAGAATCGGTTCATCCATACCGAATATCCAATAACCAATACCTGCTGCAGTGCCTTGTATAGTTGCTATAAGCGGAACACCAATTGAATTCGATAAAGTTTGCGATTCCAACTCTTCTGCCAATACTTTTATATTATCGTGGTTAAAAGGCAAATAGTTATTTACCTCTTTTTGCATGTTATCGCGTTGTACCAACATGTAATACAGCATAAAATACATCATACCGATATTACCCAACACCACAAAAATTTTACTGATAAACGAAGGGATAATCTGACCAATTTTGGATTGAAGGGTTGAAATCAATTCGGGTGAAAACAACTGCCTACCCGAAAGCTCAATCATTTTAGCATCCAATTGTTGCAGGGGCTCCAATATGGATTCAGGAGCGGATACAATTTGAACAATTTTACTATACAGTAAATTACTTACCGTAATTACAGGTACCAGCACAATAACAAACGAGAGCAATATAACCAATATGGCACTGGTTGATTCTTTCCATTTGCGTTGATTAACCATGTAATCCATCATTTTGCGGAACAACACAAAAAAGATAAGCGCACCTAAAAATGGCGTTATAAAATCGCTTAATAAATAAATAATAAACAAACCAAAAGCATTAAGGGCAAGGTATGCAATGGTGCGTTTGTTAAAATGAATTTGATTGCTCATGCAGGCATTTTTATTACAATTTGCAAAGTACACAAAATTGCACAAAAAAAGAGGCTGCATTTTTGGTGCAGCCTCTTTCAAGTATTTTACAATTACTAATTATTCAGTAACAGTTAATTTTTTAGTTGTATTAACACCATCAACTGAAACGTTTACGAAGTAAACACCAGCTTTAATGTTGCTTAAGTTTAAAGAAACATTGTTGCTACCAGCAGCCATTTTACCAGGGTTAACAGTTGCAACTGTTTGGCCTAATAAATTAGTAATTGATACAGCAACATTACCTGCTTGCTTTAAGTTGAAGCTAACGTTAGTGCTACCGTTTGCAGGGTTAGGATAAACGCTGCTAATTGAAACTAAATCATTTTCAGCGACACCTACGTTTAAACTGGTTAAGTGGAAACCTGTTTGTAAGAATAAGTCAGAAACAAATATACCATGACCAGGAATGTATCTACCTGACCAACTTTGGCTCCACTGACCGTATGCATTCCAGCTTGGTTGGAAAACTGCTGTGTTATAATAGGTGGGATTTACATAATCAACACCAGAGGTTGATTGGTTCGCAAACAAAACAGTACCGAAAGTATTTGCTCTTCTTGTAAAGGTACCAGTACCTTGATTAATTATAACCGCGGTGTCACCGTTGATTACAGCAGGAATACCTGACTTGAATGTAACTGCGAAACCTACTAGGTTACCAGCAGTTATATTTATACCTTCTGGTGCTTTTATCTGTGCAAATTTAGAGCCGAATGAAGTCTGATCGGCATTAAAAGAAGTTGTATCAAATGGGGAATTGCTTCTGTCGTTACCTAACAAAAAGGTATCAATCTTAAAAACAGTAGTAGAGATTTTATTCGGTACACTCCAATTAACCAATGCTAATTTATCGTTTGGTGCAGACACGTAGTTATTTTTTTGAATGTTAGCGTTTGCGTAATAAGCTACAAACACGGTATCAATAACTTCTTCGTTATTTCCATCAACATCATTATCCGAACTATCAACGTTTCTTACGTAAGCATATTGAAACAAGATAGAATCTAATGTGTAAGGATTGAAGTTAGAAAGCTTAATACCAGGATTTTCAGTATTTTCTATTAAATCATCTTTCGGGTCAAGTACTTGTCCGTAGCTGAACATACTTGGTCCATCTATTTCTCCATCAGCCCTAACTACCTTAAATAAGGTATCTGCGCTAACAAAAGATAACGATCTGGTAAGAACCGCACCCAGTTGACTTTCTCCACCTTGAAATTGGGTAACGAAATTTAACGGAATGTACCAATCTTGTACCACAGCTTTTTTGGCTTTGGTTGAATTTTCAGTTGCTTTTGTTGAGTTAACCACAACAGGAGCCCCAGTTGACCTTGGGGTTAAGATAGACTTACTTTCTTTTACAGGCACGTTGCTATTGCTTACTTGAGCAAAAGCAAAACCCGCTGTTAGAAGCATTGATGCGCTTAGTAATAGCTTTTTCATAATAATTATTTGCAGTTATGTTTATTTTAAATTCTAATAAATTTCCGACAAAACTAATATTTTTTAGTTTTTATCAAAGTAAAGACTCTACCTATTTTAAAATAGTTGCAGCATATTGGTAAATACTTATTTATCAATCCACTTTCCATCATCCCTTATCAACCCAATTAACTCTTTTACAGCGGTTTCTTTCTCAATTCCTTTTTTTACCACTTCTTTGCCTCGGTAAAGGGTAATTTTTCCAACGCCACTGCCTACGTAGCCGTAATCAGCATCGGCCATTTCGCCCGGACCATTTACAATACAACCCATAATGGCAATTTTAACGCCTTTTAAATGGTCGGTTTCTTTACGAATCATCGCTGTAGTTTCTTGTAAATCAAACAAGGTACGTCCGCAACTTGGGCAGCTAATGTATTCTGTTTTGGTAATACGTGCCCTACCTGCCTGTAAAATGCCAAAAGCAATTTGGTTAACCCTATACATTTTTGCTTTTGGGTTTGATATCATCACACCATCACCAAAACCATCAATTAACAAGCTTCCACAATCGGTTGAGGCATGCAACATAAACTCTTCTTCATCGGCTGTTTGATAGCTGCGAGAAACAAAAACTGGTGTATGTAATTGATTTGATGATAACGTAAAAAATGCATTACGTAAATCGGCCACGGCATGTTGGTTGTTACTGCCTAACAATAAAACTACTTTACTATCAGTAGCAAATTTAATGGCCAAATCCTTATTCACCTCATCGGTGGTAACACGAATAAAATTAAGTGTATCGCTTTTGTTTGAGGTGCTTAAGTATTCATTCAACCCAAAAACCGGAAGATTATTGGCTTTATCGGCCATGGTATTCCAAGTTGCTGCTTCATACATTCCTTTAACGCCATTTGGCAACATAAAGTCTATGGTATTTTTACCAAAGTAAATATAGTCACAACCCAAATCGGCCATATGCCATTTGTCTAGCTTGGCATCATAAATATGTCCAACTTCAGTTAAATCGCTCGGTTTGATGTTGGTTTTTAAACTAAAATCAGCAACTACCCTAGGCACGTTTGTACCACCAATATTGGTTATTTCGTGGGTATTACGTTTGCGGTAATCATATGGATTCCAATCTATGGTTGGATTTGTACTATTTTTTATGGGTTGATGCTCAGTTCGGTTGGTATACCTTGCCACCAATTTTTGAGCTACTGGAACCTCAAATTCCGGATCTTCAGTTAACGAAACACGGATGGTATCCCCTATCCCGTCTTCAAGCAAAGCACCAATTCCAAGCGCACTCTTAATTCTTCCATCATCCCCATCACCGGCTTCGGTTACACCCAAATGTAATGGATACATCATGTTGTTTTCGTTCATGGTTTTTACCAACAAACGATAAGCCTCCACCATAACCTGGGTATTACTGCTTTTCATACTCAACACAATGTTATAAAAGCCCTCGTCTTCGCATATGCGTAAAAACTCCATTGCACTTTCTACCATACCAAGCGGAGAATCGCCATAACGGCTCATAATTCTATCGCTTAAACTACCATGATTGGTACCAATACGCATGGCAGTTCCGTGTTCTTTACAAATTTTTACTAATGGCGTAAATTTATCGCGGATACGTTCCAACTCTTCTGCATAAGCCGCATCGGTATATTCTATAACATCGAATTTCTTTTTATCAGCGTAGTTACCCGGATTAACACGAACCTTTTCTACAATTTTAGCTGCAACTTCAGCTGCATTAGGCGTAAAATGAATATCAGCGACCAAAGGAACATGAATACCACGTTTGCGTAATTCTGCTTTTATATTTTCTAGATTTTTAGCTTCGTTTATGCTTGGTGCAGTTAATCTTACCAATTCGCAGCCAGCTTGTACCATTCGCTCAATTTGAGCCACAGATCCCATTGTATCCATTGTATCTGTTGTGGTCATACTTTGTACCCTAATTGGGTAATCGCTGCCCATGTACAAATCACCAATTTTTACAGTTGATGTTTTTCTACGTTTGTATTGGTGTAAACTACCACAATATCCTGCTATATCCTGAGTATGTTGCATACTATTATTCAACTAATCTGTACGTAAATTTTAAAGAATCAAGGTGCAAAAATAACGTTTTAAATGTCACCCAATTGCGGGCGAATAACAATTTCCTCTACATCAGCACTACTACTTAACTCAAAAACAGCCTGAATAGTTTTAGCCACATCCTCAGCCTGAATAAACCTATCTGCGGGTAAATCAACCCCAGCCCAAGAATCGGTTAAAGTTGCTCCCGGCATAACCGCGGTTACACGCACACCAAAGTTTTTCAACTCATGCCTTAGTTGTTTACTTAAACCCAACATGGCAAACTTACTAATGCTGTATGAACCACCTGCCTCGTAGGCCTGTAAACTTGCAATTGAGCAGATGTTAAAAATATGCCCACTTTTAGCCTCCATCATGGGCGGTAAAAAACCTTTGCTCATGTAATAAGCGCTGTTTACGTTGGTTTGAAACAGATGCTCTAATGTTCCGTCCTTTTCTTCAATAACCTTACCCGGAATAAAAACACCTGCATTGTTTACCAATACATCAACCTTTTGGTAAGCAGCATTTATGTCATCAATAAATTGTAATACCTCTTCCTTCTTGCTTACATCACATGTAAACAAAGTATGTTTTCCATTCGGGTTAATGGTTTGTAATTCATTATCCAAACGTAATAAATCTGCTTGGTTTCGCGCACAACCGGCAACGTTAAATCCAAGTTTGGCAAAAGTTTGAACAACCGCCAAACCAATACCTTTAGTACAACCTGTTACAACAATGGTTTTCTGCATTACAGCTTTTGATTAAAAATTAAAACGCCAAAAATAGGTTTAAGTATGCATATATTTACCGCCAAATATTACTACTGTTAACTATGAAGTTTTTTGATCATTTTGGCAACTATATGCTGTTTTTACTTGGGCTTTTTAAAAGACCCGAGCGATTCTCGGTGTTTGTAAAGCAAACACTACATGAAATGAACACCATAGGCGTTGGGTCTTTCGGAATTGTTTCTCTTATTTCGGTATTTACAGGAGCAGTATCAACTATACAAATTGGCGTGCAATTGGTTGGCGGTTTGGTACCAGATTACATGTTAGGAACTTTTGTACGCGATAGTAATATTTACGAGTTTTCGCCAACCATTACTTGTTTGGTTTTAGCCGGTAAAGTGGGTAGTAGCATTGCATCCGAAATGGGAACCATGAAAGTAACCGAACAAATTGATGCACTAGAAATTATGGGTGTAAACTCGGCCAACTACTTGGTGTTACCCAAAATACTTGCAGGTGTGCTTACTATACCTCTTTTAGTGGTTTACTCCATGGTACTGTCAATTATTGGTGGCGCTTTATCGGGTGTGTTGGGCGATATTATTAGTGTTGATGCATATGTAAGAGGTTTGCGTACAGATTTTGTTCCATTCTCTGTTGGTTTTGCGCTTATTAAAGCAACCACTTTTGCATTTTTGATAACAAGCATTAGTGCTTACCATGGTTATAAAACAGAAGGTGGCGCTTTAGAGGTAGGAAGAAGTAGCACAATGGCCGTTGTGTACAGTGCCGTTGCCGTAATTATTTTTGATTATTTACTTTCCGACATTTTATTGGGCGCATAAACGTATGATTCAATTAAAAAATATTAGAAAAAGTTTCAACGGTAAGGTTGTACTTGATGATATATCGGCTAGCTTCTATCCGGGCAAAGCCAACTTTGTTATTGGTGCTAGTGGTAGCGGAAAAAGTGTAATGATGAAATGTATGGTGGGTTTGATTGATGTGGACCATGGCGAAATTTTTTATGGCAAAGACGATTTCGTTCACAAAAGTTATGAGGAAAGGAAAATCATCAGAAAAGAAATTGGTAAGTTGTTTCAAGGAACTGCATTATTCGACTCGTTATCGGTTGAAGATAATATTGCTTTCCCGCTACGCATGTTTACTAAAATGACACCGGAAGAAGTTTTGGACCGTGTGAATTTTTGCTTACAGCGTGTTAACTTACCTAATGTAAATAAATTGTATCCATCAAACCTAAGTGGTGGTATGAAAAAGCGTGTAGGTATTGCGCGTGCCATTGCGCTAAATCCCAAATATTTGTTTTGTGATGAACCTAACTCGGGCTTGGATCCACTTACATCAAGGTTGATTGACGAGTTGATAAAAGAGATTACCATTGAGTACAACATCACCACAATTATAAATACCCACGACATGAAAAGTTTGTTTGATATGGGTGATAACATCATTTACATCTACCAAGGCAAAAAAGATTGGGAAGGTGAAAAGTCTCTGATCAGAAGTTCGGGCAACAGCAGGCTATTGGAGTTTATGAAGGCATCTGAGTTTTAGATCAAACAATAACTGCCGATTCAAATTGTAAAAAAAACATTTTAAACATGATTTTTACCGTTTCAATATGTTTTACTGTACAATTCACATTGAATCTTAATACCTTGCAAACATGAATAATAAACAAATCACTGCACTGATTTTAGGTGTCGTGCTTACTGTAACTATTTTTTCTTGCAAGCACAATCCTCAGGAAGAAGTTACCCCGGTAGTCAATAATCCGGGGAATGGGAATGGCAATAACAACGACTCGGTAAGTTTTCAAACAGAAATTCTACCCATACTTGTTGGTAATTGTGCCATGAGTGGTTGTCATGATGCATCCAGCGCTGCAGAAGGAGTTGTGTTAAACAATTATAATAATGTTATTAATACAGGTGAGGTTGTACCATTCAATCCAAACAATAGTGAACTTTACGAAGTTTTATTGGAAACAGATCCAGATAAACGTATGCCTCGTCCACCAGCAGCACCACTAAGTCAAGTACAAATTGCATTAATTGCCAAATGGATTAATCAAGGTGCTCGAAACACCAATATTTCTCGCTGCGATACCAACACTTTTAACTTTGGTGCGGTTCAAACCATCATTAACAATAATTGTGGAGGCTGCCATAGCAATGCAAATCCACAAGGCGGAATTAACTTAAGCGATTATAACAACATCAAACAACAAACCCAAACTGGAAAATTACTGGGTAGCATCAATCATCTTGCAGGTAATAGCCCAATGCCCAAAGGTGGAAACAAATTAGAAAGTTGTAAAATAACAATCATACAAAAATGGGCCAACGCAGGTTGCCCTAATAACTAAACTAATGTACAAAAGTTTAATAGCGATTTTAGCTTTATCATTATCAATTGCGGCTTGCAGCCACTACGATGAAATTCAGAAAAATGCTAAAGAAAGTATGGCAGGCGATGACGAAAGCCACAACTCAGGACAAAACTGTATAAGTTGCCACAACCAAGGCGGCAATAGTGAGGCGGTTAGAGAAGGTGGTTGGTGGAACATAGCTGGTACTGCCTACAAATCAGGCAGAGTGGCCAGAGAAGGTAGTGTTGAATTATGGACCGGGCCGAACAGAACGGGTTCTTTGATTTATAAACTGGAAATTGACGATTTGGGAAACTTTTATACCGGTAAAATCGTAAATTTCAAAGGTGGTGCATTTCCTGTTTTGGTTGATAAAAACGGAAACATGAATAAAACTATGCAAAGTTCAACATTAAATGGTGCTTGCAATAGCTGTCATGGTGTGAGTACCCCAGTTATTTCTTTTAATTAACGGTGATGAAAAAAATATTATACTTATCAATTACGGCACTTACCTTTAGTTTAAGTGCTTGTTATTACGACACGGAAGAGGAGCTTTATCCGAATAGTTTTGGAGGAAACCAAGATACCGCAAATGTTACATACATTGGAACAATTGCTCCAATGATGGCTGCCAACTGTACCAGTTGTCACACAGCAGGTGGTAACTCACCCGATTTAACCACCTATGCAAATGTGTTTGCAAATAAAGACCGTGTTAAGGCACGTGCTATAGATGGCAATCCATCTCCAATGCCATCAAGCGGATTAATGAGTTTAACTAACCGAAACAAACTTGCAGCCTGGATTGCAGCAGGTGCCCCTAACAATTAATGTTCATGAAAAAAATTTTAATGATATTGGCTCTTTTTGCGGCAAAAAGTTTGTTTGCTCAAGAAGACCTTTTAAAAATGATGGAAGAAGAGGCGCCATCAAAACCAACGCCTGTTTTTGCTTCGTTTAAATCAACACGTTTGGTAAACCTGCATACCAACGAACAAATGAAAGCGAAACACCTAGATTTTCGTATCCAACATCGTTTTCAACCCATGCAAATTGACAAAGAAAATGTGTACGGATTGTACAACATGTTTGGCGTTGATGGTGCAGTAATGCGTTTAGGCTTTGAATACGGGGTAACTGATAAATTGATGATGGGTTTTGGCAGAAGCAACGTAGGCAAAACCTACGATTTAATGGCTAAATACAAAATATTACAGCAAACACGTGGCAAAAAAAGTATGCCAATAAGCGTAAACTATTTTGGTAACATCGGTATCAACACACTTGAGTTTGCTGATAAAACACGTAATAATTTTTTCAGTTCAAGATTATCGTTTGTAAATCAACTAATCATTATCCGCAAGTTTAACGATTATGTTTCGGTGGCCATTACACCAACTATGGTTCATCACAACTTAGTTGAAACCAAAGCTCAATCACATGATATTTATGCGGTGGGTTTAGGAGCATCAGTTAAAATATCACGTAGTGCACGATTTAATTTTGAATACATACCAAGGCTAAATGCACGTAACGAGAAAAAATTAGACGGCACACAGTATTACGATGCATTTGCATTTGGCCTAGATGTGGAAACTGGTGGACACGTATTTCAATTACACTTTACCAATGGGGCTGGTTTAATTGAACAACAATTTATAACTCAAAACACCAATAAACTAACATTAAACACCCTGCGTTTCGGATTTAACTTATCACGTGTGTTTAGTTTAGAAAAGGAAGGAAAATAAACTTGGCATCATTCATGCATAAACCTAATAAAACATGAAAAATATAATAATAATGTTGACTGCTTTAATTGGATTAAGCATCAACGCTACTGCTCAGATATACCGTACATCAAACGGTAAAATTGATTTCTTTAGTAAAACTCCTGTAGAGGATATTGAAGCACATAGCACAACAACTGTAGTGTTACTAAATACCAAAACAAACGATGTGGTATTTCAGGTATTAAACACCTCGTTTAACTTCCCTAATAAATTAATGCAAGAGCACTTTAACGAGAAATACATGGAGAGTGAGAAATTTCCGAACAGCACTTTCTCAGGTAAAATTAACGAAACGATAGATTACACCAAAGATGGCACGTATGAAGTTACTGTAACCGGGAAGCTAAACATACACGGTGTTGAGCAAGTAAGAACCATTAAGGGAAAAGTAACCATAAAAGGTGAAAGCGTACAATTAGTAAGTGATTTTAAAGTAAAAGTAGCTGATCATAAAATTGAAATTCCTAAGTTGGTTACCGCAAAAATTGCAGAAGAAATTGAGGTGCATGTAGATGCGAGTTTAACACCTAAAAAGTAAAATAATTAAACGCAATCCTAACCGGTTGCGTTTTTTATTTACACCTAATATTGTTAGATTACACATACATAAAAGACAGTATGCATAAAAAATATCCATCAAAACTCGGTCTTGAAATTGTTTTACCAATTGTAATTGTGTTTGCAACAATTATAGTTTTAGCCGCATTTGATGATCAAGGTTGGGTTGTTCTGAGCATTATTAGTCCCATTGCAGTTTTTATTGCTTATACTTTTTTAAATACTTATTACATCATAAAAGATGATAACTTAATTATTAGAAGTGGATTCATTTACCACCAAAAAATTAACATCAAAACCATCACCAAAATAGCATCAACTAAAAGTCTTATAAGTGCTCCTGCAACTTCATTAGATAGAATAGAAATTAGTTTTAACAAGTTTGATCAGGTTATTATTTCACCCAAACATAAACAAGAATTTATTGCTCATTTGGTTGAAATTAATCCGGATATCAACATAAAACCATAGGCTACGACAAAAACACATTACATAACTTATTGCAAAACAAATTATTATATTGCATTTGCTATGACCAAAATTAAACCTAAAACAACAAGACAAACTGATGGCTTTATTAAACAAGCCATCGAAATGGTTCAGGCTGCAAGACAGCATGTAGTACGCCAAACAAATAGTGTAATGGTTTTTACCTATTTTCAGATAGGCAAAATAATCATTGAAAACGAACAACAAGGTAGTAAATAAGCCACCTATGGTAAAGCTACCATTAAAAAGCTGAGTAAACATTTAACCAAACATTTTGGCAATGGGTTTTCAGAGCGTAATCTAGAGCAAATGCGATTTTTTTACACTGCATTTGAAGACAGAAAAAAGTATATTTCAATTCCGCAGACAGTGTCTGCGGAATTGACAACTAAAATAAAATCTACCAAAACCACCAAGAAGCCCTTTGCACAAGTGTTTCCGTTATCTTGGTCGCATTATGTTATACTCAGTAGAATTACAAATAACAACGAAAAATCATTTTATGAAATTGAAGCAACACAGAATAATTGGAGTATTCGTGAACTTCAACGGCAGATAGATAGAGGGCTTTTTGAAAGATTAACCTTAAGTAAAGACAAGAGAAAAGTAAAACAACTTGCTGCTAAAGGACAATTGGTTGAACGCCCCGAAGATGTTTTAAAAACACCGTATGTATTGGAGTTTTTAGGATTAGATGAAAAGGCAACGTACTCTGAAACCGATTTGGAAACAGCAGTTATTAGCAAGATTGAACACTTCTTATTAGAAATGGGCAAAGGTTTTTTGTTTCAGGGCAGGCAAGTAAGATTTTCGTTTGATGAAGAGGATTTTTTTGTTGACTTGGTATTGTATAATCGGTTATTACAATGTTTTGTTTTAGTTGATTTAAAAATTGGGAAACTGAAGCATCAAGACATTGGACAAATGCAGATGTATGTTAACTATTACGACAGATACGTGAAGTTAGATACAGAAAAACCTACAATTGGTATCATTATATGTAAAGACAAATCTGATGCCGTTGTTGAAATTACACTACCCAAAAATAACAATCAAATCTTCACATCACAATATAAGCTATACTTGCCTAGCAAGGCTGCACTAAAGAAAATTGTCAGTTAAGTTGATCACTCCAACACTTCTGATAAAATCTCGTGGCTGCGCATGTTGCTAAAGCCATTTAAATGTTGGTTGTAATACATTACCATAGCCGAAATAAGTTGTTTGCGATGATGCCCATGTATTTGCAAAAGCTTTTGTTCATCGTAGGTACAGCGCATTAATTCAATTAACAATTGGCTGCATGCTAAATCAATTTGAAATGGACTTTTATCATCGTAAGGTTCAAACTCTCCGTCTTTAAAATTAAAACCCATGGTAGTTGTTCCGCTGCTATTTAGCTTAGGGTAAAAACCTAAAAATCGGGTAAGGTTAACCATAAAAAACAATGGAAAGTTTGCAGTGCGTTCTTGCTCAACATCCAAAATTTGAATGGTGTTATACAAATACTCAAACAAATTATTATCGGGTTGATTATCTTCTTTAATACTGCGATAAACCACCTCGGCCATAAACATTCCAATAGCACTTTTATACATATTAAAATGTAGGCTGTTTAATTGTGGCGCACATTTTAATTCTTTTATACGCTGTAGGTTCTTATTTTGTTGATGATAAGCTTCGAGCTCCAACAAACTAAGCGGCTGCAACTGCGATGGCCTTATGCTTCCTTTATTTTTTCTTACCCCATTTATCAGGTACGATTGCATCCCATAAGTATCTGTAAAGCACTTTAAAATTACACTTGTTTCGCTGTAATCAATACACTTTATAACAATGGCCCTGCACTTGGTAAGCATGCTGCAACAATAAACTTTTTTATGGTGGTATAAACTTTAGTTTACAAACAACAGTTTAGTAACATAAGTTTCGGTGGCATCATCATTACTGCTGTAAATTAAATACACACCTGTGGCAGCTCTTTTGCCAGAGAAATTTCTGCCATTCCAGGTAGCCATACCTCCGTTGGCTTTGGTCTCATAAACCAGGTTTCCGGATATGTCTGTTATTTTAACATTGGTATTTTCTGCTAAACCACGTATAGCAATTTCGCCAGTAAATTCAGGCCTTACAGGGTTTGGATAAACAACAACTTTGTTGTGTACCAAATCTGCTTTTGTTGCATCACCTGCATAACTTATAATGCCTTTTTCAGTTGCAAAAAACACTTCTCCTGTTTCTTCAAAAATGCCAATATCATAAACAACATTAGATAACAGCGGACTGTTTTCTGTGGTAAAGTTTCTGATTACAGTGTACCCATCTTCGCTCAATAACCAAACACCATTGCGTGTACCAATCCACTTACGGTTTGCACCATCAACCTTAATACATAAAATAGCATCAGTACCTAAAATAATGCTGTTAAAACTTCCGGTATTTATAATTAATTGTCGGGCATCAAAACTACGGGTTGATGAATTGCTAAACACAGCAGTTGGGTCGCTTATAATACATAATCCCTGATCAGTACCAATCCACATTTCACCATTTTTATCTAAAGCCATGCTAAGTACATTGGTGCTTGGTAAAAGTCCGTTTCCTTTTTCTTTTCCCAATATTCTAAACCTATCATCAGCATTAGAAGCAATGTTTGCACCTTCATTATACACATATAAACCTCCTGCACGGTTATTAATTATCCATTTGTTGTTACGCGGAAATGCATTATCGCAAACCATATAACTTACATTGGCATCACCACCACTAAAAGCAAAAGAATACCATTGGTTTGATGGAGTTTTAACTGCTAAAGGTTTAGCCGCACCATAACTGGTAACCCATAAATTTCCGGCATTATCAACCGTAGTACCTGATGCATACACCGGCCTAAAAGTTGGAAAAGCTGTAACAAAAAAACCAATTGAACTATTGCTGGTATCGTATAAAATTGTTGGGGTTAAATTATTTACCTCAAGCAATCCAAATCCAAAACTGGTTAGGTAAGTTTTGCCTGTTTTATCATCGGTAAACACATCCATAAAATCGCGGCACTTATTTACCAATGGATTATTAATAACCGCAGAATTGTACCACATGTTACCATCAAATACATAATACTTATTGTTGTTTCCGGTGCTTCTTAAACCTGTTGCTGCTCCTACTCCATCAACCATACCACCTGCAACAAAAAGTTGTTTGCGGGTGGATGAATAAGAAAATTTCAATGCCGTATTTCCCCAAGCACCTGCTGGTGCTAAATAACGATTACCGTTGGGTTCAAACAAAACCAAACCTTGCTCAACAATGGCTAAGCTGTAATTACCTTCAGCGTTTATTACACCATCTGATGCAGCAGAAATTCCAAAAACAGTTGGTACAAATTGTGCATCATAAGTTAAAACTTGTCGCTCTTGTATACATATTAACTTTTGCGCTGATATGCGAATATTTTTTACAAACTGATTAGCAACACCTGTTAAAGTATCCCAAACCACACCATCAAAACGCCTCAATACATTTTCTGAATTTGCAGTAGATACAATTAAAAAACCACCAACTGTAAGCAAATGATTACAAGTATCTGTTCTTACTTCCGACCAAAAATTAAAGTCGCTTAAGTTGCCGCTGTTTAATGACGCCCGATACAATCCTCTGTTTGAGCTTGCATATAGACTTCCGTTGTAAACGGCAACATCGTTAATAGGTAAATTGCTCCCACCCGGACCAATATTTTGATACGAATCAATAATTTGTTTACGTTGTAAATCAATTTTTACGATACCAAAGGAGCAGGCTAAATAAGCTACACCATCAACCACCGTAACATCGTTTACCAATTTATCTCCAATAATGGTTTTGCGCAATAAATCAGGAATATTAGTAATTCTTCCGTTTTGCAATAAATCTATATTGGTATTGTTGTATACAATAACTAATGTTTGTGTGCGGTTATCAAACTCCAACTTTTTAACCTCTACATCAGACAAGCCGGTTACTTTGCTCATCACATCCAACGAGTTATCTTCTACATCAAAACTAAAAACACCACTTGATGAACCTGCATATATAATACTCCCATTTTGTGCTACCGTATTATTGGTTTGATAAGGTAAATGCACCCTCCAATTGCCCACTTTGGGTACGCTAAATTGTGCCGAAACACTTAACGCAACCACCATAAACATAAGTAATATAGCCTTATAACGCATGTTTTGTATATAGTAAATAAACCTCAAACGTAACGCATTTAACTGATAATTGTTATACCAAATACCCACATAAATTTAACTTAGTGCTTGTTTTATTTACTTAAATTCGCCCACTTTATTATGTGGCAAAAAATAGGAACTTACGTAATACGCAACCGTTTTTGGTTTTTAGTAGCCTTAGGCGTTGTTACTTTAATTTTTGGATACTTCGCAACTAAGGTTCAATTAACCTACGACTTTGCGAAAGTTGTACCCAATGATGACCCCGACTTTATAGAGTATGTAAAGTTTAAACAAACCTTTGGCGAAGATGGCAATATTTTAGCCATTGGTATTCAATCGGATAAATTGTATGAAAAAGACTTTTTTAACGATTTGATTGAACTGAACAATAAAATTAGTCAAACCACCGGGGTTGAAAAAGTACTATCAGTTACCAACTTGTACATGCCTTACCGTAATGATAGCTTGCACAAGTTAGAGCTTAAGCCAATAGTAACAGGCTACCTACACACGCAAACAGAAATGGATTCGGTGAAAAACCTAATCGAATCGTTGCCATTGTATAAAGGGTTGTTGTACAACGAAAAAGGCGATGTGGCCTTACTTGCCATCACCCTAAACAAACAAAAATTAGACAGCAAAGAACGTATTGGTTTAGTGGCCGAAATCGAATCGCACTGCAAAGCTTTTGGCGAAAAACACGGCATCGAAATTCATTACAGCGGTTTGCCTTATGTACGCACCGTATATGCCAGTAAAGTGGCTGATGAAATTAAAATCTTCACTTACTTATCCATATTGGTAACTGCGCTATTCATTTTTATCTTTTTCCGTTTTATATCAGCAGTAATTTTCTCGTTAATAGTTGTAATTATAGGTGTGGTTATTACTTTAGGCAGTATAGATATGCTTGGTTATAAAATTACCTTACTAACCGGTATCATTCCACCTTTAATGGTAATTATTGGTATACAAAACTGCATTTATTTGCTCAATGTATACCACCAGGAATTTAGGGCACATGGCAATAAAATGTTAGCCATTATCCGATTAATTTCTAAAAATGGTTTACCGTTGTTTTTAACCAACGTAACAACAGCCGTAGGTTTTTGTGTATTCAGTTTTTCAGGTAGTGCAATCCTCGATCAATTCTCGGTGGTATCAGGTATAAACATCATGCTTATTTATGTAATATCATTGGTGTTTATTCCTATTGTATACAGTTATTTACCTCCACCAAAACAAAAGCACACCAAACATTTAGACAGCAAAAGATTGAATAAAATAATGGCATTGTGCAACACGTGGGTATACGAAAAACGTAAACTTATTTATGCGGTTACTATAGCTGTTTGTATTGTTTCGGTATATGGAAGTATGCAAGTGCGCACTTTGGGTTATGTGGTTGATGATTTGCCGCAAAAAGACAAAGTATTTACCGATTTAAAGTTTTTTGAAAAAGAACTTAAAGGTGTTTTACCATTTGAAATTAGGATTGATACCAGAAGAAAAAATGGCGTAAAAGATTTTTCAACCCTGCAAAAAATGAACCGCCTGCAAAAAGAGTTGGCCGAGTTTCCGGAGTTTAGTAAGGCGGTTTCTATGGTTGATTTTTTAAAGTTTGCCAATCAAGGTTATCATGATGGTGATGAACGTTATTACATCATTCCTAGTGCATTGGATATGAGTGAGCTACTTGGTTACATACCAAGGGGTGGCGAAGTAAGCGGTGGATTGATGAAAAGTATGGTAGACAGCAATTACCAAGTGGCACGTATTAGCATACAAATGGCTGATGTTGGCTCGGTAGAATTAAAAACCTTAAACCAAAAAGTACAAACCATTGTTGATGAAGTTTTTCCTAAAGACAAATACGATGTTAAGCTTACCGGTACCAGTTTAATCTTTTTAAAAGGAAACGATTATTTGGTGGAAAACCTTTTACAAAGTGTGTTTTCTGCACTTATCATTATTTCGGTAATGATGGCATTTTTATTTTTTAGCTGGAAAATGGTATTGATTTCGTTAATCCCCAACATCGTTCCGTTATTAATGACTTTAGGTATCATGGGCTTTTTTGATATTAGACTTAAACCATCCACCATTATTATATTTTCGGTAGCTTATGGTATTGTGGTTGATTTTACCATTCACTACTTGGCCAAATACCGCAACTCACTTAAAAAGCACAATTGGGATATGAAAGTGGCTATACCGGAGAGTTTACAAGAGGCAGGACCAAGTATTATTTACACCGCAGTAGCCTTATTTGCTGGCTTTATCATATTTGCAGCCAGCGATTTTGGTGGAACCATTGCCTTAGGTGTATTAACTTCTTTGGCCTTGTTATTTGGTATGTTTATGAATTTATTGCTATTGCCATCCTTGTTGTTATCGCTCGAAAAATCGATTAACAACAAAGAAGAATTTAGCCGCACCTTGGTTGAACTCGAACCCGAGCCAACCGATAATGATGAGGAATAACTATTAAAAATAGGCTGCCTAAATTTTAGACAGCCTATTTTGTTTCACATAAAACAAACCTGAAATAATTAACTATAATTTACTTTGTTTAAGTAGGAATTAACTTTATCACTGTTTAGTTTTGCTTAAACAAAATCTATGAAAAATATTATTCTTGCTACAATACTCCTGCTTTCTATAACAGAAGTTAATGCACAAAAATGGTTTACGCCACAAGCCAAATGGTATCGTGATTTAGGAAATGCTATAGAAATAAGCAAAGAAAAAGACACGCTAATTGATAATAAGTTATGCGTAAAATTAGCAGCAAGTTATAAAGACCTTGACAGTAAACAATGGATTCCTTATCCAAAACACAACATGCTTATGTATGACGATACTTTAGCCAATATACAGTACGTGTTTGTTAAAGGGCAATTTTACGTTTTGTATGATTTTAACAAAAGCATTGGTGATACCGTATTTATTCCGGGTATAGATGCAATGGGTTATCAGGGAGAAATGGATTCAGGCGCTTGGTCTATTATTGATTCTGTTGGCATCGATACCATTATGGGGATTGCCTATAAAACAATGCACTATAAGGAAATATTTAAATCAGATGAAAATTTACCTTGGCCCCAAAAGTATGACTGGCGATTTTCGGGTAAGATTATTGAAACAATTGGTAATTTATCCAATTTTATGCCTGTGTTCCAAAAAACTTCTTTGCCAAGTTACGATGCACCCTTGAGGTGTTTTGAAAATGAACACATTAGCATCAAATTAAGTGATTTACCATGCGACACATCCTTGCGGGTTACAGTGTCAGAAGCTTCAGAACAAGCAATTGCCTCAATATCCCCCAACCCTTTTTACGATGTATTGGAACTTAACTTCAAACAACCTTTGAAAGAAGGTTCACTATTAATTTTAAATCAGTTGGGAAAAACAATCTGGGAGTATTCAATTGAACCTTTCAACGAAAAACAAAGTCTAAACTTAACCTTACTTACACCAGGACTGTATTACTGCCGCGTCATGAGTAAGGGTCAAACCCAAACTTTTAAAATAATAAAGCGATGAAACACATCATTATTGCTATTACTTTGCTATTGGCAGTTGGAGAAACCTATG
>CAZRVA010000011.1:36349-41101 GCA_964603255.1 uncultured Chitinophaga sp.
ATGAAACACATCATTATTGCTATTACTTTGCTATTGGCAGTTGGAGAAACCTATGCACAAAAATGGTTTACACCCTCATCCAAATGGCATTATAGCGCAGTAAGCCCCGGCCCGACAACCTACAACGCTCCTCTAGAAATAAGTTATAACAAGGACACCATAATTAAAGGCAAATTATGCTTAAAGTACCAAACACCTTTTGAAAACCAAACCAACTACTTGGGAAGTCTTTCGAGTTTTTATATTTACAGCGACACCTTAACACAGGCTCAATATGTTTATTTTAATGGCAGGTTTCAGGTGTTGTATGATTTTAACAAACAAATTGGCGATACGCTTTTTATACCCGCTTTTGGCGAAACCAGACATGTTATACCCAGCGATTCAGGAACATGGGTAAGAATTAATTCAATGGGATTTGATACCGTTGGGGGCAAAGTATTTAGAACTATGTACTATGCCGATCTTTTTCCATGGCAATATGATTGGACATATAGCGGAAAAGTTATTGAAGGCATAGGAAACATTACCGGACTTTATCCAAATGCAACAAATCAACCTTATGCTTTACGTTTAACAAGCATACGTTGTTATAAAGATGACTCGCTCGATTTGAAGTGGGGAAATATTGCCTGCGATAGTGTGGTTAGTTCTTCATTAAACAAAATTGATTTACTAAAAAACAACATCTCTGTTTACCCAAATCCGTTTGATGAAACTGTCAGTATAGACCTTAGCAAAACCAATACTCAAGTTTCAGAAATTGTAATTATGAATAACATTGGAGAGGTTGTATTCAATACAATTAATAAACCATTTAACAACATACATACCTTTAACACATCAAACCTAAAAACAGGATTTTACTTCTGCAAAATTAAGTTTGATGATGTGGAGGTAAACTACAAAATCATTAAACCATAATTCCATTACGAATTATTTAACCTAAGCTGCCAATACTCGTTTTGGTGGCTTATTTTTTTGGTGTTTGGGGTCTAAAAATCAGTACTTGCTGCTTATATCAAATGCTTCTTTCATTTATAGCTGCTAAATCCTATTTTCGCACACTTTTATTTAGGCTGAGTAATTGATAGACAATACCGTCAAATCCATGATTCAACCCAAAAACACAACTACAAATGAGTAAGTACAACGAATATAAAAAACTTGACTTTCCGGCTTTTGAAGAGGAAATACTTAAGTTTTGGCAAGCGCATAACATTTTTGAAAAAAGTGTGAGCAACCGTGCAGGGGCAAAATCTTTCGTTTTTTATGAAGGTCCGCCAAGCGCTAATGGTATGCCGGGTATTCACCACGTAATGAGCCGTACGGTTAAAGATATTTTTTGCCGCTACAATACCTTAAAAGGATTTCAGGTAAAACGTAAAGCCGGTTGGGACACACATGGTTTGCCAGTTGAGTTACAAGTAGAAAAAACATTGGGCATTACCAAAGAAGATATTGGTAAAAAAATATCGGTGGCCGAATACAACGAAGCCTGCAAAAAGGATGTAATGAAATACACCGATGTGTGGAACAACCTAACCACACGCATGGGCTATTGGGTTAACCTAAACGACCCATATGTAACCTACGACAACAACTACATTGAGTCGCTTTGGTGGATTTTAAAACAATTGTACAATAAAGGTTTGTTGTACAAAGGTTACACCATTCAACCATACTCTCCTGCTGCCGGAACCGGATTAAGCTCGCACGAGTTAAACCAACCCGGCACGTATAAAGATGTTAAAGACAACACGGCTGTGGCCATGTTTAAAGCCGTTAACGCTCCATTTGATGGTGATGTTTACTTCTTAGCTTGGACCACCACACCTTGGACATTGCCATCAAACACGGCATTAGCTGTGGGTTCTAAAATTGATTATGTGTTGGTAAATACATTCAACCCACATACCCATAAACCTTGCACAGTAGTGCTGGCCAAAGAATTATTGGGCAAACATTTTAAGGCAGAAAATGCGGAGTTAAAATTAGGTGATTACAAAGCAGGTGATAAAAACATTCCGTTTGAAGTAGTAAAAGAAGTTAAAGGTGCCGATTTAGCCGGAATACGTTACGAGCAATTATTACCTTTTGCAAACGTAGAAAATGGTGATGCGTTTAAAGTAATCACCGGAGATTTTGTTACCACCGAAGACGGTACCGGTATCGTACACATTGCGCCTAGTTTTGGTGCAGATGACTTTAGGGTGGCCAAACAAAACGGCATTGGCAGTTTAACATTAGTTGATAAACGTGGTAAATTTTTACCTGAAGTTCAAGACGGGCAGTTTTTATATGGCGAAGAGTACGTAAAAGAAGCCTACTTAACAGATGCTGAAAAAGAAGCTGCTTTAGCCTTACAAAAAGAAAAGTTAAGTGAAGTAATTAAAGATACGTCTAAATTAAATTACCTAAGTGTAGATGAGCGCATCATTCTTAAACTACAAACCGAAGGTAAATTGTTTAAGAAAGAAAAGTACGAGCATCCTTACCCACATTGCTGGCGAACCGATAAACCTATTTTATATTATCCGTTAGAGAGTTGGTTTATTAAAACAACTGCATACAAAGACAAGTTGGTTGAAGCCAATCAAAAAATTAACTGGAAACCGGAACACACCGGAACCGGGCGTTTTGGTAACTGGTTAGAAAACTTAGTAGATTGGAATTTATCGCGCTCTCGTTATTGGGGAACTCCACTACCTATTTGGAGAACCGAGGATGGCAGCGAAGAAAAATGCATTGGCTCTAATGCCGAGTTGCAAGAAGAACTTGCCAAAGCCAAAGCTGCCGGATTTGTGCCGCAAGATTTTGAAATGAAAGACTTGCACAAACCTTATGTAGATGAATTGGTATTGGTATCGAGCAAAGGTGAGAAAATGTTCCGTGAAGCTGATTTAATTGACGTTTGGTTTGATAGTGGCGCTATGCCTTATGCCCAATGGAATTTCCCTTTTAACAAAGAAATTCCGTTAAGCGAAAACTACCCTGCAGATTTTATTGCCGAAGGTGTAGATCAAACCCGTGGATGGTTTTTTACCTTACATGCATTGGCTGTTTTATTAAACGAAAGCAGTGATGAAATTAAGGCCATCAACCAACAAAACAATAACCCCGGAATTGCCTTTAAAAATGTAATTGCCAATGGCTTAGTATTAGATAAAAATGGCGTAAAAATGAGTAAACGTTTGGGCAACATTGTTGATCCGTTTGCTACCATTGCCAAATACGGAGCCGATGCTACACGATGGTATATGTTGGGCAACAGCGACCCTTGGGATAACCTTAAGTTTGATTTGGAAGGCGTAGCTGAAAGTCAACGTAAGTTTTTTGGAACTTTGTACAACACCTATTCATTCTTTGCTATTTATGCCAACATTGATGGGTTTGAGTTTGACGAAAACAACTTAACACCAATAAGCGAACGCACCGAATTGGATCGTTGGATTATGAGTAAACTAAACAGTCTGGTTAAATTGGTTCGTGAGCGAATGGACGATTACGATGCCACACCGGCTGTTCGTGCCATTGAAGAATTTACTGGCGACCATTTCAGTAACTGGTTTATTCGTTTAAGCCGCAGACGTTTCTGGAAAGGCGAAATGAATGCCGATAAAAAAGCAGCTTACGAAACTTTATACCAATGTTTAATTACGGTATCACAGTTAAGCAGTTCGTTTGCACCATTCTTTAGCGATTGGGTTTACAAAAACTTAAATGGCAAAAGCGAGTCGGTGCATTTAACTGATTTAGTTAACGCTGATGAAAAAGTAATTGACCTGCGCTTAGAAGAACAAATGGAGTATGCACAAAAAATATCTTCATTGGTGTTATCTATTCGTAAAAAAGAGAACATTAAAGTTCGTCAGCCACTGCAAAAAATACTAATACCAATGGTTGATGCACGTATTAAAGACGAAATTATACACGTACAAGATTTAATTTTATCTGAAGTAAACGTAAAGCAATTAGAGTTTATTGAAGAGATAGAAAAATCTATCAAACCAAACTTTAGGGTATTGGGTAAAAAAGTAGGCGCAAAAATGAAAGCCGTGGGTGATGCTATTTTAGCTATGAATAGTGCACAAATTGCAACTTTAGAACAAAATGGTGCTATCACTGTTATGGTTGATGGAGCTGAAATGAACCTAGAATTAACCGATGTGGAAATCATGTCGAAAGATATTACAGGTTATAAAGTGGCCCACGAAGGTAAAATTACGGTGGCATTGGATGTGGAGATAACACCGGAACTTAAACTAGAAGGCATTGCGCGTGAGGTCGTTAGCAAACTTCAAGCATTAAGAAAAGAATGCAATTTAGAAGTAACCGATAAAATTAATATTGAATTACAATCGCATGAATACATAAACAATGCGATAAATGCTTATAAAACATATATTTGCACGGAAATTTTAGCCGATAAGCTTGATGTTACAGCAACAACAAGCCTCCCGGCCGAAATAGAGGTTGACGAACACCTGATAAAAGTTCAATTAACCAAAGCTAATTAACTCCTTATGGCTAAGAAACTGATAAAAAAGGCGGCTAAAGCAGCTCCTAAAAAAGCAGCTAAACCGGCTGCTAAAACAACAGCAAAAAAAGCAGCTCCTAAAAAAACAGCTGCAAAACCGGTAGCTAAAAAAGTGGCTCCTAAGAAAGTAGTAGCGAAAAAAGCTGCAGCCAAACCTGCTCCTAAAAAAGCAGTAGCGAAAAAAGTAGCGGCTAAACCTGCTCCTAAAAAAG